>JAFURE010000012.1 GCA_017471985.1 Akkermansia sp. | reverse complement strand
GAAGAGCGCTGTAGCCATTGCCTGTTGTTGATACAGAGATTAACGGAAATAGCCCCCGCAGCGCCACTTCCATACCAGCATGACGATGGAGCCCAGAATGATGCCGCCCAGATGCCCGGCCTCGCCGCCGGCATTGTCGAGATTGAAGAGAATGGTCACTGTGGCAAAACCAATGATAACCAAGGCAAAGGTGCGCATGGTCATGGTAACCGGCGGGAAGAGCAGCGATATGCGTACATCGGGGAACATGAATGCCACCGATACCATCACACCGTACACAGCGGCCGAGGCGCCGATGAGAGGAACCAGCTCCCAGGGTTGTACCATGCCGGTGTAGTCGGTGAACTGGTGCACCAGAGCATTCACCTCAAGCACGGCCTGTGGGCTGTCAATCATGCTGAATGTGCCGAGCCCGGCCAGTATGGATGAGAAGAGAGCCCCTGCCACACCACAACTCAGGTAATAGGCCAGAAAGCGGCGCGGGCCCATTATCTGCTCCACGGCAGGGCCGAAGAAGAACAGTGCCCACATGTTGAACAGAATATGCCCGAAGTTGGCATGCAGGAATTGGTAACTGATGAGGCGCCAGATTTCCCACTCCTTGAAGCAGGTGAACCAGGAGTACGCACCCATGATTTGCAGGGTGGGTTCCGTTTGCTCAGCACCGGGTACAGGTAGCCCCAGAATGGCGGGTTGTCTGGCGACAAGCCCTACCAGAAAGACAACGATATTAACGATGATGAGCGATGATGTGACGCTGAGGGAGGTTCTGTTCATACTTTGTATAAACGGTTTGACGACGGCAACTCAGGCTCTGTTCAAAATTCGGTCGGACCGACCGGCGGATTCAGCCGTGTGCCGATGGCGGCAATTTCCTCATACGTCAGAATGTGCTCCATGCTGCAGGCTGCTACATCTGCCCGCTCGGGGGGCAGGCCGGCAACCTCGGTCATGAAGCGCAGCAGGATGGTGTGCGAGTAGATTACACGCTCAGCATAGCGCTGACCTTCAGCGGTAAGGATGATGGGGCTGTACTGGTGGTACTCAATGAGCCCCAAATCGGCCAGCTTGCGCATGGCGGCCGTTACGCTGGGTTTCTTGACGTTGAGCATCTGGGCGATGTCGCTCACCTGGGCAGAGCCGTTCTTGTGGCACAGGTGGCCGATGGCCTCCAGGTAGTCCTCGCCGCTGCGGCCTATGCGTTTACTCAGTTCGCTGCTCTCTTTGTTGCTCATGACATTTTTTCGAGGGTTGCCACGCACTCCAGGTGCTTGGTTTGTGGGAAAAGGTCGAAGGGCTGCACCTCCACAACCTTATAGCCTGCCTTGGCGAATTCTGCCAAATCGCGGATTTGGGTGGCGGGGTTGCAGGATACATATACCACGCGCGCGGGGCCGAATGCGAAGAGCTGGTTCAGGAAGGCCATGTCGCAGCCCTTACGTGGCGGGTCAATCACTACGGCGCTTTCTGCTGCGGGGAAGTCCACCTGCTCGAAGATAGCCTCGGCACTGGCAGCCAGGAACGAGGCGTGGGTGATGCCGTTGCTGCGGGCGTTGGCGCGAGCCCAGTCGGCGCTGGTCTCGCTGACTTCCACGCCGAGCACTTTCTCGAAGTGTGGGGCGAGTGTCAGGGCGAACAGGCCGCTGCCGCAGTAGGCGTCCACCAGATAACGGGCACCGCCGGCGCAGGCTTGTTTGGCAACATAGCCGGTGAATGCCGGCAGAATGAACGGGTTGTTCTGGAAGAAGTCGCCGGCGAGGAAATTGAAGGTGAGCTCGCCTACTTTCTCGGTGCAGACGGCGTTGTTGTTGGTAATCACGCTGCCTTCGCTCACGCGCATGAGCAGGGTGGCACCGCGCTTGTACTGAGCGGCGGCCTGGTGAACAGACTTTCGAACGATGGGCAGGGCGGCGTTCAGCGCATCCATCGCGATGGGGCACTGCTTAATGTCGCACACCTCGCTGCGGGAACCGGCGCGCAGAAAGCCGATGTTGCCCATCTTGGCGTCCTTCGGTTTGTGGAAATGCGGGGTAATCTTGGAGCGGTAGCCATAGGTCACCGGCGAGGGAATGGCGGGCAGCACCGGCAGTTCCAGCCCGGCCTGCAGGCGCAGCAGGTCCGCTACCTGTGCGGTCTTCCACTCCAGCTGAGCGGCGTAGTCCAGGTGCTGGTACTGGCACCCGCCGCAATAGCCGAACACTGGGCACTGCGGCTGCACGCGCCGGGGGCTGGGCTCCAGTACCTCGACCAAATCGGCTGACGAACAGTTCTTGTCGTTGCGGTATATGCGGGCACGCACTTTCTCGCCGGGCAGGGTGTAGGGTACAAAGACGACCCAGTTGTCGATGCGCCCCACGCCGTCTCCCTGGTTGGAGAGGTTCTCGATGGTGAGCTCTACTTCCTGATGGTAGGCGAAAGGTACGGGTACAAACTTGCGGGGAGGGGTATCCATGGTCGAAAAATCAGTGTGCGTGGGTCTTGCCGTCTATGTTCATGGGCAGGCTCTTGGGCAGGGAGGGGGAGCGCAGGCCATGACGCTCAACAGCGTTGGGCTGGGGGCTGTCGTTATCTCCGCGACTGACTGCTTCCTCCGGCGGGGCAAAGTGGCCCATGCGCAGGCCGCTGCGACCGGGTATGCCTGATGTGTTGCTCGCTACGACCGGTTCCTCGGGAATGTAAGTTTCCTCAGGCTCTGCGGCTGCGCGGCGGCGGGATTTGCCGGAGCTCTTCTTTTTCTTGTTATTCTTGGCCATCAGGGCGCGAGCGGCCTCCATCTGCTCTTCTGAAGGGGTGATGTTTTCCTCATCTTCCTGTTCCTCTTCTTCGTCGTCCTTCGGTTCATTGGCTGCCGTAGCCTCTCTGCGTTTCTTGCCGTTCGGGCAGAGCCCCAGCTTGCAGCTCAGCAGGCCGCTGCAAACGTGCTCTTTTTCACCCTCCTGTTCGGCGGTAGCTTCTTCATCGTCTTTCTTTTCGGCATCATCAGACTTGCTCTCTTCCTCTTTCGGTTCCTCAGTCGCTTCCTCTTCTGCCGGGGCTACCGGGTTAGGGCCTAATTCCGGCTGGGGCTGCTCCACCTGACTGCAGGCACTCAGCACAAATGCCGCTATCACGCAGCCTGTCAGATATATTCTCTTCATGGCGCGCATGATAACACGCACGCGCCGCTCGCGCAAGCCTAAATGGTGTACGCTCCCTGTAATGTTATGACATTGTGTGAGAATGCTTGGTATGAGCTGATTATCCGCCGTTAAAATCGGGGCAGGCGGCTGTTACGGTATCGGGTGGTGGTGAATGTTTACTTTTGCTTTGAAAATCAGTTATTAGTGCTCACGTAGCCGGATTTCGGTCTGTGTGTAAGACAATAAATTTCATCTTTTTTGCTTCAATTCGCTTGACATTCTGACGAAATGATGTAAACTCTCCCGCACCAAAACGAAAAACCACTTATAAATTTTTACTATGGCACACACTCAGTCCGCTAAGAAGCGCATCCGCCAGACGATCGCCCGCACCGCCGTCAACCGTTCCACCATGTCCCGTGTTCGCACTCTTCGCAAGAAGGTTGCTGCCGCTGTTGCCGCTCAGGACAAGGAGGCCGCCGTTGCCGCTTACAACACGTTCGCCTCTGCCATCGACAAGGCTGCCAAGAAGAATATCGTGCCCGCCAACCGCGCAGCCAACTACAAGAGCAAGGCTGCCAAGGCTGTGGCTACTCTCGCCTGAGTTCCCTTTCAGGTTTTCCGTTTTCAGCGGGGTTGCGGTATAGGCCGCATCCCCGCTGTTTCTGTGTCCGCTTGCTATATATCGAGGCAAAAATAAGTTTTTTTCAGAAAAATGCAAAAAATAGCAACAAAAATCTTTTCTGATACGCCTTATTATATAAAGCGGCATGCCAGACGAAATAACAGAACCACCCATGAGCAATTCCGACGCCCCCATCGATTGGGG
>JAFURE010000070.1 GCA_017471985.1 Akkermansia sp. | reverse complement strand
GATGGGATTGATGTCGAGCACTCCGCTCTCGTGGCGTTCTGTGCTGAGCCAACAGATGATGGGAAAATCGGAGCGAGAATGGCTGATTGCAGCCTGCAGGGCCTGAGCAAGCGGGGTGATTTCTCCCTCTACGCCCGGGGGGCAGAGCTGTGATTCCAGTTGCAGGAGCGCCTGCTTTTCTTTGTCCGGGTAGCCGAATTGACCGTTTGATAACTGCTTGAAAGGAGCGGGTAATATGATGCAATTGCTCCATGCCTGCGTTGCTTGCGGATTTGCAGCCAGATAACTGAGCAGTTTGTTTGCCGGGGTGGTGTGATAGCCGGGCATTCCCTGCGTTTCTCCATAGGGGCAGCACACAACAATCACCGGTAATTTATCTTTACCTGCCATGGCGGCAGCCTCTGCAGGCGAGGCGGCTATTTTAAGCCCATCCTTCATCATATACGAGTTGCAGAACTCGGCAGCTCGCTGAGCCTGTTTGCCTTTCAGTCCCATACAGCGAAGTTGAGCGATATCTCCATCGGGTTTTCTCACGCTGAGCATGAACTTGCCCGGGCAGGTGAAGTCGGGAGCGGCGGCTACGGGTTTACCCCATATCCGACTGAAGTTAGCAAGATGCCACGGTGGATTGCTCCACTCCCACAGCTCGAAGCCGCATGTTTGTTTCCATTTTTCGATATGTTGCGTGGGATTTTCAGCCAGTTCGCTGAGCAGTAATAAGTCGGTTTTACCGTTCTGTTTGAGTATGCGAATGGCTGCCGGTTGCTCGTAGAGGGCTACTAATTGCCCGGTTACAGAGGGTAAACCGTTCTTTCGCTTCCATTCTCTGGCCGGGAGTACAGCTGTATCGTACAGAGCTTGCACGGTTGTTTGGGGCGGTATTGCTTCGTTTTCGGAAGATGTCGCGTTTTTCCGGCAGGCGTCTGCTTGCTGTCGATAATGTGCTATATCTGCCTGAGTGGGACAATCGCCATAAGGTGTGGCTACAGATATGCCGGTAGCCAGCAGATACTCCCATATAAAGCGTTCCTTCTGAATGTCGCCCGCACGGTGATACATATCGGCCATGGCCGGGGTAATGCCGGCGCTGCGGCCATCGGTACAGATTAACTCCATCCTGATGGCATCGAGCGGGGCTATTCCGCTTTCTATCAGGTAATCGCGGCATTCCCGGTATATCTGCTCATCTGCAATGTACCAGAGCATGGACAGCAGCAGAGCATCCCTGATGCAGGATTTTTTCTGCTCCGGATTGTCAGCCAGAACGGCGGCTGCCAGTCGGGTCGCAGGATAATGAGCTTCATTTTGCATGATGGCGAGGAGTTTCTGAGCCGCCTCTATCTGATTATTATCTTTGAGAGCCTGAATCAACCTCAGGCCGTTCATGGAATATCTGCCGCAGAAAAAGCGAGTCGGACAATCCTGCCAGGAAAGGATAGGCTCTGTAACGCCATGCCGTAAGAGGTGGGTGATAATGCTGCCGGTCAGTGTCGGATCTGCATCGTATGCATGTTGGCGCGCCTGTTCCAGCAGTTCCGAGGTTGCCTGACAGTGTTCGTCTTCATTGAGCATAAACACTCCGCTGATAATGGCGGCATTAAACAGGTTTATGCTTAGGTTGTCTTCATGTCCGAGGGCGGCTATCTGCATTTCGTGCGGCATACCCATGGCTTTGCCGTATTGCATCAGCAGCTCGGCATTGCCCTCATAATGAGTAAACAGGCTTATCAATGCCCGGGGGCTGAAGCCGCGGAGCTCTCTTTGGCAGATGATGAGCGGCCACAGATTGTGGCGATTGAGCAGGCGTGCAAGTGCGCTGCAATTCTGCCTTATTTCTGCGATATGGCCCTGTTGCTCCAGAACTGCCAGCATGAGTGTCAGCCTGTGAATGTGCTGGGGGATATAGAGCTGTGCCTGCTGTACAATAACGGGAATCTCCTCCCGAGTGGAGAAAAGGAGTTCCTCTTCATCCATATCGTAGTCGATAGTGATGCCGTCACGAGAGAAATCAAGGGCTATGCTCAGGTAGATGGGGAGTTGATTGCTGTTGTTTATGGGGCGAACCCGGGCGCATTCTTCCAGGGCCGCCGTCAGAATGGCGGACGTGCTATGGTATTCGCGGACGGGAATGATAAGCTGTTCTAGTTTTGCCAGCTCTTCCGTGAAAGCCTGTTCGATACTCTCCTTGCTTTCTTCGTTTAATCCCAATAGAGTAGGGGACCATTGCGGGAGCGTTGGCGCACTGGCATCCGGCCAATGAGGGTGGCAGCCCCGGTTATTGGGGATAACGGGTTCCCAGACGGGGGCACTACTATTGCCCAGAGCAAGCATGCAACGCGGGACAAGTGCCTGCAGGGGCTGAGGTAGGGCGGTGTTCTGCTCCTGTAATTGTTCAAGTGCGGCATTTTGGGAAATAAAATGCTGAGGATTCAGCGCTGTCAGGCAACTGTCCGGAATATCGAAACCGTATTTACTGTAATGGATAATCCCTCTGCTCATGAGCCAGTTCGGTATGTTTTCCGGCTTCTGTTGAAGTAACTCATAGCCACTTAATCCTTTGCCACGGGCAAGCGCCAGAGCAGCTGTCTCATCCTTCCATATCAGTGCAGCCAACAGATTACGCAAACGATATCTGCCATTGCTCAGCGAGCTTGGTATTCTGTCGTTGAGGGTGCGCTCTGTCTGAATGAAGCTACTCAGGCAGTGCCCCATGTGTTCTGCAATATCGTGCTCAGTACGTTGAGTCAGTATTACCGGGCGACCATCACGAAATTCCGTTAGGAAATGATGGGCATATCGCGCATCCACCAGACGACGTCCATAATTGCCGCACCATACCATGACGGCTCGGCGAATCATATCCAACTCTGTAAGTGTGAGTTCTTCAGGGGAGTTCAGCCATTGCTCGAGCCCTTGCATGCGCTCACTAAAAGTCTTGTGCTGCATGATGAAGTCGCGCATGCGGAGAACAAATTGTTTGTCGGGAACTTGTGCCTGTCGGGAACGCGCCGCATAGAGTTCACGGAAGGTGATAAGTGTACTCAGCTGTTCCTGTTCCTCCTCACTCCGCTTGCTCAGAGCTTCGTCTATTTTCGGATTTGGAGCACTGAGACTGTAGAATGCCTCGTCATGTCCCGGATTAGCCAGTAGGGTGTTAATCTCTTCTTCAAATGCGCAGAGCACAGAAGTCTGAATGAGGAGCAAGCTGCACGCTATGAAATGTTTAATCATTGCTGAAGAAAGGGGACTTGAGTAGGTTCAGTGTTGAGAAAATCTTCTGTTCTGATATTGAAAACAAAGATTCGTTGTAGGAGAATATGTGTTTTGCCGACATCCGGATTTCCTATCAGGGTTATGCCGGAGAGTACATCGTTATTGAATAAGGAGATTCCGTACGCCAGTTCGGAGGGAATAACCGATAGTTGCCATGAGGTGTAGCCGGTTGGCTGAACATTGTGATGGTTGGCGAATTCATTGAGCTCGCGGCATGTTTGTGGACTGTATAGCCCGTTTTCGTCTGCATAGACGAGTAGAAAAACATAACTATTGCTCCAAACGGCGGCGGCATCCGGGTGTTGCTTCAAATAGAAGCGAAAGGCTGTATCTTTTGCTCCTCCTCTCTGCCCGAGAAAGAGCACGACGGTATTGACTCCCCTCAGTTCACTGTATACAAGAGCTTCATTGGGCGAGGCGGCAATGGGGAACGGTAAGTCCCGGTCCGTTGTGTCCTTTGCCTGCTGCCACTTCTTTACCCGTTCCATACCGGCAGGGGTAAGACTCAGCCGCTGTATATTCTTATTTCCGGTGGGGGCGGGCTGTTCATCGATAATCCAGCTGCTAACCTTGCCGTCAGCATTCAGAAAGACGAGTGTCAATTCTCCGGGTACTGCAGTTGGTGTGACTGATATCAACCGTACATAAAGCGTGCCCATGTTGCTTGTCTGCAATGGTTCCAGTTTGTTATCCATGAGCCACTTTTCGACAAACTCTATGTCCTCATCGCTCAGGTAGACGGCGGGCATACGAACATTGCGTTGACGCGGAGTTCGCAGTTGCAGCACGGCGTTTTGTCCCCAGTTGCCACGAATGCCCTGTAATGTGGCGCGAATCTTCTCCTTTCCACGTCCCCATAAACGAGGTTGCTGAGTCCCGAATACCGGCGTGAGCCTCAGCGTTTGACTGCCGAATTCCTCTGCCGTGCCGTAGTTTCCTTCTGCGGCCGTTAATGGGGTGAGCAGCATGCCCCATATCGTGATGATGACTGCTGAAATTTTTGACATACCATCGGATAGACGTTTGTCGACTGTCAATTTATTGAGCGTTACGTGAAAAATTGTGCTCAGCTTATGTATTTTTCCACCAATTTTCTGTCAGGGCTGGCCATGGGGGTGGTGGGCAGGTCTGCAAGGGGTATGAAACATTCGCCCCGGCGTGGGGTAGCGGTTTCTGCGAGGTAGAGGTGGCGGGTAACTTTGTAGCGGGTGACGGTGTATTTCTGGTCGCAGAGGTGGGGTAGGTCTGCCAGTTCCTCAGCGCTGCGTCTGGGCAGGCGGTACATACCCTCGTGGCGTTTGCCGCCGGGTTGTTTTTCCATGAGGAGCCCGCTCTCCGTGAGGTGCCAGATATCCCAATGCTCGAGAGCAGTGATTTCCTTTTTCGGGAGTTTGACCGGCAGCGTTTCGGGGGCTGAGGCTGTGCAATAGGCACGCACCGGGCAGAGCAGGCAGGTGGGACTGCCGGTGGTGCAGATGGTTTGCCCCAGCTCCATGAGGGCTGAATTGTAAGCACGCGGATTGGTAGGGTGCACCAGCTGTGCTGCCAGTTGCCAATGCCGTTTGCGCCCGGTGGGGCTGTCAATCGGGGTGGAATCATTGAATACGCGCGCAAACACTCGGCTCACATTGGCATCCACCAGTGGTGCCGGGCGATTGTAGGCAAAGCTGAGCAGGGCACCCACGGTGTAGTCACCTATACCGGGCAGGGCGCGTATGTCGCCTTCATTTTCGGGGAAGGTTCCGCCGTGTTTCTCGCAGATGGCTATAGCTGCCGCCCGCAGCGCACGCACGCGGCGGTAGTAGCCCAGCCCCTCCCATGAGCGCAGGGCGGTCTGTTCATCGGCTGCTGCAAGTGCTGCAGGGGTAGGGAATTGCGCAAGCCATGCCTCGTATCGCCCCAGAACTGTGGCAATTGTTGTCTGCTGCAGCATGATTTCACTGACCAGAATGGCCCAGGGATTGGTCGTGCGCCGCCAGGGGTAATCACGCCCATGTGCCGTGAACCAATCCACCAGTGCCTGAGCAAAATCGCCGTAGTGTTTCTCCTTCATACTCAGGCGGGGGGATGGTGCTCTGTGGTGTAGATGGAGATGTCGGCGTTCTTGGTTCCGAGCAGCTTCTGGGCACGCATGAGTGCCTTGCGGGTGGAAATATTGGGGTTCTTGGGCTCGAAGATGAAGATGTTGCTCTCGCCCAGGTCGCGGTCGCAGTCAGCCTGCAGAACATGCAGCACTCCGCTCTTTCTGAGCACTCGGTACACTTGTCGGCCTGCGCCGGAAATGATGAGGTGGCGGCCTTTCTCGCGTGTGAACTTGATGAGTTCCTCGAGTGCGCAGACGGCGGTGGCGTCCAGATTACGGGCATTGCGCATGCGCAGCACGATAACTGCCAGACTGGGGTCCTCGGCAATGCGCGATACCTGCTTGCGGAACAGGTCCGCCGCGCCGAAGAAAAGGTCGCCCTCCACGTGTACAATGGAAATCTGGGGCAGGCGCTCGGCCTTGTTGTTGAGCTCCATGAGCGTGCCCTCGTTGTCAAATGTGTATTCCACCAGCTCGGGGCGTGCCGCCTTGCGCAGGAAGAGCGAAACGGAGATGATAACACCCACGAAGATAGCCACATGCAGCGGCAGCAGCAGGGCTGCTATGAAGGTGATGAGCAGTACCACAGCATCCCCGCGTGTGGAGCGGAAACAGATGCGCAGCAGTTTGCCGTCGTACAGAGAGACAGCGTTCGCCAGAACCAGAGCGGCCAGAACACTGTGCGGAATGCAGGAAATGATGGGGAAACTGGCCAGTACAAAGGTAATACCCAGGCAGAGCAGGCCGCAGATGACGCCCGAGAATCTTGTGGCAGCACCTGCCGTGTAGTTAAGCATGGAGCGGGTGAGAGAGGCTGAGCAGGGGAGCGATGTGGTGAATGCAGAGCCGATGTTTGCCATGCCGACGGCGAAGGTGTCCTGATTGAGGTTGACCTGCTCTCCGGTCTTGGCAGAAAGAGTTTTGCTCATAACCGTTTGCTCGAGAGTGGAGAGGAAAGCGATACCGATGATGACCGGGAACAGCTCGGCCAGGTGCCCCGGCAGCTCCCACACAGCCGGTGGAGTGCAGGTCAGGTCGCTCATGGTGAAGTCCTTGAGCATGCGTACATCGGTGAAGAAGGCGCCTGTCCACGGCTGGCAGAGCACCCAGTTGAGCAGGCTCATGGTCAGTAGAATGACCGCAAAGGTCGGCAGGAACTTAAAGTGCTTTTTGAGCGGTATAAACATCAGGAACGAAAGTACACCCAGCACAATGGGCTGCCACTGTACTTTGTCCAGATTGTTGATGATGGCTGAGCTCATAGTGAAGAATGAGCTGCCGGCATTGACGTCATTGATTCCCAGTACATAGCGTAGCTGCGACGCGATGATGAGCGTCGCCGCACCCGTGATATAGCCCACAAGCACGCTGCGGCTGACAAATTGCAGCATTTCCGTAGCTTTCACAAAGGCGCCAATCACGCAGACCACGCCGGCCATGAATACAATGAGTGGTACGAATATGGCCGGGTTGCTCTGAATGCCAGGGGACGAAGCCAGAAAGAAACTCGCCAGCATGAACGCGGTGGCATTGCTGGGGCCGCTCACCGTCATGCCGCAGCGGGTGAACAGCGGAGCAATGAAGGTCCCTACGGTAGCCGCCATGATGCCATAGATGCTGTCCAGCCCGGCCATGGCTGCAAAGGCCATGCCCTGCGGCAGACCTACCAGCGCGACATCCAGCGCCGCTTTGGTATCCTTGCCGGCTTTTGTCAGGTTGTACCCACTGATAGCATGGCGAGCCGGCAGCGGGTCAATCCTACCCTCTGCCAGATATTGGCAAAAGCCTTTCCAACCGAGTCTGATTCGATGCGTCAGTGCTCCCATACAACCGACATTCTAGCATGTTTGAGCAGTGGCTGCAAGATTTTACTTTGCTTTGGGTGCACTATCTGTTATCGGCTGAACTGTTTCCGGCGGGTTCAGGCTGTTAAGCAGTTCGTGAGCTTTTGTCTGCTGTTTCTGAATTGCTGCGTGGTCCTGTGCTCGGCGGGCAATGTCTGACAGCAGCACGATTGCCTGTTCCAGCCATATTTTGGCATCCTTGGGGTTCCCGATGGAGATGTTGTGAGCAGCACTTTCGATGAGTGCGTCTGCATACATTACCTTGAGACTGTGATTCCCGGGCGTTTTCTGCAACATTTCCTGTACAAGTTTACGGTATTCGGTAAACTCTGTCGTGGCGCGGGCTTTGTATTTCTCGGACTGTGAGTGTGCTTTGGCCAGACCTCGGCAAGCCCCTGCTTTGAGCATGAGGTATTCATTGTTCCCCGGGGAGGTGTTCAGCAGTCTTTCAATTTTCTGCATGATGATGTTGCAGTAGGCTTCTGCCTGATTATTGAGGTTTCGGCGTTGCATGATGTCAACCATGAACGCCATTGCGCGGCATTGTTGGTAGGCGTATTCCGTGTTATGCGCGTCCATGGCTGCAAGGTCTTCGGAGAGTGATATACTCTGCTTGAATGCCATCATGGCTTTATCATCGAAATCGTAGCGCAGCTCTTTGTTATCTGTTCCTGCGCTCATGAGTGCATACATATTACCGCGTGTGTAGGCCTCGTTAGAGCGACCGGCTTTGAATGAGAGCCGGTAGGGTTGTTCGGCGGCGAGCATGGTGTATATGTCTCGCGCTTCGTTGAGCAACTGGGTCGCCAGAGCATAATCCTCGCTATTCGACAGAATGGTTGCCTGGGCAATAAGGGCCTGAGCCAGACCGAGATTTGCCCCTTCGTGGCGCGGATATTGCACTACGAGTTTGCGGAAGAGGTCAGTCATGCTGTCGGTAGCTTTCCGGCGCTGGTCAATGTTGCCTGTATTGCCGGCCAGGCGAGCTGTGTATTCCATGGCGCGCCCCAAATCGCAGTGGTAATCCGGGTTATCGGGAGATTGGTCACAGAGCGAGCGCAGCATGTTGAGAGCCTGACTGACCAGTACTCGAGCCTGCTCCGTCATGTTGCGGCGTCGGCCTACTTCGGCACGCAATAACCATGTGCGGGCCAGTTCATAGCGGTACTGCTGGTTATCGGGGTGTGCATCGTGCAGTGATTGCAGCAGCTTGGTGGCATTGCGGTACGCATCTGTTGCCGCGGCGAGTTCCCCCTGTTGCACGTTCACGGAACCAAGGTTTTTCCAGGCAATAGCGAGTGCTCGCTGCAGTTTTTCGTCCTTGGCCATGGGGAGCTTCTCCATGGAGTTAAGGTAATTTTTCAGGTTGTTACCCAGTTGTCGCTGCAATTCGGTTGAGCCGGGAATATCTGCCAGTTCATCGTTGAAGTCATAGAGCATGCCTTCGGTAAAGTTCAGGCTGTTGTTATAGATTTCCATGGCTTGCTCCTTTTCCTTGAGTGCCCAGGCACTCAGGGTACCCAGAGCTACAACAACTGCCACACTGCCGGTCATGAGAATGCGCATGCGCTTGACCAGCCCCGAGGGCGGGGGGATGATGCCGCTCTCCATGCTGTCGCGCCAGGCGGCTGCACTCTTCCATCGCTCAGCCGGTGCCAGTTCCAGCGCGCGGTCGATGGCCTGCAGGAAATGACGGCTGTAGTACTCCTCCAAGTGGGCTCGCCCGGCCAGTGGTTTGTAAGGATCGGGCGATGCCAGTGTGCGCATGTCCGACTTGGGCGGGAGCAGGCGGGTAATGAGGTAGTAGAAGGTTGCTCCCAGCGCGTAGATATCTGTCTGAGGACCGATGGCCGCACTCATCTGAGCATCGGAGCGTGCGGTGCTTTGCTCCGGGGCGCAGAAGTCAGGCGTGTAGATGTTGGTGAAAACTTTACCCTCCTGCAGCTGACGGGCAGAACCGAAGTCCAGCAGAATGGGGCGGCCCTCGGTGTTGATGACGATGTTTTCGGGCTTAATGTCACGGTGCACTATCCCGTTCTGTTCCAGATATTCGAGTGTGTAGAGCAGGGCACGCAACTGCTGCTTGAGTTTACGAGCCTCGATTGCCTGACGTTCTTTGTCGAGGGTGGGCGTATCGCTCAGGCTCATGGAGTGGCCTGCCACGAAGGGCATCACGTAGTAGGCTGTCCCGTTGGCCTCGAACCCGGATATGATGGGCACGATGCCAGGGTGCTCCAGCCCCATCAGAATAACGACTTCCTCCATGAACTCGGCCATGGTGGCTTTGAATCGTGCATCTGCCTCGGGTGATACGCTGGTCACAAAGCTGCTGCCCGACATGCGCATGGCCAGTCCCGAGGGCATGTGTTCCTTCACAACAACCTCTGACCCCAGTGTGTTGTGACGGGCTCGGTAGGTAATGCCGAAGCCACCCTGACCTAATTTCGAGACAATGGTGTATTCCCCCACCTGCGAGCCGGGCGGGAGCGGAGCCCGCGGATTGCTCTCCTCTACCTGCATGGTTTCTTCGACCGGCTCCACTGCAGGGGACTGCGCAATCGGAGGTGGCGGGGGGATGACGGGAACAGGAGGTGCCGTTTTCATGGAGTGGGTGAAGTTTAAAGTGATTGTCGCAGTTTCAGTGTGCTGCTGTTGTTGTCAGAGCGGAAGTCTACTCGTTCCAGTGGTAAATGAGGCAGTACGATAAGCGGATTGAACTGTGGCTGGTTGTAGGTGAGGTTCAGGCGTGCCTCCTGCTCATTGCAGCGCAGGTAGGCTTCGACCTCTGTATCGGGCGGCAGCACGCTCATAATGTCGCCCACCGCTTTGATGAGGTTTGTTATGCTGTCAGGGGCTGCAAACACGCTCTCCAGCTTTTCCTGTAGCATGGTGGTGAGCGGAGTCGGGGTTGCGGCTGTTACGTTCTTGCGTGCGTGAATGCTCCACTTACCGCGGAACTCGAGTGCCAGCATGGTAATGTCGTTGCTTTGTTCCATTTCGCGCGTGTACTGCCGCAGCGCGGCTCTTACCCGGCGGGGAACATCGGCTACGGTGGGGGCGTCTGCCTGCAGCGCTTCCTGCAGGCGCACGGCTCCGAAGGGGGTGAGGTCTACGTCGGCCGCAGCCAGTACCCCGTGAGTGTGAAGGAACAGTCTGTCCCCCGGTTGAAGGGTGACTCTGCATTCCTGGTAGGTCGCTTCGGCATGTGCTCCCAAAATGGCACCGGAGGTCATGGTGAGCATTTCATACTGGCCGCCATTGTGGCAGCGAAGAGCCTGCGGAGTTCCGGCGTTGACGAATCGCAGGTCACCGGTGATGATGTTGAGTCGCCCATAGAAAAGCGACAGTCGCATATCCGCACCCTCGCGGCATAAAATTTTGTTCGCCTTTGTCAGCACATTCTGCGGGGTTGCGCCCGTGTTTGCCAGTTCGCGGGTTATGGAAATGGCGCGCATCATGTATAGTGCGGCAGGTATACCGGTGGCGGCAACATCGCCCAGCATGAAGCACAGGTGCTTGCTGTCGGGCATGAAAAAGTCATAGAAATCGCCACCTACGCTGTGGGCCTGATCGCAGGTAGCATAGATGTCGAACTCGTTGTTGTCAGGGAAAGCCGGGAAAGTGCTCGGCAGTACGGTGCTCTGGATGGCTCCTGCCAGTTGCAGCTCCTTCTGCAGTCGCTCGCGTTTCTGTTCTCCGTAAGATTGAATGGCGTCCACCATGGCGTTTATGCCTGTGGAAAGTCGGGTGAACTCGGGGGTGGATTTTTCATTCACCCGTTCCTCCGTGTAGCCCTCCGTTATGCGGTGGAGGGCTGTGTTGATGCGGCGCATGCCACCCAGCACGTAAATGCGCAGCAGGAGCCACACAATCACGAACATGAAGACGAAAAGCCCGATATTACTTAACAGCAGGTACCGCAGTGATTTGAAACTGATTTTACTGATTTCCCTCCAGGGCATGAGTGCCACCAGACGCATGCCGTTGCTTTCAATAACGTAGGTGGCGTAGTTTGTGCCGCCCAGTGTGACTTCGCTCACCTTGTTGAGCGGTAGAGAGAGCAGGATGGAGGTCGGCAGGTTAAGAGCCTGTTTGTTGAGCATGCGCCCTTCCTGAAATGCAATGATATACCCGGCATCTTTTCCCAGAATGTTATCTGCGAGTTTGCTAAAGTTGATGGACTCTCGCACCATCTGCTCATGTTGTGCTTTGAACCCCAGCTGAATGACACCCGGTTCATCCGGGCGGGTTACGCCGGCGTATTGAATCAATTCACCGTTGAGTCCGTTACCCTGTGGGCGTTGAATCACTTCAAACCCGGGGGAGGTGATACATTCCAGAAAGGGGCGGCTCTGTTCATGCTGCGCCAGGTTATATCCCAGCACAGACTTCGGCACGCCGGCGATTACCAGTCCGGCCTTGTCTGACACACAGAGTTGCGCTGCCCCCAGGTCATTGCAAAGCCCTTGTAAGCCTTCCTGTGAATCAAGTATAGCCGGGTTCAGGCGTATGATTTCTGCCGCGGCCCGCGTGCGCTCCAAGGTGCTTTCGTCGTTGATATCAATCACGTGCCGCATGTTCTCCTGACTGAACTTCACCAGCAGCATGAGGTCATGCAGACGGCTGCTCATCAAATCCTTAGCTCGTGCCTCAGACTGTCGTTGAAATTGCAGGAATGACAGCGCCCCCGCCACGGCAAATGCCGCACAGATGAGAACGAATAGCCAGCTGAGGAACTTGCGTTGCATGTGGTGGTCTTACTCCGACCATTCTACCATGATTTTCGCTTGTTGGCAAGCCCTGTTTGTTGCATTCCTCTAATGTTAGCCGCAAATCTTACCGAGAGTTAAAGAATGAATCGGATGAAATTCTTTTGGCTTGACAAAAGAATGAGCAAGTAGTATAGTCCCGCGCGCATGGCTACGGATATCCGCTTCAAACGAAACTTTTCCATTATCGCTCACATTGACCACGGCAAGACGACCCTGTCGGATCGTTTGCTGGAGTTTACCAACACTATTGGTGAGCGAGATAAGCAGGACCAGTTGCTCGATGCCATGGACCTTGAGCGAGAGAAGGGTATCACCATTAAATCCCACCCGGTGACCATGCGCTACAAGGCCAAGGATGGCAACACATACGAGCTCAATCTGCTCGATACTCCCGGCCACGTGGACTTTTCATATGAGGTGAGCCGCTCTCTGGCTGCCTGCGATGGTGCAGTGCTGATTGTGGATGCCGCTCAGGGAGTGGAGGCTCAGACCCTTGCCAATATGCACCTCGCTCTTGACCAGCAGCTTGAGATTGTGCCGGTAGTCAATAAGATTGACCTGCCCAGCGCCAATCTGCCCAAGGTTTATAAGCAGCTGGAGGATGTAGTGTGTATTCCTCACGATGAGGCTATTCTGTGCTCGGCCAAGGCCGGTATCGGTATTGAGGACGTGCTCGAGGCTATCGTGAGCCGTGTGCCCCACCCGCAGCCCGCTGAGGATGACAAGTTGCGCGCTCTGGTGTTCGACTCTGTGTACGACTCCTACCGTGGCGTGGTGTCGTATGTGCGCATGGTCAGCGGCACCGTAGCCCGTGGCATGAAGGTTAAGCTGTTTGCGACCGATGAAACCTACGAAGTGAAGGAGGTGGGTGTATTCACCCCCAAGATGCAGGCTACCGACCAGCTCGAGACCGGTGATGTGGGCTATATCATTGCCAACATGAAATCTGCCGCCGATGTGAAAATCGGCGATACCTACACCAACCTGGCCAATCCCTGCGCTGAACCGCTGCCCGGCTTCAAGGAGATTCGCCCGATGGTGTTCTCGGGCATTTACCCGGTGGATTCTTCGGACTACGAGGCTCTGAAGTCTGCCATGGCTAAGCTCCAGATTAACGATGCCGCTTTCACCTACATGGGTGAGAGCTCCGTGGCTCTCGGTTTCGGTTTCCGTTGCGGTTTCCTTGGTCTGCTGCACATGGAGATTATTCAGGAGCGTCTGCGCCGTGAATTCAATATGGACGTCATTTCGACCTACCCCTCTGTGATTTACGAGGTTACCAAGACTGACGGTACGGAAATTCAGGTGGATAACCCCAGCATTCTGCCCGACCCTCAGGAGATTCAGGAAATCCGTGAGCCCATCGTCAAGGTGTTCGTTATGATTCCTGCCGACTACATCGGCGATATCATGCGCATTGTGATGGAGAAGCGAGGTGAGGTCGTACATACCGAGACGATTGATGATACACGCGTGATGCTCACCTGCCGCATTCCCATGGCTGAAATCCTGGTGGACTTCAACGATAAGCTCAAATCCACCACCCGTGGCTATGGTTCCATGGATTACGAGTACGATGGCTATCAGGCTGCCAAGCTGGTGAAGATGGACATGATGATTGCCGGTGAGCCGGTGGATGCTTTCTCGATGATTGTTCACCGTGAGCGCGCTGAGTCTCAGGGCCGTGAGATTGCTCTCAAGCTTAAGGATGTGATACCAAGACAGCTCTTCACAGTGGCCATTCAGGCCTGTATCGGTGGTAAGATTATCGCCCGTGAGAGCATTTCTGCCATGCGTAAAAACGTGACGGCCAAGTGTTATGGCGGTGACGTAACCCGTAAGCGTAAGCTGCTCGAAAAGCAGAAGGAGGGTAAGAAGCGCATGAAGTCCATCGGCCGTGTGAATATCCCGCAGGAGGCCTTCATCAATGTGCTCAAGACCGGCGATTGATGCCGCTTCGGTGCGCATTGAGCTGAAGCCTCGCTTGCCGTGGTACGGTATCTTTGCGCTGCTGTTGTTTGCTCTGTTTATGCTGGCAGTTGCTGCGTGGCTTTTCTTTGGGGTTGAGTCAGCCGCCTCGGCTCTATGGGTGCCGTGTGTCGCGCTGGTAATGGGAGTGGCTATGGTTGGCACCTTGCTGTACCTGCTGTGTGGCCGGAAATATTTGATCATGTCGCGGGAGGAGACGCTGTACATACTGCGCTTCCTCGGTTATTCATGCGCCCGCTCATTCAGCACTCGCCAGTTGCATGTTGAAGTGCGCCGTAGTGAGTGGGAGGAGTCCGGCGAGAACCCAAAGGTAACAGTATCCTTTGAGGTACACCTTTCCTCACTCGGTACTTCACAGAAACTCGCAGAATTCCCCCGCGAAGAACAGGCTCTGAGCCTTTGCAAACAGATTGAGTCACAGCGCGCTGTTTTGCTTGGAAAAGAATAAGAGTTGAGCCCGGGCAAGCAAAGTCTTGCGTGGAATGTTTGAATATGGTAGACTCTCGTCTGATGAAAACTGGTCTGGTACTGGAAGGCGGCGCGATGCGCGGTATGTTTACTGCGGGGATACTTGATGTATTCATGGAGGAGGGTGTACAGTTTGACGGCACGATAGGTGTGTCCGCCGGTGCCGCTTTCGGGGTGAACTTCAAGTCAGGCCAGATTGGGCGTGCTATCCGGTACAATGCAGAGTTCTGCAATGACCCTCGCTATTGTGGCCTGCGCAGTCTGCTGCGGGATGGTAATATCTACAGCCGCGATTTTGCCTATGGCGAAGTACCGCTGGTGCACGACCCATTCGACTTTGACGCCTTCAGCAGAAATCCCATGCCGTTCTATCTGGTTTGTACGGATGTCGAGACCGGTGGACCTGTGTATCATCAGTTCCTCGGTAAGGAGGATTATGGCTTTGAGTGGATTCGTGCCTCGGCCTCCATGCCGCTGGTATCGCAGATGGTGGAGATTGAGGGGCGCAAGCTGCTGGATGGCGGAATATCTGACTCCATTCCCTTGCGTTATTTCGAGGAACTGGGCTACAACCGGAATGTGGTGATACTGACCCAGCCGCCCACGTATGAGAAGAAAGAAAACGGCCTGCTGTTTATGGTGCGACTGATGTACCGCAAGTACCCGAAACTGGTGAAAGCCATGGAGCAACGCCACTTGGTGTACAACGAAACGCTCCGTTACATTGAAAAGAAGGAGGCTGCCGGCGATATTCTGGTTCTGCGTCCCTGGAGAGCCCTGCCGGTGAGTCGTGTGGAAAAGAAGCCCGAGAACCTGTACAGCGCCTATCAAATTGGGCGAGATATGGCACTGGAGCGCCTTGAAGAAGTGCGTTATTTCCTGTCCGATGCGAAGGATGTGCTGCCAGTGCTCAACTGCCACGGGTTCCGGGGGCTGTCTGTTCGGAAGACGTCCGACGGGCAAATGGAGTATTGGTTTGAGTTTGAATCCCGCTGCCTGCATCGTTCCGTCTGCGGCAAGTATCGCTTCTGCGCGGCTGTGCCGGATGATGCTGTGGCTGAGAAGGTCGGCGATGAGTCGATGAAGACAAGCTGCTTACATAGCTCCTACATTGGCTCTGCATTGACCGGGGTGTTTGAGGATGATGGGTTCGAATATCTCCGTTTTGATAATGGCAATGTGATATTGATTCTGATTGCCTGTGACCCGAATCCCTTTGCGGATGAAATGTCCGCCTCCTATGCTGATTATCTGTTCTATACGCAGGAGTTATTGAAATCAGGCGAGGCGGACCAGACAGAGGGAAAAATGCAGTTTATCTGTCGCGCCGCTAATTGTGTCAAAATAAAAAGCTGAGCGTGGGCTCAGCCTTTTATTTTAAACCTTTAGCTTATTTCTTTGGCGGGAACTCGTAAGAGACACGGCCCGTTGTGGGGGTGAATACGAGGTAGGCGTCGAACTTCTTGCCGCTCTTGTGGCTGACGAAGTCTTTAATGAGCTCCGTCTTGCCCTTGGTGAGCAGGCGGCCTACAACCTCGGCTGTCAGAGAAATGCCGCACATGGTGTGAGGTATGACCAGCGGCTTGCGGTTCTTGCCGTATGCCAGCCCTTCTACGTGCCAGGCCTCTTCGGTTTCCAGCAGCTCGTGTTCGCCCTTGCCTTTAATCTTGAGCACGCCGTGCCGTGTGGCCTTCGATAAATCCTGTACGGTGGCGTCTGCTGCGGTAAACTTGCTGTCGGCGGTGGACTTGCTGTCCTTCTTGCGGGGGTCGCGGGGCGGGAACTCGAAGCCGACATTGCCCTTGCGAGCATCGAGCACCAGATAGGCATCGAAAGGTCTGTTGGTGCGCTGGGATATAAAGCCGGTGATGAGCTCGCTCTTGCCCTCTGCCAGAACTTTGTAGAGCTGGTCAATGGAAATGGGCTTGCCGAGAATGACCTTGGCCATGGCAAAGCCGGTCTTACTACCGCTCAGGCGGAACTCCGGAACACTCCATTGCTTATCATTTTCTACGAGTTCGAGCTCGCCCTGGTCTTTGACTGTTACTTTGCCCAGACTGCTGCGAACCTCGGGCTCGCTACGGGAATCCGTCTTTTCATCTTCAAAATAGAACTCGGCTTTCCATACGCCTCCTTCTTTCTCGGGCTCCAGCAAACGCAGCCCTGCCTTGAAGGGCTTGCCGAACTTGGAGCGGAACCCTTCCATGACGGGCAGGCTGCGCGTGGTGATAAGTTGAGTCAGCAACTCATCGTTCAATCCCAGACCGGCATGCACGCGGCGCAGTCGGAACTTGCAACCGGTGCAGGATACGGCATCGACCCTGCTGCTGAGCGGTGCGGTACCGCAGGCCGGGCAGGCAATACTCAGGTCGGGGTTTTTGCCGTTACTCATGTAATCTCGCACGGCATGCACGATGTCAGCCGTGTAGGTGCGGATGTCCTTCATGAAGGAATCGCGCCCGAGTTTGCCGCTCTCCATGAGTTTGAGCCGGTACTCCCACTCGCCCGTGAGCTCGGGGCTGGAGAGGGTGCTGAGGCCGATTTTGCTCAGTAGGTCAATGAGGTCGATGCCGCGACGCGTGGCCACGAGGTCCTTGCCGTCACGGGCAATGTATTCCTGCGTGAGCAGTCCCTCGATGATGGCGGCTCGCGTGGCGGGGGTGCCCAGACCTCGCTCTTTCATGGCATAGGCCAGTTCTTCGTCCTCCACCAGCTTACCGGCTGTTTCCATGGCGGTGAGCAGGGTCGCTTCCGTATACGGTGCCGGGGGCTTGGTTTGATCTTGAATGGAGGCGGTTTTCTTTGTCAGAACCTTTTCGCCGGGCTGCACGGGGCAAAGCTCATCTTTCTTGCGGCGCTCGGGGGAGCTGTAGAGGGCTTTCCAACCCGCTTTCAGCAGAACTCGCCCATGGGTATGGAAGTGGTCTTTGGCTCCGGGGCTGCTGACAATACTGGTGCGGTCGGTGTCTTCGTACTCAGCGTTGGGCAGGAAAACGCCAAGGAATCGCTGAACGACCAGATTGAAAATCTTGGCGGCATCCCCCGTGAGGTTGACAAACTTACCGGTGGGGATGATGGCGAAGTGGTCGCTCACTTTGCTGCTGTCAAACACGCGCTTGCTGGGGCGTATGCGGTGGTCGTTCAGAATCTCCTGGGCAAAGGGAGCCAGAGTTTCGATGTTCTCGCCAATGGCAGCCACGGTGCGTGTGGCAATTTTCAGGTAGTCCTCGGGCAGGAACTTGGAGTCCGTTCGCGGATAGGTGAGAACTTTGTGCTTTTCGTAGCATTCCTGAGCAATCTGCAGGGTTCGACTGGCAGAAAATCCATAGCGATTGCTGGCTTCCTTCTGCAGGGAGGTCAGGTCAAAGAGCAGGGGCGGCGGCATGGATACCGGCTTTTTCACCTCTTTTACTTCGGCCGGGCGCCCCTCGCAGCGGCGGGCTATGGCCTCTGCGATTTCAGCGTCCCACAGGCGTTCGCGAGTACGCTGGGGGTGATTTTCGTCTTTTTTCCATTCCGGGTCGAACCAGCGACCTTCATAGCTGCCGACTTGCGCCTTGAAGGTGGCTCGTACTTCGTAGTACGTTTCGGGAGTAAAGGCAAGAATGTCCTTCTGGCGAGCTGCCAGTAGGGCCAGAGTAGGGGTCTGAACGCGACCGGTGGGGGTAATGTTAAAGCCGCCCGCGGACGATTGTAGTACGGTGAGGGCACGAGTGCTGTTAAGCCCCACCAGCCAGTCACTCTCCGAGCGGCAGACGGCGGCGTCCGCCAGATTCGCCATATCGGCATCGCTCTTCAGGCTGGCCCAGGCCTCCAATATAGCGTCATCGGTCATGCTCTGCATCCACAGGCGGCTGATGGGCTTTTTGATTTTGCCGTAACGTATGATATTGCGGAATATAAGTTCACCTTCGCGCCCGGCATCGCATGCATTCACCATAGCTGTTACTTCCTTGCTGCGGGCGAGTTTCAGCACCTTTTTCAGGCGGTCTGCTGATTTTGCAATGGGCTCCAGCTCCATGCTCTTGGGCATGACCGGCAGGTAGTCCATTTTCCACGGCAGGCTCTTGCCGTCTTCTGTCTGGGGTTTCTTCTGCTCAACGAGATGACCTACGGCAGAGGTGATGATGAGGGAATCGTTCTCATAGCTTCCGGATGTTTCGGTCTTGCGGAACTTGCCGGTCTTTTTGCCGAGCACGCGTGCCAGATCTCCGGCTACGCTGGGTTTCTCTGCGATGATGAGCGTTTTGGCCATGCTGATGTCAGATGTGTGGTGGTGAAAATGACGGCGCACTCCGCGCGGAGCGCCTTGCCTATCTATAGAAAGACAAAAAAACTTTCACCTTGTCAAGCCTGAATCCGGTCATGCCTGTGTTTTTATTTGGCTGAAGCCTGAACTTGACAAGGAGTGAACTGGTGAGTATAATGAGCAACAGCAAAAGTTGTATGGCAAGTTTCTTTTCATCCATATTCCGCCGCAAGGGGGCGAGTACCACAGTCGATGGCAGGCGAGTTTCACAGTCTCTGCTGCTACTGACTGTTCTTGGTGTTGCTGCCTTGTGTCTGCTGGTATATTCGCAGGCTCAGAGCCCATTGCAGAGCGCATATCGTGTGGTATGGGTTGTACTGTGTTCGCTGGCTGTGACGGGCTACTATGCTCTGGGGCACCGCAAGGGCGAGCTGGATACAGGGCGTGTGCTGTTGTGTGTGCTGGCTACGCTGGGGCAGATGTTCGTGATATACCTCATTAACTGTATATGGCCGCGAGTGGATGGACTGCCGGGTGTCGAGATATGGCACAAGCTGCTGGTTTTGCCCTACATGCTGGCACCAGCAGTAACAGCGGTGTTGATTAATCGCTCCATGGGTGTTTATGTGGCACTTTGCTGCACGCTCTTCGGTGTAGTGTTTTTCCCACAGTCATATCCGGCGCAGTTTACTGCCGATTATATGGTGCTGAGCCTGCTCACCGGTGTGGTATCGGCTGCTATCTGTGGTCACCTGCAGAAACGCCAGCAGATTCTCTATGCCGGCTTCAAGACCGGTTTTGTTGTGTTTCTGGCAGCGCTTGCTCTGTCGGCATTACATGCGGATGGGAGCGGCATCTTTGCCAAGGGGACCGATGCCGGCGATTTGCTCACCATGCTGTTTATGGCACTGGGTGTTAATTTCCTGCTGGCAGTTATTGTCAATGGTGTCATGCCTATGCTCGAGAGCCTGTTCGGTATCTCTACCCATATCACCTGGCTGGAATGGGCGGATATGAACCACCCGCTGCTTAAGAAGTTGCAGATTACAGCTCCCGGTACCTTTCACCACAGTCTGTATGTTCAGCGACTGGCCGAGGCCGCGGCCGAGGCTATCGGTGCAGATGTGACGCGCGCCGGTGTATGTGGCCTGTACCACGACGTAGGTAAGGTGAAGAACCCTCAGTATTTCTCCGAGAATATCATTGACCAGACCATGACGCCCCACGCAGACCTCACCCCCGAGGCCAGTGCCCGTATCATTACCGGTCATGTGACGGAGGGCGCCCAGCTCGCCCAGAATGCCAAGCTGAATCCCAGAATCATTGATGTTATTCGTGAGCACCACGGCACGACCACGGCCTATTTCTTCTATCGCAAAGCGCTCGATAACTACGAGATGGCAAAGAAAAAGTTCGATGATGGGCTCACCGATACCTGCCCGGATGAGGTGGATAAGTCCATCTTCACCTATCCCGGTCCCATACCGCAATCCCGCGAGTCGGGTATTGTGAGCATGGCCGATGCTGTGGAAAGTGCCACTCGCTCGCTGCAGCACCCCACAGAGGATGATATCCGTAACATGATTGAGGGGATTTTCAAGGGGCGCATTCTGGATGGTCATCTGCAGGACAGTGGCCTGACTCTGGGCGAAATCGCCAAAATGAAGACAGCTTTCTTCACCACACTGCGTACCATGAACCACAATCGCATAGCCTACCCCAAACCTCAGGCCGGGGATGCCGCTACGCTACTGGCTCAGAAACGCAGTGCCGAGGCCAAAACGGCCGATAACTGATATGAAACAGCAGTTGCGTAGTTTTCTGATGGTGCTCTCTTTCATTATCGGGGGCATCTTCCACTCTCAGATTAGCGAATATGGCTGGTTGTTGCCCTACGGCATCACGGTCATGCTGACTATTACCTTCCTGGGGCTCGATACAGCCCAGCTGCGCCCTCGGCTCATGCACCTGTGGGTGCTGCTGGCTCTGCAGGGAGTATGGATTGTGGCCTTTGCCGCGGCCCGTCTGATGGGAAATCCCGCTCTGGCAGAGGCTGTGTACTATTGCGGTGCAGCCCCGATAGCATCCGCCGCACCCATCATTGTGAACCTGCTGCGGGGGAATGTGGGGTTCATTACGACGGCGATGGTGCTCAGTCAGGTAGTCTTTGCTGTGCTGACGCCCTTTGTGCTGCCCTTTATTGTCAACTCACCTGATTTGAGTTATACCGAGTTGATGCTCATGGTTGCGCGACAGATTGCCATCGTACTGGGCATTCCGGCTGTGGTGGCCTGTGCTCTGCGCCTGCTGTACCCGGCATGCAAGGCGTGGTCCGGGAAGTTAAAGGATGTTTCCCTGGGAATCTGGAACTTCAACCTGATTGTTGTGTCTGCTATCGGTACCCACCGTATTCTGCAAATGGACTACTCGTTGTGGGACATGCTGCCGATGGCTCTGGGGGCTGTCGTGGTGTGCGCGGTAGGATTCCTGGCCGGTTACAGGTTGGGGTATCCCGAGCTTAAGCGGGAGTGCTCTCAGGCTCTGGGGCAGAAGAATACGATTCTGACGCTGTATATCGCCGGGCAGAGCTATGCCTCTCCCATTGCTTACATTGGCCCGGTTTTCTACGTATTCTGCCACAATATGGCCAATGCCATTCAGCTATCGCTCGCCGCACGCGAACAGAAACGCTGTAAATCGGCGAGCGATAAAAACTGAAGGGCCGCTATTCAGGCCTGGCTCCTGAATGGAGTGCCGCAACCCACGGCATCGACCTGTTCAACCAGCGAAAAGAGGTCGAGTTTTGCTACGTCTGCCTGCTCGGCGAAGTTGAGGAACTCCTCGAGCGCAGCAGATATGAAGGCGGTACGGGTTTCGGTACTGCGGGTACGCATGGCTTCCTCGAGCCGGCTGACCTGAGGTGCGGAACAACGGAATGTGATGGATTTGAGTCTCATGACTCATACAATTTAACAGGGGGCGGCCGGATTGCAAGTCCTGTTATCCGTGTTGCGGCTAATAATTGTTGACGGCTGGTAGTTAGTGATGTATGATGCGCACAGTTATGAAGCCTATACGCAATATCACTCGGTTTACCTATGAGTTCACTTCCTTTCAGGGATGGCGTGTGACACTCTGCCGCAATCAGGTTCACTTTACCCGCTATTTTTCAGATAAACAGTATGGCGGGGAGGCCGAATCCTATGCCGCAGCTCTCACCATGCGCAATCGCATTCTCGAGCGCCTGCGTCTGACCCCGGGCGACCCGGAGAAGGCCTTTGCCGAGTTCCGAGAGGAAGAGCAGAAAACCTGCTATCCCTGTGGATTGCGCCCCCGCAAGAAAAAGGCTTGCTGAGGGCGCAATTGGTATGGAGGCTGTGGCGCATCAGGTATGCTTGAAGGTCATGGCCTCTTTCTCCTCCAGATGCTGTGCGGGGGCATGTGCTGACAGAAAGTCCATGGCTCGCTTGACGTCCTCCATAAGCAGGGCAGCCATGTCCATGGTGAACCCTCGGCGCACCATCACGCGCATGACTACGATGTCCTCCACATTGGCGGGCAGGCTGAACGCCGGCACCTGCCAGCCACGTATACGCAGCCTGTCTGACAGCTCGTAGAGGTTGTAACCGGGGGTGTAGCCTTTCTTCATGTAAAAGCAGACCGCCGGTATGTCCGTTTGCGGGTTACCCGTGGCAATGAACTTGAACTTACCCAGTTTGTTGAACTCTCGGTGCAGGAAATCGGCCACCTGATATGCGGCATTGTGTATGCGACGGTAACCTTCCATGCCGAGTCGGCTGAAAGTGTAATACTGTGATATAACCTGACCGGCCGGGCGCGAGAAATTGAGTGCGATGGTGGGTATGCTGCCGCCAAGGTAGTTCACGGCAAAGGTCAGATCTTTGGGCAGTTCCGACACATCTCGCCATACGACCCAGCCGCAGCCTACCGGGGCAAGGCCGTATTTGTGACCGCTGGAGCTGATGGATTTGATGCGGGGCAGGCGGAAGTCAAAGGGAATCTCCGGCGCAGTGAAGGGTGCCAGAAAACCGCCGCTTGCCGCGTCTACGTGTACGTCAACATCGGGGCCGCCTTCAGCTGCAAGCTTGTCGAGTGCGCGGCAGACTGGTTCCGGGAACTCATATTGCCCCGTGTAAGTAACGCCGAATGTCGGCACCACGCAGATGGTGTTTTCATCCACCCGCTTGAGCATTTCTTCCTCACTCATGCAGAAACTGTCCTTGCTCATGGGGATTTCTCGCATTTCAACATCCCAGTAGCGGCAGAACTTATGCCAGCAAATCTGCACCGGGCCACACACAAGATTGGGTTTGTCGGTGGGCTTGCCTTCCTTGCGTCTGCGGGCTCGCCATCGCCACAGAGCCGCCATGCCGCCCAGCATGCAGGCCTCGCTCGAGCCGATGGTGGAGCACCCGATAGGTGTATTCTCCTTCGGCACATTCCAGAGGTTGGCAATCATGCGCACGCAGCGCTGCTCGATTTCGGCACACTGGGGGTATTCGTCCTTATCAATCATATTCTTGGATATGCTGATATCCATCAGGCGGTGAACCCAGGTGTCGTCCCAGGTCTGGCAGAAGGTTGCCAGGTTCTGGCGGGCATTGCCGTCAAGCAGTAGTTCATCTTTAATCAGTTGAAAGGCATCTTCCGGGCGCATGGCCTGTTCGGGGAATTGCTCCGTGGGCAGCGGCTTTGCCACATCAGTGGCACCGAAGATGCTGACCGTCTCATTGTCGGGGGTGCATTTTTTCATGGTTATCGGGTGAGATAGCATGTCGGCTCTTTATGTGCAAAAACAGGCTGAAATTGTTTGTGATTCCTGTTTTTGAAAAAAAGCCGTTCTCGGTGCGTCACACATGATGTGATGTGGAGGAAAATGACAATTTCTGCGACGGCGGCGCTGCTGCTCATAGCTTGTGGCGAGGATGGCGGGCAGCAGTCAGCCGCTGCGCAGTTGCCGGAATACACGGTACGGGTGGCTCACCCGCAAGTAGGCTCAGTGACAGAGCACCGCGAGTGGGTGGGCCGCCTGCAAGGTATGGTAAGTGCCGCAGTGCTGCCACAGGTGAGTGGCTATGTGACGGAACGCTTGTTCAGCAACGGTCAGAACGTGAAGACAGGGCAGGTTCTCTACCGAATTGACCCAACGCGCTATGAACAGGCTCTTGCCGAGGCGGAACAACGTGAGCAGCAGGCACTGGCCACTGAGAAGGAGGCCGCGCAGCACTTGGAATACAATGAACCACTGGTCAGAAGTGGCGCTATTTCCCGCCAGACCTATACCGATGCTCAACAACAGCTCAGTGCGGCTCAGGCGGCTCTGGCAGCAGCAAAAGCTGCTGCTGATCAGGCGGAGACAAATCTGGGCTACTGCGTGTTGAAATCGCCTATCGATGGAATCGCCGGCTTTGCCGAGGCAGACATCGGCAGTTATGTTGCCCCGGGCGGCAGCCCCATGGTTGTCATTAAGCAGGTGAATCCTATCCGCATTCAATTCAGCATCAGCTCGCAGGATTGGTTGAAACAGGGCGGTGTAAACGGTGCTCTGCATCCCGGAGCCAAGGTACAGATATTATTACCTGATGGGAGCCCCTATCAGTACCCGGCAACTATCGAGGGGGTGGACAATTCGGTGATTACCGGAACCGATTCTCTGCTGCTTGATGCCCGCACCCCAAACCCCGATGAGCTGTTGAGGCCCGGCATGTTTGTGAGGGTGAGGGCTCAGGTTGCGGAGCAGAAGGATGCCCTGTTAATCCCGGTGGGTGCTGTGGTCAGTATACAGGGTACTAACATGGTGCTGGTTATAAATGAGAAAGGTAACGTTCGTACCGTTCCTGTCGTAACCGGTCTGCAGAGGGGTGGTCTGGTCGCGGTGCAGGGAAATCTGTCGCCTCAGGATACCATTGTGGTCAACGGCACTCAGCAGGCACTTATGGCAGCTGAGGGACGCGCAAAGCTGAACGTGGAAAAGTTATAAAAAAAGGACCGGTTGCCCGGTCCTTTTTGTTACGTTATTTGATGTTGACTGTCTTTGTTTCTCCCTTCTTCAGCTCCAGCTCGGGGAAGAGAAGGAAGTCGTCGGTATAGACAGCTTCGGGAGCATCGCAGCTGGTGGAATCCTTGCCGGTGGCGGGAGTGGGGAACCATATACCCAGTCGGCCTTTGTAATCTCGATTGGCTGTAATCGTTACCGTTTTGTCACCCTGCCACTGCACGGAGAGCGCGCGGGGTGAGTGGCTGCAGTCGACGGTGGCAGACCAGGCCGGGTCGCCGTAGAATGCCACAACATCGCGGTCATGCACCAGACCGAAGATATCCCTGAAGTTCTCGGCATTTTCGGGAACGCCGGTTGACATGATAGTGCGGTGGAAATTGTAGTCCATTCCTTCACCGTTGAATGACACATTCAGAAGTGCCGGATGGAGCTGCTGAGTGCTATGCAGAATAAACTGGTTATTGAGGTACCAGGCCTCAGCCAGAGTCGTGTTGTCTGCCATATCAACGAAGGAGCCGAGGGTGCCCCAGCCGCCTGCGCCGTACCATGAGGGAACGGTGTACCCAACCACCTGATTGCAGGTGTAGGCAGAGAGTGCTGTGACTGCCATACTGTGGGGGCTATTTTGAGCATTGCCGAACAGGCAGTTGCCGGCGGCTATCCACACTCGAGTCTGCCCATCGGGCTCAATGACGGTGTCTTTCTTCTTTTCTGCAAGCTCTGCAAGCCGCTTGGTATTACCGCGCAGGGCATTGTGGAGCGGGCGTCCGAAGTCATAGAGCTCCCCCTGATTCAGTTGGTAGAAGCGGTTTGCGTAGGGGAAGATGAGCCCCCGGGAGAAAGGCATCTCGAGATTGAACTGAGTAGCGTGGCTGGAGCTCACAACCATCTGGCTACGCGCATTGCTAAGGCGCTCGGCGAAGAGCCCCTGCAGGCCCTGTTGCCCCTGAGGTGTGTCTTTGCCGTAGGTGGTGGACGTGGGCTCAGTATAGCCTTCCTGTTCGAGTACGGGGGCATTCGTCCAGTCGGTGATGCAGTAGCTGTACTCGAAGGGGTGCCAGCCGACATTCGTGGTACCCAGTACACGCTTAATGACGAGCGGGGTGTCATCCCTGGCAATGCGCAGGGCATCTGCTGCGGTGTAACCGGTGACAATGCCCCAGATGCAGTCGCCCCACATATCATCATCGAGCTTACGTGTGGCGCGGTGCAGGTGGTTGACGGTCTCGCGGCCGATTTCCTCGGGGCGGAGTACTGCGGCAGCATAGCGTGCACCGACTGTGCGCAGTGCCTGAGCGACGTTCTCCTCAGTAATAGCATCCACTGCCACAACTTCGGCCCCGGGGTATTTGTTGACGAGTGCAGCAATCACCTGTTGCCACTCAGGGAGCTGAGCCGTTGCTATTGTGGTGAGAACAGTGTATCCCATTTCAGCACCTTTGCCTGCTTTAGCTGCTTCGGGCGCCTGAGGGGCAACCGGAGCTGTCGTCTCGGCTGCGGGCTCGGAATCTACTGCAGGTGCCGGTTCCTGTGAGGGAACGGCATCCTGCGGCACGGTGAAGTAGAAGTTAGCGTTGTCCTTGCCAAAGATTTCCCTGGCCAGCTCCTGAATTTCTTCGAGTGTGATGGAGCGCAGGTCGGGCAGCAGGTCACGGATGAGGTCAGCCTGCTCGGGATCGCTCTGCAGGGCGGCCAGACTTCCACACCAGAATCCGTTCTGGCGCAGGCTCTTCTCGGTGGAGGAGATGAGGGGGCGGATAGCGCAGTCAAAGTCCTCCTGCGTGATGTTACCCTTGCCGATGTCGGTAAGAATGCAATCCATGGCGGCACTCACTTTCTCTCGGTTGCCCTTCACACCGGCACTGGCTGTGACAATGGTGGCTGCGTTGGCGTACTCCTGATTGACTTCGAGTCGTACGGAGGGGGAGTAAGTCTCACCCATTTCGGCACGTATACCATCGAACAGCTTGGCGCGTACAATCGAGCTCAGCACGGTCAGGCGGCGGTTACGATGGCGATCCATACCATTACCGGCCGGGCGTACGTGGGTGACGATTGTCTTGTCGAGCTGAGTCGGGTAGGGGAAGAACTTGCGCTGTCCCCAGGGCTGAATGTTGATGGAGCGCTGCTCGGCTGTGGGCTCAGTGAACTCGGTGTTGCGTGCAGGCATGGCGCCGAAGGTGCGCTCGATGATGGGCAGTGTGGCTGCAAGGTCAAAATCACCCACGAGCGTCACCTCCATTGCACCCTTCTGCAGGAATGGCTCGACCGCAGCCTTAACATCGTCCACGGTCACAGCCATGAGCTCTTCCATGGTGGGGATGTTGAAGCGGGGGTCATTGCCGTAAAGTGCTTTCGCTGACTGCATGGTATAGGCACCATCGGGAGTGGTGGACAGGCGGCGATAGAAGCCGGGGAGCTTGCTGTGCATGAGGGCGAGGGCATCCTGCTTGTAGCCGGGGTGCAGGATATTGGCCACAATGAGCTTGCACTGCAGCTCCAGGTCCTCCTGAGTGGTACCGCCGGAAACGGTGTAGCGGCAGTCGCTTACGCCGAAGTTCAGGTCAACATTGTGCCCCATCATGATGCGCTTGAGCTCATCGATGTCGTGCTCGGCCAGACCGCTCATGCTCATGAGGTTACTCACGACCATGCCAAGTCCGGGCTTGATGGGCATGTGCATGCTGCCGCCATCGATAGCGGCGCTTACAGTAAGACCACCTTTGCGGAAGTCCACCGGCTTGAGGTTCACGCGAATACCGTTGGAGAGGGTCAGCGTGGTTACGCCCAAATCCTCAATGTACTCTTGCTTTACAATCTGCCCGGGTTCGCCGATGTGGTCATAGGCAAAGGGGCGGGCGGCCTTCAGTTCGGGCTTCTGCACGGGGGTGGCGGCAGATTCGTTGAATGTGCCACGCAGAGATTCCGTGGTCGTACCCTCAGGAAGAGCGCCGGACATGGTGAGCTTGACTCGGGAATAGTCGAAGGCCTCTTTCAATGCCTGGCGGCAGCAGTCCGGATTGGCAGACAGATACTCAACGGCAGCCCTGAACACGCGCATATCTTCTGCCGGGGTGGTGGGCACGCTGTCGCTCTTCAGGCATTCAATCAGGTTATTGGCCATGCTGGGGGCGGGGACCGTCTCCCAGGATTGGGTGGCATGCGTTATGCCGGAAGCTATGGCCGAAAGAGTCTCCTGATACTCGTGAGGCTCGAATCCGTATTCAATGGCCTTTCGCAGTTCCTGTTCCACGGTGATGAGTGCTACTTTCCATTTATCGGGAGTAGATGTGAGGGAGAACCCGAAGGTGTCAGCCATGTGGAAAAGCTCGCTTTCAGATACATCGGCTGCCAGGATGGGGGCATCTGCCTTGCGGGCTATGCGGCTCAGGCGGTTGTTGAGCATGCGGCAGGCCAGCTCCAGCGGGAAGTTCTTCACACGGTTCTCAAAGGTATCGGCTTCATACTGCCAGGGCTTTACGACAGATGCCATCACACTCACATTGGCCTGCTCGCTGTTGGGTATGAGCTTATCGCTTGGCCCGAGGTTAGTGAGCTTGCCGTTGTCCGGGCGGGTGGGAGCTGGGGTGGCAACCATGCTGTCAAAGTGCTTTCGTACCCAGCTTTCTGCTGTGGCCGGGTCAAAATCACCGGTTACGACCACGGTCATGCGCTCGGGGACATAGTTCTCGCGATAGTACTTGCGGAACAATTCGTAGGGGGCATTACGAATTACTTCCTCCTTGCCGATAGGCATGAATGAGGCAATACGGGTGCCCTCCGCAAGTTGGTCAATCAGGGCAAGTGTGGTGCGATAACTCTCAGAATCACGGCTCTTGAGCTCGCTGACAATGATGCCACGCTCGTGGTCAATGGCTTCATCTGCCAGTGTGGCGCCATCGGCAAAGTCTCGCATGATGGTGAAGGCAAAGTTTACCGTCTCGTCCTGCAGGTTCGGCAGGTCAAGCATGTAGACCGTCTGTTCCAGGCCGGTGTAGGCGTTGGCATCGCCGCCAAAACCGAGACCGAGCTTCTGCATGGTGGGAATCAGCTCGCCGCGTTCAAAGGTGCGGCTGCCGTTGAATACCATGTGCTCAAGGAAGTGGGATATACCGCTGGTTTCTGCCTGTTCATCCAGAGAACCGGTGGCGACGTAAAGGCGTACGCTTGCGCGACCTGCCGGCTCAGTCGTGGGGCGTATGATGTAGGTCAACCCGTTTTCCAGCTTACCGCTGACAATCTGAGGGTCGCGCACCAGCTCTCTCTGCTCGACTGCATTCTGAGCTATTGCTTCTTGCGGTTGTTCTGCTGTGGCCGGAGCCTGTGCAAACAACGGCGTGACCGTGAAGGCCAGCCCCAGTATGGCGGATGTTGTGCTCGTTTTCATAAAATTTACTTGCCGACATGCTACCATATTTCCGCTCACTTGTCGAACTTTCTTTCAGAAATTTGTAGATTATGTCACAAATCCTACGAGGCTTGTATGAAAATAAATGCCTTGATAAGAATATGTGTTGGGTGTATAATTTGCATTGTGAAGATACTGACACCTGTATTTCTGTTGATTGGCCTGCTGAGTTCATTCAATATGTTTACCTGGCATTGGTACATTGCCGGTGTAAGTAACGGTGACGTGAAAGCTTTTTATTCGGTGTGGGCACTGGTGATGGGGTTGATAATGTTGCTGACTCTGCTGAGCTGGGTGGCATACGCCATTACTTTGTGGCGCAGAAAGGGGGTCTCGACACTCGGGGTGATATACCTTTGCATGTGGGTGGTCATGTACAGCGTTGGTCTGCTGTGGGTAAATTATTTCATTTGATAGCATAAAAAACGGCATGAGTTGAACTCATGCCGTTTTGAAATCTCGAGAGTGAGCACCTATCAGGCGCGGGACTTCTTCTTGCGGGTGAAATCGAGCATGGCAAGCTGCTTGGCCAACTGGGCAGCCAGATAGGTCTGTTCCTCGCGGCCGAGAACAGTCTCGCTGTTGCGCAGGGCTGTCTGAGCTCGCTCAATAGCAGCCTGAACAGCTGAGGGGTCAATCTCATCTGCCACCAGCGCGGTGTCTGTTACCAGCAACACATTCTCATTTTCAACCTGCAGGAAACCGCCGCCGACAAAGAGACTCTGAGCCTCGCCGTTTTCCGGCTTGTATATGAGTTCACCGTTGTCAACAGCTGCAATGAGGTCAGCATGCCCGGGTAGAATCTCCATTTCACCCGCCACAGCCGGCAGCTGAATGGAGCTCACAGCCGCCTGCAGGGCAGTACGAACCGGGGTGATAATCTGGAATTGCAGAGCCATGGTTATCAGGATTTCTCGACGGTGTCAATGCCGCCCTTCATGTAGAAGTTGATTTCGGGTACGTCGTCCCACTTACCGTCCAGAATCTCGCCGAAGCCGCGCACGGTCTCAGCAACGGGCACATACTGCCCCTTAATGCCGGTGAACACCTCTGCCACGCTGAAGGGCTGGGAAAGGAAGCGCTGAATCTTACGGGCACGGCTCACGGTGAGCTTGTCCTCATCAGAGAGTTCATCCATACCCAGAATGGCAATCATATCCTGCAGGTCCTTGTAGCGCTGCAGGGTCTGCTGCACGCCGCGGGCCACGCGGTAGTGTTCCTCGCCCACAAGCTCGGGAGCCAGAGCCTTGGAGGTGGAGGCCAGGGGATCCACTGCCGGGTAAATACCCTGAGCAGCCAGTGCACGCTCAAGCACCACGGTGGAGTCGAGGTGAGAGAAAGTGGTGGCGGGGGCGGGGTCAGTCAAGTCGTCTGCGGGCACGTATACAGCCTGCATGGAGGTGATGGAACCCTTCTTGGTGGAGGTGATTCGCTCCTGCAGACCGGCCATTTCTTCTGCCAGGTTGGGCTGGTAGCCCACGGCGGAGGGGGTACGCCCCAGAAGAGCAGACACCTCGGAACCGGCCTGAGAGAAACGGAAGATGTTGTCCACGAACAGCAGCACGTCACGGTTCTCTTCATCGCGGAAGTACTCGGACATGGAGAGGGCGGAGAGAGCCACGCGCAGACGGGCGCCCGGGGGCTCGTTCATCTGGCCGTACACGAGAGCCACCTTGGAGTTCTCGGGGTTAGCCTGGTCGATAACACCGGACTCGCTCATTTCCATGTAGAAGTCGTTACCTTCACGGGTACGCTCACCCACACCAGCGAATACGGACAGACCGGAGTGAGCCTTGGCGATGTTGTTGATGAGCTCCATGATGAGCACTGTCTTGCCCACACCGGCACCACCGAATGAACCGGCCTTACCACCCTTCAGGAAGGGGCAGATGAGGTCAATCACCTTAATGCCGGATTCGAGCACCTCGGAGGAAGTAGCCTGTTCCTCCAGCGTGGGAGCCTCGCGGTGAATGGGGTAACGCTTTACACCCTCGAGCTGGCCTTTTTCGTCCACGGTCTCACCGAGCACGTTGAAGATACGGCCGAGTACCTTGGGACCCACGGGAACGGAGATGGGGGCGCCGGTATCGATAACCTCCATACCGCGTTTCAGGCCGTCAGTGGCGCTCATGGCAACGGTGCGTGCCCAGCCGTCAGTGAGGTGCTGTTCTACTTCGAGCACCAGCTGTTTGGGCTCGCCTTCCACCACATAGTCAACGGTCAGCGCGTTGTAGATGGCGGGCATTTCGGACTGGGAGAAGTCGACGTCAACCACGGCGCCGATAATCTGCACGATTTTACCTGTGTTCATGATTCAGAAATAAGAGTTTTGATTTTGAAAATTGATGTTGGTGGGGGGTATTACTCCATTGCCTTCATGGCGGTGGTGATTTCGAGAAGTTCGTTTGTGATCTGTGTCTGACGAGCCTTGTTGTATTCCAGCGTGAGCTCGCCGATGAGAGTCTTGGCGTTCTCGGTAGCAGCCTTCATGGCCACCATGCGGGCAGACTGCTCACTGGCCTTGCCCTCGAGTATCATCTGAACCAACAGATGACCGATGTAGAGCGGCAGAATGGAATTGAGCAGGGCTGCGGGACCGGGTTCGAGCAGGAAGTTCGGGGCTGTTGCGGTCGTGGCATCTGCCTCATCCTGTTCGGCGATTCGCAGTAATTCCTCCTTGCTGATGGGGAGCAGGGTTGTCATCTGCGGGCGCTGTACCATGATGTTGATGAACTTCTGGTAAATCACCCTCACATTCCTGTATGTGCCGTCAGTATAGCTGCTGCGCACAAAGTCGAAAATGGGCTTCAGTTCAGACTCCTCAGCAGTATCTCCCAGCGAGAATGTTGCTACCAGCTTGCGGCCGCAACGTGCCAGTTGGGTGTTCAGCTTATTGCCGATGGTTACGTAATCTGCCTCCTGCGGGCAGGTTTGCAGAACTTCCCTGAGCAGGTTGGAGTTTAAGCCGCCGCAGAGTCCGCGGTCTGTGCTCACAACGATAATGAGCTCCTTGCCGCTCTCGCGCTCTTCCATGAGGGGCGAGTTGGCGTCGTTGATGGACTCCTGCAGGTGGCTGAGCACTCGGGCGAGGGCGCTCATGTAGTTGCGCCCTTTGAGTGCCAGTTCCTGGGCGCGGCGCATTTTGGCAGACGCAACCATCTGCATCGCTTTGGTAATCTGCGATGTGTTGCGTACCGACTTAATGCGGCGCTTGATGTCTCTGAGGTTTGCCATGGGGAGATTACTTCGTCAGGCGGGATTTGAAGGCAGTCATGAACTGCTTGAGCTTCTCATCGATTTCGGGGGTCAGCTCCTTGCCGGCCTCGATGGCAGCCATCAGATCGGGGTTATTGGTGGTGGCTTCCTCCTCCATGTCGCGGCATACCTGCTGCACCTTGTCCACAGGAACGTCATCGAGGTAGCCCTTCTGAATGGCGTAGAGGTCAATCACTTCAATGCTGAGGCTCTTGGGGTCGTACTGCCCCTGTTTGAAGAGCTCCACGATGCGGCGGCCACGCTCGAGCTTGGCCTTGGTGTTGGCATCGAGGTCGGAGCCGAACTGGGCGAAAGCCTGAAGTTCTTCGAACTGAGCCAGGTCAAGTTTTACGGAACCGGCGAGCTTCTTCACAATCTTGGTCTGGGCAGAGGAGCCCACGCGGCTCACGGAGATACCCACGTTAATGGCGGGGCGCACACCCTGATAGAAGAGGTCTGTGTCGAGGAAAATCTGGCCGTCGGTGATGGAAATCACGTTGGTGGGAATGTAGGCTGATACGTCGCCGGCCTGCGTTTCAATAATGGGCAGGGCTGTCAGCGAGCCGCCTTTACGGCCACCCTCAGAGTTGATTCGGGCTGCGCGCTCCAGCAAGCGGCTGTGCAGGTAGAACACGTCACCGGGGTATGCCTCGCGACCGGAGGGACGGCGCAGAATCAGAGATACCTGGCGATATGCCACGGCGTGCTTGGAAAGGTCATCGTACACGATGAGGGCGTCCTCACCCTGATCCATGAAGTACTCACCCATGGCGCAACCGGCATAGGGAGCCAGGTACTGCATGGCGGCGCTGTCGGAGGCACTGGCTACCACAATGATGCTGTAGGGCATGGCGCCGCTTTCCTCGAGCTTGGCAACCAGTCGGGAGATGGTGGCGCGCTTCTGACCGATGGCGACGTAGATGCTGTAGAGCGGGCGATGGCCGGGCAGCTTGCCTTCCTCTGCCAGTTTATTCTGGCGAGCCTGCGAAATCATGGTGTCGGTGGCAATGGCAGTCTTGCCGGTGGAGCGGTCGCCGATGATGAGCTCACGCTGGCCGCGACCGATGGGAATCATGGCATCGATGGGAAGAATACCGGTCTGCACAGGCTGGTTCACACCCTGACGGGAAATGATGCCCGAGGCAATCTTTTCAACCGGATAATAAGCATCTGCGGTGATGGGGCCCTTGCCGTCAAGCGGGTTACCCAGAGTGTCCACCACGCGTCCGAGCAGGCCACGACCTACCGGTACCTGCAGCAGGCGCCCCGTTGTTTTGCAGGTATCGCCTTCCTTCAGGGCATTGCCGTTGCCGATGAGCACGGCACCTACCTCATTTTCCTCGAGGTTCATGGCCAGACCCATGACGCCGCCGGGGAACTCAATCATTTCATTGAGCATGGCGCTGCTCAGGCCTTCAATGTGAGCCACGCCGTCACCGATGGCTTTGATGGTGCCCACGTTTTCGCTGACGGTGGCAGCTGTGGCGTTGCGAATCTGTGCTTCAAGTTCTTGTACGATGTTGCTCATACGCTTTGTGGTGATTTATTGAAAATTTCTGTTGGAGAGGAGGTTGAAGTTGTGTCAGGAGATAAGTTTTTCAAGGCGCTCGATACGGGAGCGGACTGAGGCGTCGGTTACATTGTCACCGACTTTCACGGTCATGCCGGCAATCAGAGAGGGGTCAGTGAGCCATTCGTAATGCAGGCCCGGGTGGCGGGCGTCAAGCTTGGCGCGAATTGCTGCCTTCTCGGCTTTCTGAACAGGGCGGGCAGTCGTGACAGTGGCGGTGTGGCGCTGAACCTCAAGTCGCACCATGTCGGTGAATGACTTGAGGATGGCAAGATAGTTGCGCGGCTTCTCTGAGCAGAGGGTTGTGGCTACGCGGCGCACGTTGTCTTCCTGCAGGCGACCATCAGCACCCATGCAGAGTCGCATGAGACGGCGTGCCTGTGCCTGTGCTTCCTTGGTTATCTTCATGGCGTTCCGGAGAAAGGGGAGATATCTGCGGTGAAATTACAGATTGCGGATGGCCTCCTCGTTGATGATTCGGTGATCATTTTCGGTAAGAACCTTACCGGTTACCTGAGCGGTTGCCGCGGCTACCAGTCGTGCAAACTCACCCTTGAGAGCGTCTTTTTCGCGCTGGGTGTCGAGCTCGGCCTGAGTGCGGGCATTCTCGATGATGGTACGGGCCTCGGCTGCGGCTTTGTCGGTCAGCTCGGCCTGCAGTTTGGCTGCCGTGCTGCGTGCATGCTCAATCTGCTGCTTGCCCTCGGCGTGGGCGTCTGCAAGAATTTTCTCGCCGGTGGTTTTAACTTCGGCCAACTCTTTCTGACTGCGCTCGTGCATGGCTTCGCCCTCCTCAATGCGGGCGCGGCGCTCTTCGAGTTGCTTGATGATGGGTTTTACGCCGAAGAGTACGACAACCGCCACCAGAATCGCAAATGCGATGAAGTGGGCAATGAAAATATCTGTATGAAGGCCGAACTTACCGGCCATTTCCTGTATGCTGGCGGCGATTACCGGAGTGTACATGGTGTTTTTCTGTTGAAGAGGTTAGGTGATGGAGAAAGGTGGAATCGGCGGTGCCGTTCTCCGCGGCACCGCCGGATATCGGGCTTAGCCCATGAAGATTGCTACGAATGCCACACCTTCCACGAGAGCGGCAAGAATGATGGAGATAATGAGCACCTGAGAGAAGGCGCCGGGGTTACGACCGGCAGACTCAGCGGCCTTCATACCGATGAGACCGATGCCGAGACCGGCACCGAGAACGGCGAGAGCGGACTTAAGCGGAGTCAGGTCGGTACCTGCAACTGCGTTGGCGATTGTTTCGAGCATGATGTGTGATGTTGTGTTTGTTGTTCAGTTGTCTTCTGCCTGCCGTCACGTCTTTACTGCATGATCCGGCGCGGCGGGAAGGGGGTTAGTGTGCGGCTTCCTCATCTCCGCCTACCTGCGTTTTCAGGAAGAGGGCGGTTAGCATCAGGAACACCAGCGCCTGCACAAAGCCGACCAGCAGCTCCATGCACATGAAAGGTAACATGGCGTACCAGCCGATGGCCCCCATCTTTTCCAGAATGGCCTCGCCGGCGTAGATGTTACCGAAAAGTCGGGCTGCAAGCGCAACGGGGCGCACGCAGATGGAAAGCAGCTCAATCATACCCACAAAGAAGAAGATGGGCATGAGGGCATATTTCAGGAATCCGGTCAGGCCGCCCTTTACTCCGAAAATGTGGCCGAGGAAGTGCTTAATGCCTTGCTCACGAATGCACCAGATAAACCAGAGGATGGCGTAAAGGAAACCGAGGAAGAGTGTGACGTTAAGGTCGGCATTGGCACCACGGAAAAGCGGCTGGCCGTCATAGGTGATTTCACCCACGCCGGGGATGAGCCCCATGTAGTTGCTGGTGAGAATAAGCAGGAATACAGTGGCAAAGTACCAGAAATATTTCTTGGTGAGTTTCTTACCGGCCAGACCTTCAATAAAGTTGTAGAGAGATTCAAACACCCACTCAACGAAGTTCTGCAGGCCGTAGGGTATGCGCTCCATCTTGCGCGTAGCAAGTCGCAGAACTACAACGAGCACCAGCACAGCCAGGCAGTACATTATCAGAGAGTTATTAATCGGTATGCTGTGCCCGTCCCAGAAGGGAATGGGTATCTCCCAGAGTACCGGGGCATCCATCGAGAGACCCTCATGGTGTCCTTCCGCCATTACTGACCCGCCTGCAAGCAGGGCCAACGAAGTCAATTTCTGTACAATGCTCTTCATCGTCACTTCTCTTACTTTAGCACCCGAGCTCTGCTACGTCAAGCAGGAAATCGTGTTAAAACTGTTACCGGGGCAAAAAAGTGCCGGCTTTACGGTTGTATGTTAGCGAGAGGATGGTATCACGGGACAAAATGAATGCTGATATTTGCCACGGAGGGGGCCGGTGCTCCGTTCTTTCGGGCCGGTATAAACTTCCACTGATTAAGAATGCACCTTTGAGCAGCCTGAGCGAAAGCGATATGAGTAGAGGAGATGATGTCAACGGCAGTGGGCGAACCTGTTGGACTGATATGGATGCGTACTCTTACCTCTCCCCGTCGACGGGTTGATTTCATAGTAGCGGGATATTCCGGTTGCGGGGATGCCTGACAGATGGGGGGTGTGTATGTTGGCTCTGAAATTTGTTTTTGCACTTGCCTGTTTTGAACCGGTGTCGGTGCGTTAATTGAACTTTCTATGCAGAGTGGCAAGGTGGTGGTAGATGATAATTCTTCATCTGTTGCCGCGACGGATACCGGAAAGATAGGGCTGAGGCAGAGGACGGGAGTTGTACTGAGTTTTATATCGGGTTGAGGAATCGTGCATACCATCGGAATCGCCCTTGGCCGTTGCTTAGTCGGAGCATCTGTAAAATACCCATGCAGCAGTCCGGGTTGTTCTGTTGCTTTGAATTGAGCACAATACAAACCGGCTGCGGTCAGTCCGCCTAATATCAGCAGGGTAATGCTCAGGGCTGCGAAAGGATTGCTGTGCCGATGGTACGACATAGTCAGGGCTCAATCCAGAGTTGGTGAGATTCGGCAATATCGTACACTCCCGCGTAATTGTCCGGCAATTGAACGTGCTGCCATGCTGCGATATTGGCGCGGTTTTCCATCCACCCCGGCAACCAGATGGCTCGTTCGTGGATGAGCGAATCCATCTCTGCAGCCGCAGTTCGGGCTTGCTCTTCTGTCTCTGCTTTCAGTGCTGCGTCGATGGCTGTGTCCATTTCTCTGTCGTTCAGCCTGAAGGGTGCATCGTGTCCGGTGGCTTTACTGTGAAAGAATCTGCCGTAATCAGGTATGGGCAGGCCGGGCATAGTAGCCCAGAAGGTGAGCTGATGACTGCCCTCATTGAGCTGACGACTGATGTTTTGCCAGGGGAGCGGCTCGGGTACAATTTCCGCCCCGCAGGCTGCTGCACTCTGGGTCAATAGGGTGACAACGGTGTTGAGCTTTTCGGATGGCGTGAAGGAGAGTCGCACGCTCAGACGAGCGCCATCCGGTCGGCGCAGAATGCCATCGGCGCCTGTTTCTGTATACCCTGCCAGTGCAAAGCAGTCTCGTGCAGCCTCGGGGCTGTATTTATATTGTTCGCAATGATGGCGGAGCTGTCTGTAGCCGCATGTGAACCGTGGCAGGCGCTCGGCGTAACCTCGAAAGAGTATGTCAACCGCGCTGGTCATATCCATAGCCTGCAGAAGTCCGCGGCGCAGATTGATATCGGGCAGCGCTGCGGCGTTCAATGCTATGCCATAGGGGGGCATGGGTTGTTCAATTCGCAGGCTGTGCAGGCGAATGCGCCCCTCTTCTGCTGCGGGAACTCCGTCAAGTTTGCTTTGCCATGCGGCCACATTGCGGGTCTGCATGATATCAAGCCTGCGGTTGATGAATGCCTGCCAGGCCTGAGCTTCATCAGTGAAAAAGTGGTGCTCAATGCGATTCGGATTGTGGGTGTAGCGGAATCCCGGTAAGTCGGCGGCCCACCAATTCGGGACTTTCTGCAGGGCGATGAGGCGCCCCCGCTGAACTTCTGCTACGGTATAGGCTCCTGTGGTTGGGGGAATGCGTTGGGCGTAGGCTTCGCTGTAATTGCTGCCGAAATCTGCATAAAATCCCGGTTCAGCCGGTTTGAGCAGTCGGCTGATGGTCAGAATATCGGCGTATCTCGGCGGGGTAACGACTTCCACAATACTATCGCCGTAAATGCGTAATGCCCTGATATGCTGTGCTATGGCGGTGTCGCCACATTTCAGACGCAGCAGGGTGCCCAACGCAAAATCGCGGGCTCGCAGCGGTCGCCCGTTGCTGTAGCGTGCCTGCCCATTCAGGCGGAAGTACAAACTGTTACCCAGCCGACACCAAGCGGTGGCCAGACCTGCCATGGGTTGTCCGGTGGCCGGGTGTTCCCATACCAGAGGGATGTCAATGCGCTCGAAGAGGTTGTAGTGGAAGAATTGTGGGGATGTGCTGCCGAATGCGAGGAAGTTTGCCGGGAACGGACCGACGTTACTGAGTCTCAACGTGCCGCCTTTAACCGCTCTCGGGCTGCCTATTATCGGAGCCTCAGTTTCGCATTGCCATGGTAGGTCCTGTGGGAGCTCCTTTTCGGCGTGCAGTGTAATGTCGATGTCGCTCCTGCTGAGTTGTTGCTCAAAGTCAGGCGGGTAGGGGGCCGGGGGGAGCAGCTGCGCTACAGCGACTGTCGTCGGTGAAGCCGGTTCGGAGACTGACCGGTGGGCCAACCATAACAGTAGGCCAAGCGTTGCTATAAGCCATACACTGTAGCGCAGCTTTTTCATGCTCAGAATTCAATCGTGCAGCCGCCGTATATGCCCACGCCCGGTGAAAGCATGGCGTATTCGGGGGTAAAGTTACTTTCTGTCACAAATCGCTGATCCGTGAGATTTTCCACTCGCAGGTGCAGGGTTACGCGTTCGTTTACCTGATAGCGAGCAAACCAGCGCAGGCTGTAGTAGTTGTCCACCTCTGAGGGGGCGTATCCTTCATAGTTGCTGCGACCGATAGCGGCAGTCAGACCTACGCCGGTAGTAAAGCCCTCAAAGGGGGTGGTGTGCAGCTCTGCTGAGCATGTCTGTCGCGCTGTCCAAGGGATTTGACGTTCGTCCGATGTTTTCGGCTGCGTGTAAGTCCAGGCGAGTTTGTAGCCGGTATTCCATGCTTGCTCTATGGTGCCGCGCAAAGCCACTTCCGCACCGATAATAGTCCAGTGGCCACTATCGTTTGTGTACGTGGAGTTCATTGCATCTAGCGGAACGGTGGTAATGGCGTTTTCCCGTCGCTGCCAGAATGCCGTTACGCTGAGGGTATGACCGTCGGCGATGTCGTGTTCCACTCCTACATCTGCACTCAGGCTCTTCTCCGTTTTCAGGTTGGGATTGCCGTGGTAAGTTGTTCCCCAGGATTCGGTGGCTCCGTTGCTGCGCTGGAACGAACTCGGAGCTCTGTAGCCTGTGGCGGCAGAGGCAAACAGGCGGCTTTGGTCATTATTGAAACGATAGCTCGATGCGGCTCGAACTGTGGTATGTGTATCGTAGAGATTGCTCAGCTCCATGCGCGCAGCAAGTGAGCTCTGCCAATTTTCTGCAGGTGCATAGATGTGCTCTGCGAAAAAGGCGTACGTGTGCTCCAGATTAGCGTCGGTTTGTTGGCGTTCACCTGCCGATTTTACCGAGAAATCGCTGCGATTCCATGCAAACCCGGCGGCTGTGGTCTGGTGGGGGCACCATGTGTAGGCGTTGTTCCACTCAATCTGCACGTTACGCAGGTTCTGGCAATATCCGCGGCCCAGCGAGGCATCATAACCGTAGTAACCGGCCATCAGGCTGCTTGTCAGTTTTTCCGTGACTTCTGTTTGCCACCTGGCTGTGACCAGATTGGTGCGGAAGCGATAGTTGCTGTAACTTTCTGTTCGCCCGCCGGTGAACCAATCGTTGTACATGCCGGCGTAGCCGTATTCTGAATCTTCGCGCCGGTAGGTGAGGGTGAGCAGATTGTCATCATTCGGCTGCCAGTCCAAGCGCAGGGCCTCCTGCCAACTTTCGTATTCTCCCGCATTGCGGTGAGTAGGAGTGTAGCCCCCGACAAATCGGATGTCGTTGTCGGTGCGCGTATAGGTGGCCGTCAGGAAATAGCTGAGTTCACCTTCTTGCCCCTGGGCCGTGGTGTTGGTTGTGTAGCTGTTGTGGCTACCAACTTCGTTGAAGAAACTCATTCTCGGTTCGTCCTTGCCGCGTGGTGTTTCCATAAAGATGACACCGCCCATGGCTCCTCCACCGTAGGTTGCTCCCTGACTGCCCTTAAGTACCTCGGCATTGCCGATGGAAAACAGTTCGGTTCTTCCCATGACGTTGGAGGTAAGCAGCCCCCCGCCGCCTGTATTGTACAGACGCATGCCGTCCATGATAGCCAGTGTGGCAGTATCGCTGCTCATGCCGCGTATGCTTACATTGGCTACGTTACCCTGCTGGTTTGCTCCACCACCCGACTGTATGTTTACTCCGGGAACGGTTGTCAGCGCCTGAGCAAGGGTCAGATTGCCCTCTTGCCTGAGTTGGGGGACATCGAGTACTTCGACTGATACGCCCGTTTCGTTGCGTGGCAAGTTTAGGCCATCGTGGGCACTCACGGTCATGGGTGCCAGTTCAATTTCCGGCGTTTCAGCCTGCGCATAAGCGCACCCGCCTGCCATAGCAATGGCAAGCACTACTGTTGCAGCCCCGGTATTCAGGGGCATATTATTGCTTATCATGTTGATGTTGTGTCAGTGGGACGGTGCATCGCCGCCCGGTTCAGACCTAACTCCCCGGCTGGCATTCCGACTGAATCCTTTGGGTATGTTAACCTCGGGATATCACGGTTGCGGCACAGCGGCAGAATTTCACTGCCTTCCCCATCTATTTCCTGCGGCATCGTCGCCGCCTCCGGGGGAGTGACTTCTGAGCTTGCAGAAGTCGCCCTGTATTTAAGCACATGTCGGTCTGTGGTGCAAGTCTTATGTCGGTTAGGACATAGCAAAGTCTTGCAATCATGGGGCAGGGGTGGTATATTGCGCGCATGCAGACCGCATGTAGCAAGGATGAGTTGCGCGCACTGTTGGCACCCGTGCGCGGTAAGAGGATTGTGCTGGTGCCTACAATGGGTGCTCTCCATGAAGGACACGCCACTCTGCTGCGGAGTGCTCGCAGTCTGGCCGGTGCCGAAGGTTGCGTGGTGGCCAGTGTGTTCCTGAATCCTGTGCAGTTTGACAATGCCGGTGATTTGGCAGCCTATCCTCAGACTCCCGAGGCTGACCTGCAACTTTGCCGTGATTGCGGGGTGGATGTTGTGTTCATGCCCACGCCTGACGTAATGTACTGCTCCGACCGTTCCATTACTCTGGAGGAAACGCACCTTTCGACTGTTCTTTGCGGTGCCAGTCGCCCCGGTCACTTTGCCGGCGTTTGTCTGGTGGTCAACAAGCTTTTCAATCTGGTGCAGCCGACGGATGCGATTTTCGGTAAGAAAGATTACCAGCAGCTCGCCATTCTGCGCCGTATGGTCCGCGACCTCGATATCCCCATCATGCTGCATGGCGCAGAGATTGTGCGCGGTGAGGACGGCCTGGCTCTCTCCAGTCGGAATGTGCGCCTGACCCCGGAGCACCGTGCGGCTGCGCCCTCAATTCACCGTTTGTTGGTGCAGGCTGCTGCTGCTTACGCCGATGGTGCGGATGCCGATGCCGTTTGTGCCTCTGTGCGCAATGGTCTGAATGCCATTGATGGCGTACGGATTGATTATGTGGAGCTGGTAGATGCCGAAAATCTGCACGCTGTGACAGATGATGCGCGCCCGGCTTTGCTGGCTGTGGCCGCTTTCTTCGGTGAAGTGCGCCTGATTGATAACATTGAACTGAGCCGCAACGTATGATTATTGCTGAAAATCTTCACCGCAGTTACACCATTGGCCACAAGACGGTAGAGGTGCTGCACGGGCTGAGCCTGAATATTAAGCGCGGAGAGAAAGTATTCCTCTGCGGCCCGAGTGGTGCCGGTAAGACTACGCTCATGTATACTCTTGCAGGTTTGGAGCAGCCCCAGCAAGGTAAGGTGCTTGTGGCAGGAGAGGATATCTATGCCATGAATCTGCGCCGCCGCGCTCTGTTCCGCAATAAGACCATGGGCTTCATTTTCCAGAACTACATGCTCATGCCTGAGTTGACGGCGCTTGAGAATGCCTCCCTGGCAACGGCAATTGCCGGCCGCGAGGCTACGGAGCGAGTGAAGGGACTGCTGGAGCGTGTGGGTCTTGGTGACCGCATGGACCACCTCCCCAATGAGCTATCCGGTGGTGAGCAGCAGCGTGTGGCCATTGCCCGAGCTCTGGCTCACGACCCTGAGCTCATTTTTGCGGACGAGCCGACCGGTAATCTCGATTCCCGTAATGGTCGTCAGATTCTTGATCTGTTGTTTGAGTTGGCGGATGAGAGCAAGAAGACGCTTGTCATCGTTACTCACGATGCTCAGATTGCAGCCCGCGGCGACCGTACGCTCATTATCCGTGACGGTGTTGTAGCGGGTTGATAATTTTCAGTTACACAAAAAATCCCGCAGCCATTCCATGGGAAGGTTGCGGGATTTTTTTGCGAAACCTGATTGTTTATCAGAAGGGGAGTTCGCCTTCTGTTGGTACCCATACATCCTGACTGTTGCCGCCGGCTGTTTGGGGTGCGGTGATGGTTGCTCCGGCAGAGGTATCGACCACAGGAGCGCCGGAAGCCGGCTCATAATCAGAGCGCACAGTTACTCGAGGTGTTTCCTCCTTAGGGGCTTCTTGTTTTTTGGGAGCCGATTTCTTCTGCGGGGCTTCTCCATTGGCATCGAAATCACTCATGTCAACGAGGTCCTCCTCGCCAAAGGCATAGCGAGCCAGTCGGGGCATATCCTTTTTGATAAGCTGACGGGTGGGAATGCGAATTTGTCCCTCATGAGAGCGCAGGGTGATAAGGTTGCCCTCCAAGCGGTAGATGTAGGCATCCTTCAGGGCCTTGCCCCGGTTGGTAACGGCATCTCCGATAGCCATGCCGGGCAGCAGGCTTAGGGCAACGCTGCGGTACTCGCTGTCTGTCGTGCGGATTTCGTGCTGAAGTGCCAGAATCTTGTCCTTGTTTTCTGCGATGGACTGTTCGATGCCGGCACATTCATCCTGAACCTTGGAAAGTTCATTATCAAGGTGCTTCAGGCTCTTGAGCATCAGTAGCTGTTCGTCTGCCTTATAGTAGGCATCAACCATGGCGTCGCGCTCGCGTTGCAGTCGGGCGTTCTCCTGAAGCGCTATATCCATGGGGGAGGGTACACGGTACTCGTCCATCTTAATCTTGATGTAATACCCGCCGAATCCCAATACTGCGAGCAGGATCGTGACAAGCAGCACGTCAAAGAAAACTGCCCATTTTCCGCGCTTCTCTTCACCGGGGGCTTTTTTTGATTTTTCGACTGCCGGCGTGGGGGGAACTGTCGCCGTCTTTTCATCGGTGGATTCTGTACTTACCTCCTCAGGGGCAGGTGTGTCCTGTTTTTCCTCAACGACAGGCTTATCGTTCTTAACGGGTTTGGGTCTGAACTCAATATCAGCGAAATCCTCGTCCTCGGGAGCGGTGTTTTTTGCGGAAAGGCTCATGGCTTAATCAGTTAGAGTTGGATACTGCTTTACTCTGAAGGGTTTTGAAGGTATCGCGGAATTCCTTTAAACGGCTTTCCAATTCGATATGACGCAACTTGAGGGCCGTTTCCTTACGACGCAGCTCGGTTTTGCGCGCCAGTGCATCGTTCACCTGTTGGCGGCGCTCTTCAATCTTTTCGCGCAGTCCGGGAGTGATTTCCCCGGCTTCGCGAATACGCTTCTGCATGTTGTCTATTTCGCTGCTGAGCTGTTGGTTATGCGTTTCAATCGTGCGCTGTCTTTCCAAATCAGGAGCCTGCGGTTTGCAGCCTGTGAGAGTCAGGCACATAGCCGCAGCGAGAACTACCGGTGCTATATAGAGAGGTTTCACGCTCTCTATCATGCGATATTGCGGCTTCGGCGTCAAGCTTGTTTTGCGTCACATGTTCATGAACTCCTGTTTGGCCTGCGGCCACAGAGCTGCAAGGCGTAGCACGGCGGCATCCGCAGGTGGGGTCAGGTGCAACAGTTCTTCCATGCTGAACCACCCCAGAGCATCAGATTCGTCGGATATTACGTATTGCTCATGAGGTGCCTGCAGTAGGTAGCGAATGTCGTAGTGCAAGTGCTCAGGCTCGCCGCATTGCGGTCGAGCAGGTATGGTATGGATATCGATATCGTAAATACGTGTGCTGAGGGGTACCGGGTCGGCAATGCCGCTTTCTTCCTGTGCTTCGCGCATGGCAACACGCAGTACATCGCCATCTCCATCTGCATGGCCACCCGGTTGCACCCAGAGTTTCAGCTTGCGGTGCAGTGTAAGCAGCGTTTTATCGCCGTTACGGTTGATGAGCCAGGCAGATCCGGTGATGTGGCCGCTCTCATGGCTGCGCTCAAAACAGTCGGGGGTACTGCAGACAAACTTCAGAACACGTTCCGCCACATCGGTACGCTCGGGAGTGCGGGCTATGTAGTCGAGCAGCTGTTCACAGAGCTGCTTTCTGATGTCGCGGGGAATGTCCATGGCATGTATTGTAATCAACCGACGTGTAAAAGCAAGCCTGCTGTCGAAAAAAAGAGGTATTCCACCAAGTCAGAGCTTGACATGTGGGGGGTGCTTTCTATAATATAGAGCAAGTTATTATGGCCGTTAGATTCAGAACTCGCAAGGATGTTACCGTATTACTCAACGCTCAGAGCAGGCGTCGCCGTATAATGGCCTGCTCGCTGGCCGGTGGCTTGGTCGTTTTCATGGGCCTGGTGTTCTGGATGGTTAATATCTTTATCGAGGATAAGCCCGAGGCTAACTTCATTGTATATCAGGCCGAGGAGGAGGCCGGACCTCAGTTGATGCCCAAGCGCGAGATGTCCTCCAACGTGCGCCCTGTGCAGCCGAATGTGGATATTATAGTATCTGACTCAGCGTCAGATGTTTCATTCATGACCGATGTGGAGATTGATACGGAAGGTCTGGCAATGGATAGTGACATGCTTTCCGAGGGGCTCGGCGGTGGTGAAGGTGGATTGGGTGAGGGGTTCGGTGAAGGCGCCGGTGCCGGTCTGGGGCAGTCGGTAAAGGCTGAAAATGCATTCGAAGGCCGTTTCTGGGACTTCAAGAAAACAGCCGGTGGTGGTCCTTCCAAGCTTAAGGATGTCGGCGGCAACCGCGAGGTGCTCAATATCATGAGCCGTTTCTATAATGGCGGGTGGAATACAACGGCCTTTTCTCCCTATTGTGAGGCGAAGACGCGTCTGTATTCCTCCTGTTTCTATCTGCCTAACTGCATGGACCATGAGGCTTCGAACGCCTATGACCCCAATGGTAAGATGGGGCTGAAGCCCTGCCGCTGGGTGGCTCTCTACCGTGCCCGTGTGCAGGCTCCCAAGAGTGGGCGCTTCCGCTTCGTTGGTGTGGGTGACTCTGTGATGGCCGTACGTTTTGATGGGCGTAACGTGCTTGCCTGCGGTTTCCATGACCTGAAGACAGCAGAGTGGAATGGTTTGCATATTGTTTCCAATCCCAATGCTCTGCAGGGCAAGGATGTCATTGACTACGAGTCCTGCGATTTCTGGAATGAGCAGGTGGGTGGTTTTGTAGCCGGTGAACCTTTTGAGGTGAAGGCCGGTGACTGGTATGAAATGCAGGTTCTTGTATCCGAAATTGGCGGTGGTAACTTTGGTTTCTGTCTGTTGATTGACGATATGGACGAGGAAGGAGGTCTGGCCTCGGAAGATGGCAAGCCCCTGTTCCAGTTGTTCCGCACCAGTTTCATAGCGCCGAAGGCCGCCGAGGTGTACGAGACCATTAAGTACAAGGATATGGAACTTGCCACCGATCCTCCCTACGATGAGGATAGTATGGTGTGGCCGGCTCAGCCGCTGAAGATAGGTTCCCGCGGAAAATGATTTCTGTCACAATTTACTGTTGGCAAAGGGGGCTTTCTGTGATATAAGAGCTTCTGCACTCATCGGGAAGTAAGTTTTATCAGACTCATGCAGAAGATTTCATTCAAAGACATTGTTCGATACGCAGTGCGTTTTTCGTTACTGTGTTTCTGTGCCTGCCTGTTGACATCCTGTAGTTCGATTGCGGGGATTCTTGGGTATCTGATATCCATTCCTTTCCGCATTATTGACACTGTATTGCCCGGTTAATGGTATGAACACAAGACGGAATCCACTTCTTATATTAGCAGCCATGCTGTGCATGCTTTTGGGGGCATGTCAGCACCAGTTCGTGAGTGGCGGAAGTTTGGGGTTGCGGGATTATCCGGATTCTGTGGTGCATATCAATCAGGTAGATCCGGCGTATCGTGGTTATTTTGCCGAGCAGCATGGCTCTAGTTTCTCGCTTAGTGACCAGCGGAAGGCTTTCTCTCAGGCGCGACAAACGGCACGTACGCCGGTTACGGAGTCCGGGTACAGACCTGCCAAGGCCTCGCCTCGTAAAAAATCATCAGCTCGCGGTAGAAAGTCCTCCGCTCGTGGTAGAAAAGCAGTCGCTCGTGGTAAGAAATCGACCGCGCGTGGCAGAAAGTCCGCTAGTAAGAGGAAATCTACGGCTAAGAGAAAATCCTCATCCCGCCGACGCCGTCGATAAAATATGTCAGATGAGAGCTCAGCAGAGGAAAGTAATGTTGCCGGGTTGACCTCTCGAGCGGAGAAGAGGGAATTGCCGCAGCCGGACGTATTGGGCATACCGGCTCTGCTTGTGTGGGCTCTGGGTTGTATGGCATCGCTGTTGCTGCTTTTTGCAGTTGGCTTATGTTTGTATAGCTATTGGGCGGAGCTGCATGTTGTCGTAAAAGCCGGCAGTCAGCTGTTGCTGCCTGTCATATTCTGGGGTGTCTATCTGGCGGCTGCAAGAAAAGGACATTGTTCGACTGAGGTTGTGGCTCTTCTGACATGCTTGAGTTGGGCCGCTATTCTGCTGATAGTGCAGACATGTGTGTATGAGATGCAACTCTGGCTGTGCGGATTGATTTTTGTGGGGGGATTAGTGGTTCTACCTGTGGTGCATCCCTGGCGTTCCGGTATTGTGGCGTTGGCTATGGGGTCTCTTCTTGAGCTTGCTTTGCTGGCTTTAGCCTGCGCCATGGGGCAGATTTCGTACTCTACGCTCTGGCTGAGTACTCTGACACTATTGATGCTCTGGACGCTCGGCGGTTGCTGGTGCTTGCTGACAAAGCGCTGCGGATATCGGAGCTATGGTGTTATAGCAGCTGTTACCTTTGTCCTGTTTCTGGTGTTGTACTATACGCTGGCAACGTTTCCTCAGTTTCTTCTGCCCGATAGTGCCGGTCTTATAACCGGGGTATGGGGAGGGGCTGTATTGCTCTGGCTGGTGCCTATGCTGTTATCATTGCCCTTGCATAGCCGCTTTGCACGCCGCAATAACAGAGCCGTTGTTACTCCCGCGAGCATGACCCTGTGGTTGAGCGCAGCTGTTTCCGTGCCATTGCTGATGACTGTCAATCTGCCGTTTCTTTCTGCTCCGGCTGCTCTTCTTTTTGCTCTCAGCTTGATATACTATGGTGCTGTGTATAAGTTCAACTGGCCGGTTCTGGCTGGCTGTGTCGCTTTTTTCGTGTCGGTGATTTCCATTCTGCTCAGACTGGGCATACATCCGATTGGGGCGGCTGTTGTGCTGATTCTGCTCAGTGGTGCAACGTTCTATATCACGCTGCGCCTTCATGCCCGCAGGCGCGTATTGCTCTCTGCTATCAATCGCGTGCACAGAAGGCGCAGAGCGCTTGCAATGGCTGCCTCAAAGCCGGATGAACAGCCCCTTGCGGTACAAAAAGAGGCAAAGCAGCCAGGCGAGCAGCAGAAAGCATGAGCTGAGCGCTACGCCCTGCCATTCTGTCGGGAAGAGAGCGCTGCATGTGCCGCCGAAGAGGCGTGACGTCAGCTTCCCGAAGTCGATAACATTTGTAACCAGGTAAATGAACAAGGCATTGCTGCCTACAACCTTGAAGGGATAGCACCATTTTCGCCATGGCAAAATGTCACACAGTAGGTGTAGACCTGCGAGTATCACTGCACCTATTCCTGCTGCCGCAGCGACAAAGCAGGGGGTCCATATGTTCTTGATAATCGGACATGTCGTGCTTACAAGCAGGCAGATAAAGCCGGAGCCGACAAAAATCAGAACTCTTTTCACGGTACTGATGGCGTTGCTGAATACCCAGCCACTCAGGAACCCCAGCATGCTCAGAACTGTAGCAGAGACTATACAGAGTGGCCCTTCGGGGTCATAGATTTTGTAATGGAGCTTTCCCGGGCATATTGAGGCATCGATGGCTGCGTTAATGCTGCCGACCGGGGTATAGTTGCCAGCGTATAGCTGAGCAGCCCAAATGCCGATTCCTATCGCCACGGCCGTTATCCCTATGGGCAGTGGGCGACGCAGTATCAGCGCCAGAGTGCCGCACATGGCTCCGCTGATGCCGATAAGCCCCAGCACAGAGGCGAATCTCATCTCCTGCATATTCCAGCTCAATGGTCCGTTGACCACCCAGCCCGCTATAATCAGAAGAACCGCGCGGCTCCACAAGTGCCACAGCAGGCTTGCTATGCCCTGGCCGTTCACAAGCCGTTTGCGGATGGAAAAGTTCATGGCTACGCCCGACATGTACACGAATAGGGGGAAAATCAGGTCGTAAACGTGTAGACCTTCCCACTGGGCATGACCCATTTGCTGCATCAGTGTTTTACCCCAGACTTGCTCTTCATGTATGGCTCCGATATTCCAAAGCACGCTTCCAAGGCCGATTATCAGCATCATGTAAATTCCTTTCATGACATCAAGGGAGGTCATTCTTTGCGCCTTATCTTCTGACATATATGGACTTATAGCATTTTATCGCGAAAGGTCAAGAAAAATCGATTTTAGAAAAAGCTAACTATTTTAGAAAAATTCTAAGAAAAGTCTTGCAATGCGATAGGAATTGTGGTAAATAAAGTGCAGCGAGTGCGGGCAAGGTGCCTTGCAGGAGCAGAAAAACGATAAAAGAAAGAAGTACCATGTTAGTAGGAAAGAAAGCCCCTGAGTTCAGAGCAAGTGCAGTAGTGAACGGCGTCATCGAGAGTGATTTCAGCCTGGAGCAGTATCTGGGCAAAAATTATGTGCTACTGTTCTTTTACCCGAAAGATTTCACCTTTGTGTGCCCGACAGAGCTGATAGGATTCCAGAATGCCCTGCCTGAGTTTGAGAAGCGCGATACCGTAGTGGTAGGCTGCTCGACGGACAGTGAGTTCTGTCACTGGGCCTGGGCGAATACTCCGCGTAATCAGGGTGGTATACAGGGTGTGACCTACCCGCTGGTTGCCGATATTAATAAGGAGGTGGCAAGCAAGTTCGATGTACTTGCCGAAGATGGTGACAGGGTAGCATACCGCGGTCTGTTCCTGATTGACCGCGAGGGTGTAGTGCGCCACATGCTGGTGAACGATATGCCGCTTGGCCGTTCTATCGATGAGGCCATCCGTATGGTCGATGCCCTTCAACACTTCGAGCAGTTCGGTGAGGTTTGCCCCATGGGCTGGCACAAGGGCGAGACCGCCATGCAGGCTACTCACGAGGGCGTCGCCGGTTATCTTGCCGACAAGTAACTCGTTGTGTGTGTTATTGCAGAAAATTGTTCATAAGAGACAAGAGGAGAGATGGTCTCGGGAGAAATCCCGAGGCCGTTTTCCTTTTAAACAAAAGAGCCCCGGGCTGGGGCTCTTTCAAAGTTGTCTGCGGCGAAGTGTTACTTCATGTCGCGGATTGCCTTGGCGCAATCATGTATGAGTTTGGGCCCCTTGTAGATGAAGCCGCTATACAGCTGCACCAGACTGGCACCCGCCCGGATTTTCTTCACTGCGTCATCACCACTCATAATGCCGCCCACACCGATGATGGGAATTGTTCCTTTGAGTGCCTTGGCAAAGGCCTCCAGAGTCTCATTGGCGCGGTCATAGAGAGGGGCTCCTGAAAGACCTCCGCTTTGCGAGGCAGCCGGATGTTTTTCAACCCCCTTGCGCGTGGTTGTCGTATTGGAGCAGATAAGCCCGTCGAGCTGGCTATCCATGAATACCTGAGCCAATTCGTTAATCTGAGATTCCTCCATGTCCGGCGATACTTTCATGACAATTGGGACATATCGCCCGGTATCACTGGCGAGATTGGCTTGTTCGCTCTTAAGCGATGCGAGAAGATCTGCCGCCGGTGCGGCCTTGGCCAGATTGCAGAGGTTGGGGACATTCGGGCAGGAGAAGTTAATAGCAATGTAATCCGCCACGCCCCAGGCGGCACGCATGCAGGCCAGATAGTCCATGCGAGCCTCATCATTCGGAGTGACCTTATTCTTACTGATGTTTACACCCAGAACTCCCTTAAAGCGAGTCGTAGCCTCGATATTCTCTACGCCTTTATCAATACCTGGGTTATTGATACCCATGTGGTTGATGATAGCGCATTCCTTGATGCAGCGGAACAGTCGTGGCTTGGGGTTTCCGGGCTGGGGGCGTGGTGTCAACGTGCCTACTTCCACAAAGCCGAAGCCCAGGCGACCGAAAGCAGCAACAGTGTTTGCCTCCTTATCCATGCCGGCAGCCAGACCCACTCTGTTGGGGAACTTGATTCCCATGACTGTCACGGGATCCTCAATGGTACGCGGGGCAATGAGGGGAAGAAGGTGAGTTTTTTCAGCCATGCGCAGACCTGCCAAGGTCAGGCCGTGGGCCGTTTCGGGGTCCAGGCTGAAGAGAAATCGTTTGCCTATATTATAAAGTATCGGATTCACGGTGATGACAGAAAGTGTGGCAGAAGTTCCGGACTCCTGCCACCATTTCTTTTGTTGTTAAATGGTAAAATTGACGTTGTAGTTTTCCTTGAACCAGCGTGCGAAAAGCGGTACAGCCTCTTCGTAGTCCCACACGGGAGAGTATGCCAGTTCGGCTTCGAGATTGGTAGTATCGGCATACATTTCAACATGTTCGCCGATGGTGAAGGGATCGGTGGGCACCTGCTCGATGATGGCTGGCTGTCCCAGCGCCATTTCAATGCTCTGTATGAATGAGAGGTAGGGCACCGGTGTGGAACGACCTACGTTGTAAAGAGCATAGGGGGGCTGACCGGGCTTGTGGCTCGGTGTGTTGATGGTGAACATCATACCGTCGATAACATCATCAACATAGGTGAAGTCGCGCACCAGATACCCATTGTTAATGACGGTGATGGGTTTGCCCTCGGTGATATCGTGGGCAATGCGCATGGGAATGGTGTTAGGCCGACACCAGGCACCGTATACGGTAAACAGACGGAAAATCGTGACAGGCAGATTGTATGAGTATGCATAGGAGTAGCAGAGTAACTCTGCCGCGCGCTTAGATGCTGCATACATGCTCATGGGGGTGTCGACATTATCGAGCTCCTTCATGGGGGCCTGCGAAAGTTTGCCGTGCACTACTGAGCTGGAGGTGAAGAATATATGCTTTACCCCGGTAAGTCTGGCGGCCTCCAGAACATTCAGTGTACCTGTCGTGTTGATGTCGTAGAAAGGCAGGGGATACTTGGACGAAATCTCAGCTCCCGCAACTGCAGCCAGATGAATAATAACATCGAACTTGCACTCATGGCAGAGTTGCAGCAGCTTTTCTCTATCAAGAATATCGAGCTTAATGAAATCAAATATGGCTATAGAGCTGCGAATAGGGGTCGCGTCCTGTATAGAATCGGGGCTAATGCCCAGCAGGGAAAGGCGTACTTTCTTCAGGTCGACGGTGTCCGGATCGCAAAGATTATCAATGCCGATGACTTGATGTCCCTCGTTGATAAGACGATTGACAGTATGGTAGCCGATGAACCCGGCCGCTCCGGTGACGAGAATTTTCATTTGAAATCAGAAGAGATGATGGTGAGAGATATGGTCGTAAGGAACAAGATTTATTCTACATTGTTTTGCGTCAAATGCAATCTTTTTCTTCAAAAATTATTCCTGTTCCACTACTTGTTTCATCCATCCGATAGCATCGCAGCCCAGTTCAACGATGTCGCCCGGTTTAAGGTACTGAGGTGGCGTCATTCCCATACCTACGCCGCCGGGGGTACCGGTAGAGACAACATCTCCGGGATTCAGGGTAATGAAGCGGGAGACATAGGCGACTAATTCTGCAACCGGCATGATAAGTTCTGCTGTGCAGGCATTTTGTCTGATTTCTCCGTTTACTTTCAATTGAAGAGTGAGGTTGTCCGGATTGGGAATTTCGTCTTTGGACACGAAAATGGGGCCGAACGGGGCAAATGTGTCGTAGCTTTTACCCTTTGTCCACTGCCCGCCGTGCTCCAGTTGATAGGAGCGCTCGGAATAGTCGCACATGATGGTATAGCCAATGATGGCTCGCTTGGCTTCTGCTGCGGTTGCGTTGTGCAGTGTATCGCCTACGACTACAGCAAGCTCCACCTCATAATCCAGTTTTTTTGCGCCCGGTGGGTTCAGTACGTAGGATATATCGGAGCTGATGGCTGAGGTCGCTTTCAGGAAAATGGAGGGCTCTTCCGGGGTGTCGCCACTGAACTCTTTTGCATGAGCTGCGTAGCACTTACCCAGACATGCAATGGTGCACGGTTGTACATGCAGCGCGCTGGAGGTAACCAGCCCTTCCATGTCCACTGCAACTCCATCGGGTGCGCCTTTGGAAATCCAGGTTTCAATTTCCTTGCGCAGTTTTTTTCCATCCGGTTGCAGTGCTGCCCATATCTGGTCATCCTGTCCGGTAACGTCTATCCAGCATTGGCGCTTCGGAACCCACAGGCCAATGACACTTTCACCCTCTTCATCTACATAGTACTGAAGTTTCATATCAAAAAATAGATTTGTGTTTAATTCCAGCCGCTTATATCATCTGGGATATCCTCAAGGTATGAGGGAACGTTGGGAGCATCTGCCGGGGGCTGTTGAGTCGGCTCCGGCTCGGGTTCCGGTGCTGTGTATGTGGTCTCCACTATAACATCTTCCGTGTTTTCCGGTTCATGGGTCTGCTCTGCGGCCTCTGCTTCTTTAATGACACTATCGGGAACCGTGTCGAGAATGGGTCGCTCTACGTTGCCTGAATCTGCGCCATCTGTTTCGTCTTCATTTTCAGAAGCCGAGATGCTACGGTACTGAAAAACTCGGTCACCCTTCATGACTGTTCCGGAACGGATGTCTGCGGCAATAATGTTATTCCGGGTGGCAAATTCAGAGGAAACAATGAGGTTGCCGATACGGGAGTTCGAGCCATCCATCGGGTGCGAGATGAGAACTGTACCACCCTTAGGCACAGGGCCTATAATACGAAGCAGTGCAAAGCCCTGTTCCGGGTAAACCTGATGCACGGCGCCGAGGTGCAGCGGTGGCGCCATTTCCTGTTCCTTCAGCTCTTCATTCGGAGTTTTCGTGCTTTGTTGTTGCTGCTGGTGTATGCAGGCAACGGGCAGGGTACTCATCAGAACTGCTGTCAGTATAACATGGATTCTGCTCATGCCTATAGCGTACACCAAAACAAGGGGTAAGGTCAAGTCTGATGTTTGCCAAACTTGTTGCTTGTATTACGTGGGGCTCTTCTGTATAATACCTGCATGAGCTCTGATGTTACATACGAAATCGACCGGGAGACCCTGACGGCTGCCATCATTGAGCTTAACTCTATGTCCCCCTGTGACGGAGTTATCATGAATCGAGATGGTAAAATCAGGGTCGGGAATCTGTCAGACGATGATTTTTTCTGCATGTTGATACCTGCCGGTAAGCTTGCTCGACAACTGACTGCCGATGGTCTGGCTTCTTATGCCGGTAAGGAGCTGAAAGCATGGGCTGATAAATACGACATGGAGCCGTTGGAGCAGCTCATACAGAAAGCTTTGTCATAGCATTTGCAGTCTTTTTGTTTTATAAAGGAAGCCCCGCTGCTGTATTGCTGCGGGGCTTCCTTTATAAACTGAATATATCTTATCAGCTACCGGCCTGATCGGCCAGAGCCTGGTCGATAAGTGCCTTGATTTCTTCGGCCTGCTTTTTAAGATTGGCCATCTCTTTCATGGCGTCGGGCAATCTGCGAATAGCAGCAAACTGTTTGCGGGCTTCAGAGAACGGAGCTGCCGGAGCGCCCCAATAAATCTTGCCGCCCTCGAGGTCAGACATCACGCCGGTGCGTGCAGCCATAACAGCCTTGTCGCCAACCTTCAGGTGACCTGCTATACCGCACTGGGCTGCTACAGTCACGTAGTCGCCAATGGTCGTGCTGCCTGCTATACCGCTCTGGGAAACGATAACCGTATGCTTACCGACAACTACGTTGTGACCAATTTGTACCAGATTGTCAATCTTGGTGCCTTCACCAATAATGGTGCGGCCAAAGCGTGCCCGGTCAATGGTTGTGTTGGCTCCGATGTCGACGTTATCTCCAATGATAACGATGCCCACCTGGTCTACTGTTTCGTAGCGCCCTGTCTCCTTGTTGAGCAGGAAACCGAAACCGTCGGAGCCAATGACGGCGCCGGGCTGTACAACTACCTGTTTGCCCAGTATGCAGCGCTCGCGCACAACAACGTTAGCATACAGCTTGCAGTTCTCGCCGAGGACAGCGGACTTGCCGATGGCGCAGCCGGGGCCGATATCGCAGCCATCGCCAATATCGGCACCGGCCTCGATGACTGCACCGGGGGCTACGCGTACTTTATCGGGATTGAGCTTGGCTGTCGGGTCTACGTAAGCAGTGGGGGCAATACCTGCTACAAAATCAGTAGCGGCTTTCATGAAGTAGCCCACTACGGCATTGAATGCCAAAGAGGGATTTTCTACTTCGATGAAGACAACACCCTCCGGGTATTCCGGAAGTGACGGCGGCACCAAAACAACAGAGGCTTTGGTTGCGAGGAAATCCTTAAAGTATTTTTCGTTGCCGAGGAAGGAAATCTCACTGGGGCAGGCCTCTGCTAACGTTGCGACTCCGGAGATGCTGAGCTCCTCCGGAGTCGGGTTAAGAACCTTGCCCCCTGTGAGCTCGACAACCTGATTGAGAGAGAGGTTCATAGTCGTGCTCTGAATTGGGGGGTATAAGAATAATTATTTAGCACCGGGAACAGCGTTATTGCCATACAGGCGCTGCAGCTCAGCCTTGGGGTCGAACCCGGCAGGCGCACCGGCGTTGATGTGCTTAAGAACTTCGGGGGTGATGTCGAAGGTGCTCTTCACGTGGGGGAATATCTTCATGCCGGTTGTGCTGTTGGTTGCACTGGAGTCGATAACCAAATCATAGCCGCCCTGTGTAGCGCAGTCGGTGATAGCCTGCTGTACCTCGTTGAAGAGAAGAGCCATGTCGCGACGGAACAGTTCCTTAAAGGCCAGGGAGCGGCGCTGAACATGTGTCTGCAGCTCCTGCTGAGCTGCCTGAATCTCGTTCAGCTTAATGTTGTGCTGCTCGCGCAGCTTCTTTACCTGAGCCTCGGAGAGGGAGGGGTCGTTCTTGGCGATAATCTTCTTGTCTTCCTCCTGCAGGGCTCTCAGCTTATCCTCACGCTGCTTAATCTCTTCTTTGATTTTGGCCTCCTCTGCCTTCAGGCGCACCTCTGTGTCAAAGCGCTTGTAGAACATGGTGTAGACCTCGGTCACGTTGACGGAGGCAATCTTAACTTCGGCCTGAGCTGTAGCAATCAGAGCACTGAGTGTTACTGCAACGGTGGTGATGATGGTTTTGAACTTCATAACTAAATTTGAGGTCTATTGACTCTTCTATTCTAGTCAAACTTGTGCGCAAGTCAAGAAATCGCTGCGTCAAAATTTCAATTTGGAAGGTAAATGACACAGAAACGCTGCAATAGGTAGGGGCGCGGCATGGGGCGTTTCTCCAGTTTGATGCAAGCTGAGAGTCTTCAATTTTAGCTTCGGGCTTCTTTTTTTAACGACCCCGCCATTCTTTGCTTGCAATCAGTCAGAAGATGCTTTATTATGGGGGGCGTTAACAAACAACATTTTTTCTATTATCATGAAAATTCTCATTACCGGCGGTGCCGGCTTCATCGGTTCCCACATTGCTGAGCACTATCAGGGTGTGGCTGAGGAAATTCGTGTGCTGGATAACCTGCGCACCGGCTACAAGAAGAATCTGGACGGCCTGAAGGTGACCTTTATCGAAGGGTCCATCACTGACCGCGAGCTTGTTGCCAAGGCTGTGGAGGGCGTGGATTACATTTTCCACATGGCTGCACTTGTGTCCGTTCCCGAGTCCATGAGCAAGATTCGCGAGTGTATCGACCTCAACGTGAATGGTCTGCTTGTCGTTCTTGAAGAGGCCAGTAAGGCCGGTTGCAAGAAGGTTGTGCTTGCTTCCTCCGCAGCTATCTACGGCGACAATCCCATCGTACCCAAGGTGGAAACCATGTACCCGGAGCCCAAGAGCCCCTATGGTATCACCAAGCTGGACGGCGAGTACTATATGGACATGTTCCGCACTACCGGTCAGATTAACACCGGCTGCTGCCGTTTCTTCAATGTGTTCGGCCCCCGTCAGGACCCGAAGGGCGCATATGCCGCGGCTGTGCCGATTTTCATGGAGAAGGCCATCAAGGGCGAGGACATTACCGTGTATGGCGATGGCGAGCAGACCCGTGACTTCATTTATGTGAAGGACATTGTGGGTGCTCTTGCTTATGTGGCTGAGCATCCCGAGGTAACCGGCGTGAACAACGTGGGTTACGGTGGTCAGATTACCATCAACAAACTTGCCGATATCATTATCGAGGCCGCCGGCTCTACTTCCAAGGTAGTACACCTGCCTGAGCGCGCCGGCGATGTGAAGCACAGCCGAGCCTGCGCTGACAAGCTGCGCTCCACCGGTTGGGAGCCTAAGTACACTCTCGAGGAGGGCCTTAAGACCACTCTTGAGTACTTCAAGAGCGTAACTAAGTAAGCTCAACCAACATCAATTTTGCACCGCAAAGTCTGCTTAGGCAACTTTGCGGTGCTTTTCATGGGTTTTTATGTACAGTGAGGAGTACAGCCCTCGCTTGAGTGTAAAACAGTTGGCTGCTCTTGCCGCCGAGCGTCTGGAGTCCTTGCGAGCTGAGGGGACTGAGTTGCATCCCGTTGTCAATACAAGTCGCAAGCTGGCCGCAAACTTCTGGGGCAGTGCGTGGATGAAGCATCTGGCTCGCTGCGAAGCAGGGGGGCTGTGCCTGGCCCCCGGGCGCTCTCTGCTGCGCCATGGTTGTGTGCTCGATTTGAACATAGGCCCCGGGCTTATCACCGCTCTTGTGAGT
>JAFURE010000069.1 GCA_017471985.1 Akkermansia sp. | reverse complement strand
GGTATGCGCAGACCATGAGAATGGTTTGTCCGGTGCAGGAAATTTTCTTTTCCTCCAGAGCTTCCAGCGCGTTCATATCCTGCTTTCGTCGCTCAGCTGAGTAGTAGGTACCGGTGAGAGCCGTCATGTTGGCTGCGATATACAGAACTGCCTCACGCGCTGTGGTACAGTGTTTTATAGCCGGCTGAAAGATTCCCCCTACCTGCTTACGCCAATCGCAGGGCTCTTCGCTCAGTACCCGGTCATTATCCAGATAGTGCTTGCGTATGTCCTCCGGTATATCCTGCTGCCACTCTGCCCATGCAGAGCAGATGAGGGTGCAAGCTGCAACTAGCGATAGAATGAATCTCATTTCTGTACGGAACCGTAAAGAGTGAACCCTGTGCATTCATCAATGCGAACAGGCACAATGCTGCCGACCTCTGCCGTGCCACCCTCAATTATGACAGGCTTGTTCTGCGAGGTGCGACCCTGCAGGCGGTCAGGATTGTTCTTGCTGGGACCTTCCACGAGAATGCTCTGCTGAGTACCGACAAGTGCCATGTTGCGAGCTGTGGCAATGCGGTTCACGCACTCCAGCAAATCATGGTTACGCTCTTCTTTTACGCGCAGGCAAATCTGGTTTTCCATGGCTGCGGCAGGGGTGTCGCGGCGCGGGGAGTACTGGAAGATGAAGGCATTGTCAAACTGCACCCGCTCAACGGCAGCCTTGGTCTGCAGGTAATCCTCATCCGTCTCGCCCGGGAACCCGACGATGATGTCGGTCGTGATGGCCAGATCGGGGCGTGCCTCGCGCATGGCTTCACAGAGTTGCAGGTATTTCTCGTTCTTGTAGGGGCGCAGCATGAGCTTAAGAATGCGGTCGCTGCCGCTCTGCATGGGGAAGTGAATGTGGCTGCAAAGCTTGGGCAGGTAGGTGTAGGCATTCACCAAATCCTGACGGAAACCAATCGGGTGCGGTGAGGTAAAGCGTATGCGCTCCAGCCCATCAATTTCGTGCAGCGCTTCGAGCAGTCTCACAAAAGCACCGCGTCCATTGACTACCGGTTCGTCTTTTCCGTAGCGGTTGACTATCTGGCCGAGCAGGGTGATTTCCTTCACGCCGCGCTCCACCAGTTCCCGGGCTTCGGTGAGGATGTCCTCCTGCGGGCGGCTGCACTCGCTACCGCGGGTGCTGGGAACAATGCAGTAGGAGCATTTCATGTCGCACCCCTGCATGATGGACACGAAGGCTGTGCAATTGCCGGCCTGCGGCATGTGGTCTTTAATGGCATTCTGGAACCCATCTTCATGTTCTACGGCACAGATATGGGCACCACGACGAATCGGTTCAGTGATGTTTTGTCCCAGGCGGCTGCGCAGCAATCGATTGCAGTGTTTGTAGACATTGTGGTACTGACGAGTGCCACAAACGAGGTCCAGGCGGGGTAAATCGCGGAACAGGCTGCGCTGGCGGCTCTGGCACATGCAGCCCATGAATCCGTAGACGACCCAGGGGTTGGCTGTGGGGCGGGAGCAGAGCAGGCCCATTTTGCCCAGCGCTTTCAGCTCCGCTTTCTCGCGCACGGAGCATGTGTTGATGAGAATAACATCGGCCTGCGCTTCATCGCGGGTTATCTCATAACCACCTGCCAGAAACATGCTCAGCACCTGTTCGCTGTCACGTTCGTTCATCTGGCAACCATAGGTTTTTATCAGTACACTCAGCATTGCTAGGTAAATTGTGTGCTTGCGCGCGTGAGTGTAGCAGTTTATACCACTTATTGCAAGCCTTTTCGGGAAAAGTGCCGCAATTAGGCAATATGGCCCTGTATTGACTTGCAGAAACAGAATTAATATGTTATTTTATCTGATAAGAGATAACCATGGTGAAGATGTTCAGGAGATATGTTCGTATGCTGTTGACGGTAGCTCTCGGGCTGCTGTCGGCTCAGGTGTACGGGCATGAATTGCCTGATTACGGGATTCCTGATGAGCTGGAGCCTATCATCTTTCCTCCTGCTCCCGAACCACCCGTTCGCTACAGGGACCCTGCAGTTGCTATGATGCTGCGCTACAGAAAGCCCGTTGACATTGAGATATTGCCAAGCTGGGAATTAAGCGAGCAGCAACTCTATACGGCTCAATTGCCGCCTTACGGTATCATCAAAGGTGGGCGCGTGCGCTACGTTTACCCCGAAGATGAGGAACCGACTCTCGACCAACTGGCCGATGGCTCGGCTCTTACTCCCAGACAGAGAAAACTGATGCGACGCGCTCGACGCGAGGCTCTGCGCTCTGCTGCCTGGCAGGCCAAAATAGAGGCCGACCGATATAACCGTGAACATGCTGAGGTTCTTGCTGCCATGGATAGAAAGGGGCGGCATATCATCATTACCCTCAGTTCACAGAACGGCTGTATGATGGATGGCGAGAAGGTTCTGCGCCGTTTTCGCGTGTGCACCGGTAAGAAGTCTACTCCTACACCAAAGGGGCATTTTCACGTGATGGAGAAGTGCCGTGAGCATAAATCCAACCTGTATAACAGTTCTATGCCGTTCTTCCTGCGTCTGACTCTTGACGGCGTGGGGCTGCACCAGGGGCCTGTTCGTTCCCGCCCGTCCTCCCATGGTTGTATAAGACTGAGCCGCGAGGACGCTCGTTTTCTGTTCGACAATTCAGTGGTCGGAACTGCCGTTTTTGTCATGGACTGATGGAGTGGGGGATTTACTTTTCCCCGATAATTTCCCTAAATCTTGTTTCCGCTTCGCTGGGTATCTGTATTTTTGTTTCTCTTGTAGAGGCGGTTGGAGTACCGATAACGAGGGATGAAATGCTGAGGAGCTCTGAGCCCGCTTCATCCAGAAAAATTATCTCAGTTTTCTTTCCGGGGTAGACGGTAAGGTAGCTCTCATTCAATATTGGCTGAGCCTGACTGAGAATGCGACAAATCTCAGTTTTTTGCTCAGCAGACAAGGTAACTCGGTTGTCTGTTGTGTTCTGTGCTTCGTAAATCAAATCCTGAACATGAACTTGTATACTGCTGCAATTGTTTGCTGCCTGACGAACTTTTTCAGTGAACTTACGATTTTGTTGGGCTGCATTATCGGGGAGTTTCGGCCCTTTCCAATGTGGCTCCGTTTGGGCTGTTGAATTGAGTAAAGCCGGTTCTGCGGTTACGCCATCGGCCTTGTTGGTATTTCTGATAAAACGTTGACGAGCAGGGAGATTGATGTATCTCTCAAACCACTCATCGGGCAGGACTGCCACGGCATTCACACTGTCACGGGCTACGGAAAGCCGCAGTAAGCCCTCATCCATATCAATGTATGTCAGCTCCTTGCCCGCAGTATCTTTCAATACTAATCGGTCAAGAATATAGAAGAAAGGTACAACGGCAGTTGGGCTCACTGTCTGAATGGTCGGATTCCCGTCCTCGTCTGTAACCACCTGAGAATGCAAATGCTGATTGTAATTCTCAATGGGAATAGGCGGAATAGGCTGAGCATGGCTCAGTATTTCTTTTAATTCGGCGAACTCCTTTTGGTTGAGTTTTACCGAGGGGACTTCCGGAGATTCTGCGCCCGTACAGCAGCAATCGCCACGCTCTCGCTTGAACTCAGCGCTTGTTGCTTGTGCTACGTATTGGGCGAACTCGGCATGTTTCTTCAGCAATCCACTACAGTGCTCGGCGTGTTCTTCTGTACGGCGTTCTGCATTCATTGCTGCACAAAGCTCTTCCAACTGTTCACGTTCGCTGATACAAGCTGTCAACAGTGTGGCGGCTGTAATGGTTGCAAGTCTGAGTCGTGAAAAAAGAGTAAGCATATATTGATAGAAGCGGTCTGTTAAGTTTATTCTGCGGGTGGTTTCGGTAGATTTTTTGTTGTCGGGCATTTGCCTGAAATCTGTTTTGTTTGTTGCCCGGAGGCATCGTGTACAGCATCGATAGTGGCCATTTGTTGATGTTGCATGGTAAGGCTGTAACAGATATTAATCGGCAGGCTGATGGCGGTGAGTGCTATAGAAGCCGGGATGTCTATTGTTACAAAAGTCAGCGCTGATAAAGGGGCTGTCCAGTAGCGGTGAGGTGACGGCGCCGGTGAATTCAGTGCGATGGGTTGGTGTTCTGACCCTACTGTGTACCAAGGGTATATATGTTGCAGTTTTCCCGGTTTGGGCTCGGGCTCTGCGTGTGCTGGCAGTGCGGATAATTTCTGCCCAGATTCCGGAGCATAGTAGTAAGGCTCCTGTATAACTTTATCTATGTTAAAGTTACGGTGTGGTAATTGGCTGAAGGATGAATCTGCGATGGTGACAGGCACGTCAGGGGAGACGACTACGCGCTTTGTTTCTATGTATTGAGTGCCGTTTGCTCTGTAAAATTTCCACTTTTCCGGGTCGCGGGGGACTATGAGCGCTTCTTCTTGCTTCCCGATGTTAGCAATGGCATCGGAAATGTTTACGCGCACACAGGCGGTTAGGCTACAGGCGACAAGGATTAGGAGAGTTGGGGGCGTTTTCATGGTAATTGGGTGAAGTCAGTGTTCGTACTCCGTCGGGTCGGGAACTCCGGCGGCTGTGAAGGCGTCTATTCGTTCACGGCAGGTGGCGCATTGCCCGCAGTGGAGGTCGCGACCGCAGTAGCAGGAGTAGGTATGCGAAAAGTCAACTCCCAGCTTGGCGCCGATGGCAGTAATTTCTCCTTTGTTATTGGTGATAAAGGGGCGTAGAATCTGCAGGTTGGCGTAAGTACCCAGTGAGATAGCACTGGCCATGGCCGACATGAAATCCTCCCGACAGTCGGGGTAGAGCTCGTGGTCACCACTGTGGGCTGCGATGACGATTCCTTCTGCCCCATTGCTCTCGGCAATACCTGCGGCTATAGCCAGAAAAATGCCGTTGCGGAAGGGTACCACTGTCTGCCTGAGGTTGTCCTCTGCGTAGTCGGCTGTGGGAATGGCATCTGCTCCGCTGAGCAGAGCGCTCTGCAGGTGAGCTGAGATGGAGTGGATGTCAATCTCGTGGTAGGGAATGCCGAGTTGCTCCGCCTGCCAGCGGGCGCAGGCGAGTTCTTTGGCTGCGTGGTTGCTGCCGTAGTCAAAGGAAAGGGCACACACCACCTTGTGGTGGTGGTGTGCCCAGTAAAGTGCGGTGGTGGAATCCAACCCGCCTGAGAGCAGAACGGCTACTTTCATGCAGGGCGGTTCTCAGGCTTATGTTCGGCGGTACAGGTGAGCTGAATGCCGCCTCGGGCTCCGAACTTACCTACCACTTTCATCCATGCCGGGTCAACAGCAGCCACCAGGTCATCGAGTATACGATTGACTACCTGCTCGTTGAATGCCGCATAATTGCGGAAGGATACAAGGTAGTATTTCAGACTCTTGGTTTCCACTACTTTTTCAGCAGGGGTGTAGGTGATGGTGAGCTCACAGCTGTCCGGCTGCCCCGTGACGGGACAGAGGGAGGAGAACTCATGTGTGGTGAGAGTTACCACGTAGGGACGCTGCGGGCTGCGATTGGGGAATGCCTCCAGCTTGGCGTCCTCGGGGCTGCTGAAGAACTCAGTGTGTTTGCCGAGCAGGGAAAGGTCTTTGTTATCCATAATCGATTAAGCCTTGGTGAGTTTATAGCCGTCTTTGCCATCTTTCATTGCCCAGCCGAGTTCGGCGAGTTTGCCGCGCAGGGCATCTGCCGTAGCCCAGTCCTTTGCCAGTCGGGCAGCCCAGCGCTCATCGGCAATCGCCTTGATTTCTGCCGGTACTTCAATGTCGGCGTCGGGGTCAGGCAGCTGCAGGCCGAGGGCCTCCATGATGAAGCGGAAGGCTTTCCAGACCTCGGTGGCGGCAGCGGCATCCATCTCGGCGGGTTTAATGCCCTTGATGGCGCTGAATACGTGGCCGAGAGCTTCCGGCCCGTTCAGGTCGTCCTCCAGGCTGTCCCAAGCCGATTGGAAGACACCGAGAGCAGGGGCCTTCTTGACGAGGTCGCGGTATGTCGGCTCTTTTGCGCCGCTGGCCTTGGCCAGTTCTTTGTCAAATCGACCGAGCTTGTTAAGAGCGCTGGTGGCGTCCTTCATGCCGTTGAGGGTGAAATTGAGCGGGCGGCGATAATAGGCACCGGCCAACACATAGCGCAGGGCTGCCGGGGTATAGCCCATTTCCTGCAGCTGGTCGAGGGTGTACATGTTGCCGAGGCTCTTGCTCATCTTGGCACCGTCCACCAGCAGGTGGGTCACGTGGAACCAGTGGCGGGCAAACTCGCCACCGCAGGCGCAGCGGCTCTGCGCTATTTCGTTCTCGTGGTGTGGGAACACCAAATCCACGCCGCCGGAGTGCAGGTCAAAGGTATCGCCTAGGTACTTGTGGCTCATGGCTGAGCATTCCAGGTGCCAGCCGGGACGCCCCTCGCCCCAGGGGGAGGGCCAGAAGTTCGGGCCGTCTTCGGGGCGGCGGGCCTTCCAGAGCACGAAGTCTGCTACGCTGTCTTTTTCGTACTCATCTGTATCGGCTCGAGTGTTAGCAGTTTTGCCGAGGTCGAGTTCCTGACGGTCGAGGTGAGCCAGACGTCCGTAATCATTGTATGAGGAAATGCGGAAGTAAACGGAGCCGTCATCACTCTGGTAGGCGTGGTTGCCCTCCATGAGCTTCTGAACGATATCAAGCTGCTCCTTAATGTGGCCTACAGCGCTGGGCTCGACATGCGGAGCCAGGCAGTTGAGCGCCTTGCAGTCATCGTGGAACTTGGCGGTCCATTTGGCAGTGTATTCGCCCAGCGGCATACCCTGAGCCTGTGAATTGCGTATGGTCTTGTCATCCACATCCGTCAGGTTACGCACGTGCTTGGTGCGCAGGCCGCCCAGCTCCACCACTCGGCGGAAAACATCCTGCACGACGAAGGTGCGGAAATTACCGATGTGGGCTGCTGCGTACACCGTCGGGCCGCAACAGTAGAAGCGCAGCTGTTTGCCGTCTTCTGCCTGTACGGGCTTCATCGCCCCCGACTGTGTATCATATAAGTTTAACATAGCGGCAGTAGTATGGCTCCATGCGCGCGCGATGTCAAGGCTGCAACCCGTCAGTCGGGCATAAAAAGCGCAGATGTTACAGTGAACATCTGCGCTTTGGCTGCATGTTACAGCGGCTTCTTACTTTGTGCCGTAGCGAGCTGCGGCACCCAGTTGTTCCTCTATGCGCAGCAACTGGTTGTACTTGGCCAGTCGGTCTGCACGTGAGAGGGAACCGGTCTTAATCTGTCCGGCGTTGGTGGCAACAGCGAGGTCGGCAATGAAGGAGTCCTCGGTTTCGCCACTGCGGTGGGAGATAACGGCAGTGTAGGCATTGGTCGTAGCGAGTCGCACGGCCTCAAAGGTTTCGCTCAATGAGCCAATCTGATTGAGCTTCACCAGAATGGAGTTTGCTACACCGCTTTCAATACCCTTGCGCAGGAAGTCAACGTTGGTAACGAAGAGGTCATCACCCACCAGCTGGCAGCGGTTGCCGATGCTGTCGGTGAGCAATTTCCAGCCCTCCCAGTCGTTCTCGGCGCAGCCATCCTCGATGGATACGATGGGGTAACGCTCAATCAGGCCCTTGTAGTAGTCTGTCAGTTCAGCTGCAGTCAGGCGGTCGCCGCTGCTCTTTTTGAAGACATAGAGCCCGCTCTCGGCATCATAGAACTCAGAGCTGGCGACATCCAGAGCCAGACTGACATCTTCACCGGGGCGGTAACCGGCGTTTTCAATAGCAGTCATGATAACGTCCAGCGCGGCATCGGCACTCTTCAGGTTAGGGGCGTAACCACCCTCATCTCCCACGGCAGTGCTCAGCCCCATTTTGCGCAGAACTGCTGCCAGCGAGTGGAATACTTCGGCACCGCACCGCAGCGCTTCGCGGAAGGTCGGTAAGCCCTTCGGTACAATCATGAACTCCTGGAAGTCAATCGGTGCATCGGAATGCGCACCGGCGTTCAGGACATTCATCATCGGAACCGGCAGGATGTGGGCATTCGGACCACCCAGATAGCGGTAGAGCGGCTGGCCGGTTGCCTGTGCTGCAGCGCGAGCTGTAGCCAGCGAGATGGCCAACACGGCATTGGCTCCTACGCGTGACTTGTTCGGTGTGCCATCTACTTCACGCATACGGTTGTCGATGGCTATCTGCTCCGTCGCGCTCATACCAATAAGGGCTGGGGCCAGGTCTTCGTTGGCATGTGCCACGGCCTGTTGCACACCCTTGCCGCGGTAGCGGTTCTTGTCGCCGTCGCGCAGTTCGCAGGCTTCGTGCTCACCGGTGGAGGCTCCGCTGGGAACCGATGCCACACCGATGATGCCGCTGCTGAGCTGAACCTCGGCTTCTACTGTGGGATTGCCACGGGAATCCAGTATCTCCCGTGCCCGGATTTTTGCGATTGCTGTATTCATAAAATTAGATTAGGCTAACTTTCTGGCGCGAGTTTAGCACTATCTTGAAAAAATTGCAAGCGCAAAAGTGAGATATTGCTAACTTTTTTTGCGCCTGCAATAAAAATTCAGCTGAGAGCCGAATTAAGAGTTGTACATCTTGGTGTAGTACTCGTCGGCCATGCGGTCGGAGTTGAAGGCAGGGGAAATATCCTCCATTGCATTGAAAACGATATCGTTCCATGCATCGCGATTTTCGTAATAGAGGGGCAGCACCTTCGACTCGAGGATGTTGTAGAAGTTGTCGCGGTCGGAGCGATCGCGGGCTTCTGCCGACAGCCCGGCCTTGGCTTCAGGAATCATGAAGCAGTTCTGACCATCGCGGGCGAACTCACGTACCCAGCCGTCATTGGTCGAGATGGTGATAGAACCGTTCATGGCAGCAGACATACCGGAGGTACCCGAGGCCTCTCGCGTAACGACCGGGTTGTTGAGCCAGATGTCAGAGCCATTCTTGAGCAGGCGACTGAGGGCAAGTTCGTAGCCGGTCAGCACAGCGCAGCGGGGGTATTTTTCGCTGAGCTTGTTAAGCTTATTGAAGATATCAACCGCAGTGAAGTCTGTGGGATAGGGCTTACCGGCCCAAATCATCTGCACCGGGCGATTGGTTCGCTGTAACATGCGCTCAAACATGACCGGGTTATCGGTGATAAGAGCAGGGCGCTTGTAAGCGGCAAAGCGGCGAGCCCAGACGATGGTAAGGGTGTCCTGGTCGAAAAGGTGCCCGGTTTGCTCACCCACCATGCGGAAGAGGTCTTTCTTGAGAGCACGCTTACGCTCCATGAAGGCACGTTTGTCGCGGGCTGCAAAGGCTTCTGCCAGCTCGGCATCCTGCCAGTACGTTACGTTCTGGGCGTTGGTGACGTGGGTGATGGGGCAGATATCACTATAACCTTGCCACATCTGGCGGGAGACCTCACCGTGCAGCTCACTCACACCATTTGCCATGTGCGAGAGTCGCAGAGCGGCAAGAGTGTAGTTGAATGTCTGCTCATTCGGGTCGAGCTTCAGCATGCTGCGCACCTGATCCAGTGACAGGCCATCGAAGAAGGAGAAATTGGCCATGAGGTTAATGTCCATTTTCTCGTTGCCTGCCTCTTCGGGGGTGTGGGTGGTGAAGACAAAGCGCTTGCGTACCTCCTCCACATTACCGCCATTACGTGCCAGCATATTGAAGGCTGCACCGATGGCATGAGCCTCGTTCATGTGGTAAATCTCGGGCTCCACACCGAGCTCTTCGAAGAGCCTGGCACCACCCTGACCCAGTACGATATACTGCGAGATTCGGGTCATGGGGTTGCTGTCGTAGAGTCGCTGGGTGATGGAGCGGCTTACGGCATCATTTTCAGGCAAGTCGGTGGTCAGGAAGAACATCGGGGCTGTGTCGAAGACTTCCGGGCGCAGGTAATAGGCCTTGACCCACACGGGGGAATTGCAGATGTGGATGAGGAATTTGATATTGTGGTCTTCGAGGAAAGCGTAATCCTTCTTGCGGTACTGCACAGCCATTGAGCCGTCTTCTGCGCGAATCTGGTTGTAATAGCCGTAGGACCATAGTATACCTACGCCGACCAGATTTTGGCGCAGGGCTCCGGCTGAGCGCATGTGGGAGCCCGCAAGGTATCCCAAACCGCCGGAATAAATTTTGAAAACGTTATCGATAGCATACTCCATGCAGAAGTATGCTACTGACTTGCTGTACTTAGGGTCAATCTCGTACGGGTGTGCGTACTGAGCCGGTAAAAAAGAGGAGGTGCTCATCTTTTGCTTGTAATCTTTAATCTCGTTAGTTTGGGAACGCTCGCGTGCACGATGTCGCAACCGCGTTCCACAATATTATTTTATACACTAACACAGCACCGCAGAAAAGAAAAAAATGCGCCATGTTGAAACACGTGGCACATTTTCTGAAAAAGGGGAGATGTTTGGCTGTTTACTGTAGCTTCTCTACCAGCTCTGCCGCTACTCTTACGCACTGCTGGCAGGCAACGCGAGGGGTGCCGCCCTTCAGGTCACAGCATTTCCAGGCACCGTTGACGTCTGTGAAAGCTGATTTCAGTTCTTCAGCTTTGGTGGGTGCTACCTGTATAGCGCCATAGAGTGCACCGCACATTCCCTCAGGTGCGCGACCTCCACCACAGGATTTCATGGCTTCTATCAGGTCTTCTCGACCGAATGCTGCACAGACTGTCTGTGCACAGTTGTACATGAACGGCGGCTCACGGAAGGTGGAAAGTGCTTTTTCTGCAGTTGTCATAGTCTATTGATGAGGTAAAAGGTTAATCAGATAAGGTGTCCCATGCGCTCGCGCTTGGTATCGAGGTAGTGTTTGTTGTCCTCATGCGCGGGAATGCTGATGGGCATCTGCTCTTCGATAGTGAGACCGTGCCCGGACAAACCGACAATCTTGCGGGGGTTGTTTGTGAGTAGTCTGAGCTTGCGCACACCGAGGTCGCGCAGAATCTGGGCTCCTACGCCGTAATCGCGCAAATCGGGCGCAAAACCGAGTTTTATATTGGCATCCACCGTATCAAGCCCCTGTTCCTGCAGCTTGTAGGCGTGCAGCTTGGCAGACAGACCAATGCCGCGCCCCTCCTGTCGCAGGTAAAGGATGACGCCGCCTTCCTGCGCCACACGACGCATGGCGGTGTGCAGCTGGCTGCCGCAGTCGCAGCGGCGGCTGGCAAATACATCACCCGTCAGGCACTCGCTGTGTACTCGGCAGAGTACCGGTTTTTCCGGGTCTATTTCACCGTGAACGAGTGCGAGGTGAGTCTGACCATCCACCTTGGAGTGGTAGGAGTGGCACATGAAATCACCGAAATCCGTGGGGAGCTTGACCACTTCCTCTTTGATAATCAGTTTTTCGGTGTGCTGGCGGTGCTCAATAATCTGGGCCAGTGAGCAGGCTTTCAGACCATATTTTTTCTGGAATGAGCCCAGTTCACCCAGGCGAGCCATGGTGCCGTCCTCCTTCATAATTTCACAGCATACGCCCACGGGCTCCATGCCCGCTATGCGCAGTAAATCCACGGTTCCCTCGGTATGCCCGGCCCGACGAATCACGCCACCTTCGACGGCTCGCAGGGGGAAACAGTGGCCGGGCTGTACAAAGTCATCGAGCGTGGCCTTCGGGTCGGCCAGTTTCATGGTGGTGATGGAACGCTCGAAGGCGCTGATGCCGGTTGTGGTGCCTTCGCGGGCATCGACACTTACGGTGAAAGCTGTATGGTGCTTTTCGGTATTGTGCTGCGCCTGCATGGGGAGCCCAAGGGCATCCACCCGCTCCGGAGCCATGGGCACGCAGATGAGGCCGCGGGCGTGTGTGGCCATGAAATTGATATTCTGCGGCGTGGCAAATTGCCCGGCGCACACGAGGTCCGCCTCGTTCTCACGGTGCGGGTCGTCGGTCATGAGTATGAGCTTGCCCATGCGCAGGTCGCAGAGTACTTCTTCGAGCGGGTGGTAAATGATGGGGTCTGTGCCGTCTGCTACAGGTACCTGTACTGCCGCGGTTGACGGTTCCGGGGCAGGGGGCGGGGTGGGCTCAGCTTCCTGCTGCACAGGCTCGCCGCTGACTGCGGCATCGCATTCGCAGATGAAGCTGTTGATATCAAATACGCCGTTTTTGGAAGAAAACTCTACGTTTTTCATGTCGTCACTCGTTTGAAAAGCAGACCGGCGGCTCACTTCGGTATGCGGCGTGAGCCGCCGGTCTTTTGCAGATGCTTGTTGTTTTGGATTAAGGTTTTACTTATTCATTTTGGCCCACGAGTCGCGCAGACCAACTGAACGGTTGAATACCGGGTGCTCAGGGCTGTGGTCGTAGCGATCGGCTACAAAGTAACCGGTGCGCTCGAACTGGCACAGGAACTCTGCCGGTGCATTCGCCAGCGCGGGTTCCACAATGGCGTCCTTCAGCACGGTCAGGGAGTCGGCATTCAGCGAGGCCAGGAATCCTTCGGGATTGGCATCGGGGGATTCATCCTTGAACAAGCGGTCGTACAGGCGTACTTCAGCCTTTACGCCATATTTGGCAGATACCCAGTGAATGGCACCCTTGCAGCGAATGCCCTCTGGCGGATTAGCACCGATTGTGCCGGGCAGAACTTCGGCATGAACCTCGGTCACATTGCCCTCGGCATCTGCCACATAGTTGGTGCACACCACGCAGTAGCCACCGCGCAGGCGCACGCAGGCACCGGGGCTCATACGCTTATATTTCTTGGGCGGCTCGACCATGAAGTCATCCTGCTCAATCCATACTTCCTTGGTGAGGGTAATCTTGCGATTCCCAAGCTCAGGTTTTTCGGGGTTGATGACAACCTCTACCTCTTCCTCGTGACCATCGGGCAGGTTGGTCAGCACGAGCTTAAGGGGCTTGAGCACGGCCATGCGACGTTCTGCAATGGAGTTGAGCTCGGAGCGCACAGCGTTTTCCAGACGTGCAACATCGGTAATGGCCGGGAACTTGGTGATACCCACGCCCACGCAGAAATCAACAACAGCCTTGGCGGGGTAACCGCGACGGCGCAGACCGCAGATTGTGGGCATGCGGGGGTCATCCCAACCGTTCACGTGGCCTTCCTCCACCATTTCGCGCAGCTTACGCTTGCTCATGACGGTGTAGGTGATGTTCAGGCGAGAGAACTCTCGCTGCTGCGGGCGGGAACCGGCAGGAATGGGGCAGTGCTCAATCACCCAGTCGTAGAGCGGGCGATGGTCCTCGAACTCGAGGGTGCAGAGAGAGTGGGTGATGTACTCGTAGGCGTCCTCCAGCGGGTGAGCGAAGTCGTACATCGGGTAAATGCACCAAGTGTTGCCGGTGTTGTGGTGAGAATCGTAGGAAATGCGATAGATGACCGGGTCGCGCATGTTCATGTTGCTGCTGGTCATGTCAATCTTGGCTCGCAGCACAGCACCACCCTCGGGGAACTTGCCGGCCTTCATAGCCTCGAACTGAGCGAGGTTTTCCTCAATCGGGCGATTGCGGTAGGGGGATTCAGTACCGGGAGTGGTCAGGTTGCCACGCTGCTGACGAATGCTGTCGCGGTCCTGTTCATCCACATAGGCAAGGCCGTTTTTGATAAGGTGAATGGCACACTCGTAGTAGAAATCAAAAATGTCGGAGGCCCAGTAAAGGTGCTCACCCCAGTCGAAGCCGAGCCACTTAATGTCCTCCTGAATGGAATTGACGAACTCGATATCTTCCTTACAGGGGTTGGTGTCATCAAAGCGCAGGTGGCAAACGGCACCAAGTTGTGCGTACTCCTTAGCTACGCCGAAATCAAGGCAGATTGCTTTCGCATGACCGATGTGCAGGTAGCCGTTCGGCTCCGGGGGGAAACGTGTAATAGGGGCCTTGCAGTGACCTTCTGCCAAATCACTCGCAATCCACTCACGGATGAAATCTTTCTTGACGGTATTTTCCTCGTTCGTCATGCGCGCGATTCTACCGCTATCTGCCACTGAAAGCAAGCTCATTCCGCGGGCTGACGCATTTTTAACGGCATAAATGCCCGGCGTCAGTTATGGGAACTTCTAAAAAGTCGCGTGTAAACGTATTTCGGAATTTCCAAAGACACCTCGGCGTGGTATAATAAGCGCATGGTACCAAAGCTTGAATTGCCACCGTCTTTGCATATGCCCGATTTGTTGCGATTCCGAAGG
>JAFURE010000068.1 GCA_017471985.1 Akkermansia sp. | reverse complement strand
TTTGATTGACGGATGGCGGGGGAATAACTATCATAGAGAGCATGAAAATTCCACCATACTGGGTTAAGGAAAAACGCATGGGCTGTGATGGCCACCTGTGGAAATTACACGGGATTTCCTACAAGTCCATGGCCGAGGCGCGCGAGCGCTTGGAGGAGCGCTTCCGTATTCGCACCGAGTTTGTCGCTTGCCATGGTGTGAGTGCGGATGCTGTGGCGCAGCAAAGTTCCCGCTTACGGGCGCTTGATGAGCTGAGGGCAGAGGAGTACTCCACTCTTCTGCTGGAGCCTGTGCTGCAACGGATTGATTCCGACAATGTAATTACCCGTAACCGCTATGGGGTGCAGGTACTCAACAGTACCTCGCTCTGTTTTGTGGATGTCGACTGTTTTCCCCTCACGGTGTGGGATTCTTTGCTCGGTCTGCTGGGCAAGGGTACCACACCCGAGGAAAAATTGCTGCAGGTGCTGCGTGACCTTTGCTCGGCAGATGACTCGATGGGAGCTCGCCTGTACCGCACACACAGGGGATGGCGGGTTATGCTGACGGGGAATGGGCTCGCGCCCGACTCCCCCCGCATGCACGCTATCTGCCGTACTCTGCATGCCGACCCGCTGTATGAGTCGCTCTGTACCCGCCAGAAGTGCTGGCGCGCCCGTCTGAGCCCGAAACCCTATCGAGTGGGCGTACCGGGGTATCCCCGTCCGGTGGACTCCGAATCGGTGAATACCCCTGAAGCTCAGGACTGGCTGCAACGGTATGAGAGCGCCTGTCAGGGGAAAGTTGTATGCCGCCTGGTGGATGTTGTGGGGCGTAAGCTGCAGTCGCCCATCATTGAGCTGCACGACCGTATGACCAGGGCTCACATGACCGATGTGGTGCTGGCCTGACAGCGGAATGGAGAAAGCAGGGTGGATGATGATTTCCGGGCTTGTCAGTCAGGGTGAGTTAGTGTAGAATAGCGGCGCTGTTATGTATATACCTACGCAGGAGGAAAGATATAGCAAGGTGGCTCGTTTCACACTGTTTCTGTGTGTGCTGGTGCCGAGTGGGATTGTGGCTTGGTTGTATGGTAATGAGCAGGATTTGCTCTCCTGTGCCTTTGCCTTCCTGGAGCCGCCCGCAGTGGTGCTGAAGGCCTGTGGCTGCAGCGACACCGCGGCATTCCTGCTCTCGGCATTGCTGCAGGCTATCCTGTTCTTCTGGCTGAGCCGTAGTAGCCGCCTGACGGCCAAGGGTAAACTGACGGCCGCTGTGACCTGGGGCATGCTCTGGGCGCTGATTTTGCGCCTGCTTATTGCCTGGCACTACTGGCAGGCTGCGCAATCTGCGGCTTAACCCGGCAGAGGTTGAGGTAGAAGTGCAGGGCCAGTTTGAGCACCGAGGTGCGGTCGATATTGCGGGCTTTCGCAAAGCGCTCCATGCGCTCGAAGAGTTCTGTCCGGCAGCGGAAGGTAATCATGTGCAGGTTGTTCATGGCTGCTATATTGCCTGATAATCGGCTACACTGCAAGACATGTTGTGCGTGTGCCCGCTAACAGGCTGCGCATGCCGTATTTTGCCCTTGTTCCGGTGGAGTTTTTGCCGTAGAGTAGGGGCATGGCCTGGTTTTATCTGTTATTGGCAGCTGTATGTGAGGTTGGTTGGCCGGTCGGTATGAAAATGGCCGTTCCTGGAGCGGTTGGCAGGTGGTGGTGGATTTTGTTTGCCGTACTGACCATGGCTCTCAGCGGGGTATTCCTTTATCTGGCTCAGCGGCAGATTCCCATTGGCACTGCCTATGCTATCTGGACCGGCGTGGGGGCGGCATGCACCTTTGGTATAGGTGTGTGGTTTTTCGGGGATTCTGCCTCCATGCTGCGCCTGCTGGGAGTGGTGTTGATTGTGGGCGGTGCTATCGTGCTCAAGGTTGCTGGCTGAGGTCGTGCAGCCACTCAGCGGCGTTTGCATAGCGCTCGTTCATGGCCGGTGAGAGTGCTTTGTCTATCCCGGCAAGCAACCTGGGGTGGTACTTCGCGCGAAGGTGTGGCATATCGCTCAACGGAACGAGTGTGTCGATGAGTTCACGCTGGCGACTGGGCGGTACCGCATTGCCGGTAATGAGGTAGTAAAGGGTCGCCGCAAAGGCATAAAGATCGGTAGCAGGGGCTAATTTGCCGCCGGGGGTGCATTGTTCAGGCGGGCTGTAACCGGGGGTTTCCACAATGGTGGAGGGGAGCTCTTCGCCCAGGTCGATGGCAGCTCCCATATCGATGAGAATCGGGCGGCCGTCGCGTGTTACCAGAATGTTGTCGGGCTTGATATCCAGGTGCAGGATGTTATGCGAGTGCAGGTAGTCCAGAGCATCGAGCATATGCACCATGAGTGAGTAGAGCGGTTGCTGGGGTATATGGCCGAGGTGCTTGCGGTATTCGAGTGCAACATCTGCCAGACAGGGGCCGTCAACGTGCTCCGTCACGTAGTATGCAGTGTTGTGTGCCTCGAAAAAGGTATAAATTTTGACAATGTGAGGGTGGTCCAGAGATGCGAGCAGACGAACCTCGCGCAGGAAATTGCCGAGCGCCCAGTGGTACTCCTGTTCGCTGACATGGTTGTGATAGGCAATGTCGCAGGTTGCGGCTTGTCGCTGGCAGAGGCTGTGGGGAAAGTGCTCTTTGATGACCACACGGCGGTGCAGTAGTTCATCTGCCGCAAGGTAGGTCACGCCAAATCCACCCTCTCCTATGGAGTGCAACAGACGGTAGCCACTGATGATATAGTCTGCCGGCAATTCCTTGGGAGCGGGGCATATGTCCATCGGCACCGAACCATCGCTCCCCGTGCGCTGCATAACCCTGCCGGTATAGGGGGCATCTGATATCGGGCGTACGGGTGAGGAGTGTGTTTGCATGCTGGCGGAGGGTGGGTGTAATATTACTCCACTGGAATACCGAGTTGCTGGCAGGTGCCGCGATAGCAGAGGGGGTAATCGAGCTTGCCGTTAGGCAATACCGGTATCGATTTGATGGGTATAATACGCGAGGGCGCCCATGAGGCCGGGTAGCGCGCATTGAGTAAGCCATAACGTACCGTGATAAGGTCTTGTGGTACAAGGTGTTTGTGTACGGTGGAAAGCAGTACCAGAATTTCCCCTATGCCGCGCGGGTTGGGTACGCCCACGATTGCCAGGCGGCGTACTCCGTCAGCCGTGGGGACATTGAGCACCCGGCACAGCGCTTCCTCGGCCGCTTCGTGTGGCACCAAATCATCATCTATCTTGCTGAATCGGGCTTTCCGTCCACTGATAACCAACAGTCCGTCGGCATTTAAGCGCCCCACATCGCCGGTGCAGAGCCACTTGCCGCGCATGCAGGTGGTGGCGTCGGGGCGGTTCTTCAGGTAAGCCGGTATAACAGTGCTGCCGGCTATCCAGATGAGACCGGGCGAGGTGGGGGGCAGGCTTTGCTCCGGGCGGTTGAGGTCGCTTATACGTATAGCCATACCGGGCATGGGGGCTCCTGCTGTACCGGATTGGGCTGCCGGTATGATATGGGGTGTTCCGGGGGCTGCAGCCGGGGTTGAGGCACTGATGGATACAGGTAGGGCAGATTCTGCCGGTGTATAGCACTCGTGCAGTGAGAGCTTGTAATCTGTCGTCGCTCGCTGTGCCAGTTCTGTCGGTATACGCTCACCGGCTACCAGGAAATAGCGCAGTGTGCTGAAGTGCTCAGGCTTGCCGGATTGCAGAATGGTATTGGTCTGAGCCGGGCTGAAGGCTGTGAGTACGGTGCCGTAGTTGTGGGCCAGCTCGCACAGGCGCTTGGGGGTGCCGGTGTCGGGATATGTCACTACATCCAGTCCATGCAGCAGGGGTAACAGCAAACCTGTCAGTAAACCGACCGGTTGATACAGGGGCATGGCTGCAAGTGTGCGTTGACCTTGCTTCAGGGGCATGCGGCTGCTGAGCTGCATGACGGCCGACAGGAGCATGCGGTGGCTGTACGGGGTACCTTTGGCTATGCCGCCGGTGGCCGAGCTGAAGAGAACTAATGCCTCGTCATCAGGCTGCTGGGGGCGGTTCTGCAGTCGGCCGGTTATCAGGTCGGTTTTGCCCAGACGTATGGCAAGCTCTCGTATTTTCAGCGCTACGGTGCTTACGTCCGCCAGTTCACGGTCGATGTAGATGAGGTCTCGGGGAGCCGGCCAGGAGAATTGCTGCTGCTTGTGGGTGAAACGCGCTTCGGTGATAAAGCGGTCTATGCCGGTCTGTTCCACCTGATAGCGAAAATCCTCGGGTGTGTCGTTGTAATTGATGTTAACCGGGCTTATTCCGGCAAGCATGCATGCCAGATTGGCTATAGTAGCCAGTTTGCCCGGGGGTAATATGATACCCAGACGACGGTTGGTCACCCGTTTGTGCAGCTTTTCGGCCATGATAAGGGCATACACCAACAGCTTGCGGTAGGGTAACTGGCTGTCATCCACACCGTCGATAATCATGGCACCGGGGTGTTGTGTCAGGCTTTGCAGGATTGCCTGCGGCAGGGTGTTCTGCAGGGCCGGGTGGTCGTTTATCTGCTCCGCTGCGGCCTCCATCCACGCGCCGCGCACACGTGCACTCAGGGAGGGGCCGGGTTTGAGCTCGGGCATTATGTGTATGCAGAGCCGATCATAGGGAGCCGAGGTCACAATGCTGCCGCTCAGTTCCTGACGGTACATGCCCACGTATATCGGCAGGGCTGAGAGTTTGCTGCCATCGGCAAAGCTCAGCATCTTGCCCGGTATATCTGTGGGGGCAGCCGGTTGCTGCCCGGGACGACCGCAGAGCAGTACCACATGGCGCCCTTGTACCTGCCGATCGCGCACCATCTTCACCAGTTCTTCGGTGCCGGTACGTTCAATGGCGTACAGAAATCCTGCTGAGCGGGACTGCGAGAGGTACATCATTACCTCAGGGTCCGGGCGCAGGTTGTTTTCCACCATCCATGCCACACGATCACGTCCCCCCAGTGCCGTTTCGATGGCGCGCAGGGCGGAAAGGTCTACCCGGTTTGGGATAACCAGCGTGGGGCTCGACGGTACATTGCCTAGCCCCTCTATGGTGGGTTCTATCATATGCTGCGTGGTCAGTTTAGCATATCTTGCGCACGGTTGCAACACCTGAATGATATTTCATTCTGTCACAACTCACATTTTCTGCAGGTAATCAATATAGGTGCGACGAGCTTCTGCCGGGCTGAGCGATTGCTGCTCAGTTGCAGGTGTGGGCCGGGGGGGTAAGGTGACCGGTTCGGGATCAGCTTGTACAGCCGGGAGTTGAGCAGGTGCGGCGGGCATGCTCATGGGGGGGAAGATGTAGTGGTTGATGTTCCTGCGGGCGGTGTTTGCCGCATGCAGGCGCTCCTGTGTGCCTACGCAGTAAACATCCTTGCCGCGGCTCAGGTAAGCATCTGTCGTTTCGTCTGCACTCAGTGGGGTCGCACCTCCCAGAGTCATTGACAGGCGGCGTACGGTGTTGCGCGGTGCTTTGGTCAGGTTGGTCGGTAAGCTCGATATGGCAATGGCTCGGGCAGATGATTGGCCCTTTGCCAGACGTATTTCTGCGTAATCCACCAGTTCAGTGCTTATATCGATGGTAATTTCGAACGTGAGCTTGTTGTTGTCGTAGTGTCGCAGTGAAATCCCGCTGTCATGCCAGTAGTGGGGGGATTGACGGCTGTTGTTGCAATTGGCTGCGTTGTAGAGCGAAACTAAGCGAGGGCAGCCGGTCAGGCCGGTGGAGGACAGGCGAGCTGCTTTGCATATCGCGGGGTAGAGGATAAGGGCAGAGTGTTTGTCGGCAGAGTAGCGAACATCAGCCTGTTCAGAGTGGGTGATGAGGCGGGTCAGTTCTCCGACTGTTGCGCTTGTACTGTTAGCCCGGGTTTTGCTGTGTACTAATATGGCGCCGATGTTGGCACTGCGGTCGCCCAGTACAATCCCTCGACACTCGGTTGTGTGGAAGGTGAGCGCATCCCGCCCGAGTTGCTGGGTGGGTTGGAGCTGCTGCTGCAGCTCTTGCAGCGTGGTGAGCGCCTGCAGCTGCGCAGGGCAGACCATCAGGATGGTCTGCCCCAGCAATATAAAGGCTGAACGCCACAGCTTGCTCATGCTGCTTAACGTTTGTTCTTGTAGGACTTCATCAGGCGGCGGATGTAGCGCTCCATACGGGGAATGTTGCTCTCGATACTGCGTGCCAGAGCCAGCTGGTTGCGGGCGCGTATGAGGTTGTGCTCCGGTTTGTCGGTGCGGAAGTATTTGTCGCCGTCAAGATAGTCGGTCAGGAATCGCATGCCGATTTCTGCGGTAATGAGCCAGCCGGCAAAGGCAAGCTGCTCGATTTCACCATCGGTCAGGAACTCGTGGGCGGCATCCAGATACCCCTCTGCCAGAGATTCAAAGAAGGGCAGCTGCATGACAACCTTGCTCAAATCCTCCTCGTCCTCCTCGGCGGTACAGGTGGCGGTGCGTACCATGTCGCCGAAGTCATAGAGCGAGAGCCCGGGCATCACCGTATCCAAATCAATCACGCACACGGCCTCGTCGGTATCCTCGTCGAGCATGACGTTGTTGATTTTCGTGTCGTTGTGGGTGATGCGGGTCGGCAACTGGCCCGCGGCCTGAAGTTCAGTCAGTCTGCAGTACTGCGGAGCCCAGGCTCTGAACATGGCAAGCTCAGCCTCACAATTGGCTGCACGGCCTGCAACATCGGCCTGGGCACTGCGCTGCAGTGCTTCAAAGCGACGGGGGGTATTGTGGAAGTCGGGGATAGACTCCTTCAGGTCCTCGGGGTTCATATCGGAGATGAGCTCCTGAAATGAACCGAAGGCAAAGCCTGCCTGATAGGCCTGGCGGGTGTTCTCTACAACATCGTAGGTATGTGTACCTTCAATGTTGTTGTAGCAGCGCCACATACCCCCTTCTTCGGGCAAATCTATGTAGTTGCGGCCGCCGCGAGCCGGATAGAGGGTAAGCGGCTGGCCGGCTGTGTTTTTGCGGCGGCGCATGGTTTTCCACCTGATGTGGCGGGTAACCTTCTCTACGTTCTTCATGACCATGACGGGGTCTTTGAAAACGTAGTCGTTGATACGCTGCAGAATGTAGCGATCCTCAGCACCATCCTCCGTGCGGTAACAGGCACGGTAGGTGGTGTTGATGTGGCCGTTGCAGAGCTCTTCGCCGTACAGGAACTCGCCGCTGATGGCGAATTGGTCGCCTATGCGGGCTATGCGCTCGGCAAGGGGGCCTTCAGTGACTTTCTGGGGCATGGCTGTAAGTCGGGAATGGTGGAGAGAGTGTGTGTGACGTCTATCAGTCGTTGGCTACCTGTATGCTCATGAGCTTCAGGTTGTCCCCGCCGGCTTTCACAACAACGTTAATCTGGGACTGGCGCTCCGATACCAGGAACTTGCCCATCTTCAGCGGAACCTCCTTCACGACTTCTTTGCCGCCTACTTTCTTGCTCTGGCGGTGGGTGATGCGGAATGCTACCTGATCACCGTGAGCGCCACCGGTAAAGTGCCAGCTGTTCTTGTCGTTCACGCCCTCGTCACGACGGAAGGGGGCTACTTTCTTCTCGCGGGCATCGGTAAAGTCACCCTTGGCAGATACGCTCACCGTTACCGGGCGGGGGGAAAGGTTGATGAGGTGCACGCCCTTGGAGGGGAAGTCGGCCTCGTTGAGGAAGAATGTCTGAGCCTTGGCGGGGGTATCGCCGGGTACCACAATGCACACGGATTTGCTGCCGGCGCTGGCGGGCACGTTGATAGTCATGACCGGCTTAATCTCAGGCTTCTTTGTGTTGGCTGCAGCTCCTTTCTTCTTGTCGGCGGCATCTGCTGCCGGTGCCGGATCCTGATCGTAGAAGGAAATGACGCCGGCAATGGGTTTAATGCGCTGAGTGGGAATGCGGCCGGAGATGCGGGCCTGCTTGTACTCATCCTTACCGGACTGGTAGTAGAGCGGGCTGGGGAGCTTGCCACCGTTGGGGGCGCAGATGACGAAACGTACGCCGGACTTGGGTGCGGCCTCCTCGGCTGCTGCGGCTGCAGCACCACGAGCGGCACGATTGCCGCGGGAGGACTGGGCGTAAGCGGGGGTAAGCGCAAGCAGCGCTGCCAGTGCAAGTGAAAGTGTCTGGTATTTCATTGTTGTGCTTGACAGATTTTTACTGGTTGAATTTACCATCTTATCTGCCCGAGCGCAAGCAAAAAAATCATAAAGGCTTGCATTTGGGGATGGATGGGAATGAAAAAAACTTTGCACCGGAGTTAACTTCGCCTACTGGTTGTACATGGTGGTTGTAGTGTAGGGATGTTGAATGTGTTATCTGGCATAAACTTGTGCTTGACAACTGTCGGATTCTTTGTATTATGCGTTTGGTTGGGCTCGTTTGCTCCCTGATTCGGATTTTTTTGATGTGTTTCTGTAATTTTTGTCTTTGTTATGAAAAAAAATAAGATTGTAATTTTGCTTTGTGTTCTCTTTTCTGTTTTAGCGGTAATGATGTTGCCGCAGCAATACAGACAAAAAATATGGAATAAGGTTCTAATACCCTATAAAGTGGTTTACACCCTGGATATGGAGAATATTATCAAAATGCATGGTGGGCACATGAATGCATTCTATAACAATAAAATCAATCACGGTAAGGAATGTTATATTGCTCACGGTGGCGGTGTAGGGGAGTTTCATTATAAAAATTGTAGAGAGGGATTGTTGGATGCGTTGGAAAAAGGATTTCAGTTCATTGAAATTGATTTTTTGAAAACGGTGGATGGCCATTTGGTAGGAGGCCACAGTTGGTTCGACTTGGCACAATTAGTCGGGCTGCCTGAAGAAGAGGTGAGGAATATGCCGCTTAGTGAGTTGAAAAAACTCAGGATATCGGGTAGATATACTGTTTTGTCAGGTGTTGATGTGAAGTCGATTATGGAGGAATGTGCCCATATGATCCTTGTTACCGACAAGATAAATGATTATAAGCTCTTGTTGGAAGAAATACCCTTGCCAGAACGCATGTTGGTCGAGACCGTAGGCGGTATGTATGATTATAAGGTAGCTATCGAGGCCGGGGTTCGGTATCCTATTTTTCCGGCAAGTGATATTGAGATTGTGGAAAAGTATGGATTTCCTATCGTTGGGAACTTCTAATTAGTGGTTGATTTTGTTGGTTCGGGGGCAGAATAGCATTTTTTCGAAATCAGAGCAACGTATTTTTGCTATTTTTTTTCATTTTTCGTATCCCTGAGGCTAAAGTTACCTATTTTTGTCTCTATTTT
>JAFURE010000067.1 GCA_017471985.1 Akkermansia sp. | reverse complement strand
GCTGAGGAGGAGGCCAAGCGCAAGGCCGCTGAAGAAGAAGCCAAGCGCAAGGCCGCTGAGGAAGAAGCCAAGCGCAAGGCCGCTGAAGAAGAAGCCAAGCGCATAGCTGCCGAAGAAGAAGCCAAGCGCATAGCTGCCGAAGAAGAAGCCAAGCGCAAGGCCGCTGAGGAAGAAGCCAAGCGCAAAGCCGCTGAGGAAGAAGCCAAGCGCAAAGCCGCTGAGGAAGAAGCCAAGCGCAAGGCCGCTGAGGAGGAGGCCAAGCGCAAGGCCGCTGAAGAAGAAGCCAAGCGCAAGGCCGCTGAGGAAGAAGCCAAGCGCAAGGCCGCTGAAGAGGAGGCCAAGCACATAGCTGCGGAGAAAGAAAAAGCGGCCAGGGAAAAAGCGGCCAGAGACAAAGCAGCCAGAGAAAAAGCAGCCAGAGAAAAAGCAGCCAGGGAAAAAGCGGCCAGAGACAAAGATAAAAAAACAAAAGCTTGCTCTTACTGCAAAAATATAAGACCCGGGCAATCATCTTTCAGGCGGAGCAAGTCTTACTTGGAAGTCGGAGCGAAAAAGGGATGCAAACGTTGTAAACGTCTCTTAGAACAATTGAAAACCGCAAAATAAACAATCTTCTTTTCCGAACAAGTGTCCATTATCACGCAATTCAGAAATAGTAACAATAAAAATGACAATGAACAACACACCATCATGGTTCTCATATAAGGGGCGCTACACTCGAGCTCAATTCTGGCCACGTTATCTGCTGTCAATCCTAATCATCGGTGTCATCATGCACCTATTGACCCCGGCTCTGACAAATCCTTACATGTACTACACTGCTCTATTCGGCGTAGTTATCGTGTTGGCAGCACCACTACTCATTAAACGCATGCACGACAGGGGACACAGCAGCGCCATAATTTGGATTCATTTCGCATTGGGATATGCCATGCCTATTTCCAACGAAATGTCACGAGGCAACCTAACAACTGCAGTCATGATAATGGCAATGACAATGTTGGGGCTTTCCATTGTTCTCTTCTTTATCATCCTCGTGAGGCTCTGCCGTGATTCTGAAAAAGGAACCAACAAATACGGGCCCTCTTCTAAATACCCGGATTGATGTCAATCAGTGTAAAAGCGACAAGATGAACTGATTTCCATCAGCTATACCATTAAAAAGAGCATGGCCGACAGCCCTGCTCTTTTTTATTGATTATGGAGGCTCAGCCTCCCATAAGATATCAAAGACAGGCGAAAGCTCTTCAAATGAGAGTTTTCTGCGGCATGAGCTGTAAAAATCTTTATTTCAGCTTGCCATGGTAGGAATAACGTGCTACCATGCGGGCGCAAGCCATACATTCACCAATATGAACAGAGACACCATTTGCGTACAGAGCGGTTGGCAGCCCAAGAAGGGCGAGGCCCGCGTGCTGCCTATTTTTCAGTCCACTACCTTCAAGTACGAGACGAGCGACCAGATGGCGCGCCTGTTCGATTTGGAGGAAGCCGGGTTCTTCTACACCCGCCTGCAGAACCCCACCAATGAGTGTGTGGCCAAGAAGATAGCCGAGCTCGAGGGCGGTGTGGCCGCCATTCTGACATCCTCCGGCCAGGCAGCCTCGTTCTACTCGGTCTTCAACATCTGCGAGGCCGGCGACCACTTCATTTCCACCAGCGCCATATACGGCGGCACCTTCAACCTCTTTGCCGTCACCTTTAAGAAGCTGGGCATCGAGGTCACCTTCGTGGACCAGGACGCCCCTGAGGAGGAAATCCAGAAGGCCTTCCGCCCGAACACCAAGTGCGTGTTCTCAGAGACGATTTCCAACCCCTCTCTGCAGGTACTCAATATCCGCAAGATGGCCGACATCGCCCACAAGAACGGCGTGCCGCTCATTGTGGACAACACCTTCGCCACCCCCATCAACTGCCGTCCCTTCGAGCACGGTGCCGATATCGTGATGCACTCCACCACCAAGTACATGGATGGTCATGCCACTCAGGTGGGCGGTGTGGTTGTCGACAGCGGCAACTTCGACTGGGCAGCCCATGCCGACAAGTTCCCCGGTCTGACCCAGCCGGATGACTCCTACCACGGTCTGGTGTACACCGATGCCTTCGGCAAGGGGGCATACATCACCAAGTGCACGGTTCAGCTCATGCGCGATCTGGGCTCCATTCCCTCCCCCATGAACGCCTTCCTGCTCAACCTCGGGCTGGAGACCCTGCACCTGCGCGTACCCCGCCACTGCGAGAACGCCCAGAAAGTGGCCGAGTTCCTGGAAGCTCAGGATGATGTCGCCTGGATTAACTATGCCGGTCTGCCCAGCAACCCGTACTACGAACTGGCTCAGCGCCAGTTTGACGGCGGCCGCACCTGCGGTGTGGTTACCTTCGGCATTAAGGGCGGCCGCGAGAGAGCCATCCGTTTCATGGACAGCCTGAAGCTCACCTCTATTGTGACCCACGTGGCCGACGCCCGCACCTGCGTGCTGCACCCTGCCAGCCACACCCACCGCCAGCTGACCGACGAGCAGCTTATCGAGGCCGGCGTGAAACCCGACCTCATCCGCTTCTCCGTGGGTATCGAGGCCGCTGAGGACATCATTGCTGACCTTCAGCAGGCATTCGCCGCCATTCAGTAAAAACAGCAAGCCATTTATAAAGAAAAGCCGCAGCAATTCAGCTGCGGCTTTTCTGTGTTGTGATATTCAGAAAATCGCTTATTTCACCACCGTTGGGGTAACCTGAACCCGCTCACCATTGACCACAACAGTGACAGGAGTCGGCTCCGGATTGGAGGTGGTAAGAGTGTACGACGTCACTTTACCGTTCTTCCACTCCATATCCACGGTCACATTGCCACGGGCGCGAATACCCTTCACCGAGCCGGTACCCCAGATGGCGGGAAGAGCCGGCAGCAGTTCGATAGCACCGTCATGGCTCTGCAGGAGCATTTCGCTGATACCGGCAGGCATACCGTAGGTACCGTCCATCTGCATGGGCGGATGATTACCGAAGAGGTTATCGAGCAGGTTGTAGACAATGTAATGCTGCACCATGCTGTAGGCCTTGTCGGCTTCCTTAAAACGAGCCCAGAGAGCCGTGCGCCAGGGCCAGGTCCAGCTGCGGCGATTATCCTTGGTCAGGCCGCGCAGTTCCAGGCTCTTCATGGCAGCCTTGGCAAACTCGGGCGTGCGGTTCAGGGAGATGGAAGAACCGGGGAATACGCCAATGAGGTGGGAAGTATGGCGCTGACCGGTCACCATGTCGGGGCGATCCACAATCCACTCCTGCAGGTAGCCGTCGCGCCCCACGCGGTTGCCTACCAGACGGTCGCGTTTTGCGGCAAGCTCGGCAGCCCATTCTGTGTCGACATTCAGAATTTTGGCAGCCTGCACAGTAATATCGAAGAGCTCCCAGATAAGCTGCTGGTCATGCGCGCAGCCATCCTCCAGCGGGCCCCACTCGTGCGACCAGCCCATCGGGCATACCAGAGCACCTTCCTTAATATCGGCAAGCTCGGGGTGTTCCTCTGCCGTCAGCTCCTGAATGGGAGACCGCTCATTCTTGCGGGTCTGCAGTCCCTTGCCGCGGGCACCGACAGTTTTGAGCTCATCCTCCCAGAAATGGCAGATATTCTTGAGCATGGGATAGGCCACATCGCGCAGGTACTCCTTATCCTGCGAGTAAAGGTAACGCTCCCAAATATGCAGAGCATACCAGGCATTCACCGGCGGATTCCACTTAATCCAACCGCCACCGCCCCAGGGGTTCTGGGATATGCGGGTGGTCCAGCCACGCACATGAGAACCAAATTGACGCCGTGTGCTCTCAGACAGCGGCTGCTCCATGGAGCGAATGAAATCAATCAGCGGAATGTGGCACTCGGAAAGGTTGGTGACTTCAGCCGCCCAATAGCACATCTGCAGGTTAATGTTATTGTGATAGTCACATGCCCAGGGAGCGTGAACTTTGTTGTTCCAGATTCCCTGCAGAGTGACAGGCAGATTACCGGGCTGAGAGCCCGAAATAAGCACATAGCGACCGTAGTTGAAGATAAGCTCCTCCAAATCAGGTTCATGAACGGGCAGATTGCGGTTATAGCGAGTGCGGTATGAATTCACGCGCACATCGGTGGGAGCCTCGCGCACCATAGGTGCCGTTGTTCCCAAATCCAGGCTCATGCGGTCGTAGTACGAAGCAAAGTCCCGGCGATGAGCCTCCCGTATCTGCTCCATGCTCTTCCCCGCAATCCCCTGCATGACCCTGTCATTGCGCAGCTCGGGGGACTCCCCCTTCCACCCCTTCGAGAAAACAGGGGCATAGTCTGTAGCCATGGTCACATAAATCTCCATTGAGTCGGCTCCGTGCACCTCAATATAAGGGAGATGCGACGGCGCAACGGCGGGCATCATATTGTTTGCATTCCCGGAGTAGGCGACATCAACCGAGCCGAAGTTGCCTTTCAGTTGAACTGAGCCCCCCTTGCATTTGACCAGAATTCGCCCCTCAAAGCACTCACCATTGGCCAGAGTGCCCTTCATAATGATGGTATTGCCCTCCCCCCTGGTGTAGGTAACATTGTGATAGGGAGTCAGAGCCACAGCAGCGGTAATACCACCGGGTTTATCTGTCTCGGCCGTGTACACCATCACATCATCGGGGCGACTTACAAAGCAGGAACGTCGATAATTGTTAACCCCGGCCCGGAATTCCGTCACAGCCTCGGCCCGGCGTAAATCGAGGGCGCGGCTGTACTGCTCGGGGGCGCCGGCATACTCATACGCCACATAGAGATTACCGAAGGGCTGATAGCTGCCGAACTCGTTGTTACCTGCCTTAGGGCCGTATGTGTACTTAGCTCCGTTAAAGGGGGAATTAAGCCCGCCGGTCCACAGACTGACCTCATTGAGCACTACGCAATCCAGCTTATCTCCGCCATACACGGTACCGCCTATACGGCCATTGCCGACCGGCAGGGTCTGGCTTTCCCAGGTATCGTGCCGTTTCTTACCGGGGATATTTTTGACGGTATGAGGGGCAACGGTCCAAGGCAGGGGTGAGGGCGGCAAAACTGCCGGCTGTTTGTACCACAGATGTTCAGATGCAGAGTAATCCCCTGCCGTCGCGCCGGTCGCAACCATCAGGGATATACCTATTCCGGTTAATATATGTTTCATCATAAAAATATTATCTCTTAAATTATTATATATCAGCGACTCACAATCATTTCAACACGCAAGGGTACACTTCCCAGCGTGAGTATGGCTCCATCCGTCAGGCGAGTCTGCGGGGTATAGCCATCCACCTGCACATCATCGACATACACGCCATTCATCGAATTGATGTCAGAGACGACAAGCCCATGCTGGTTAATCTCCAGTCTCGCGTGCATGCGCGACACGCTCTCGTCGTCGAGCACCACATGGCACATATCGGCATCCCGACCGATAATCACACCGCCATCTGCTGCCAATGCAGAAAAAGAAATCAACTGTTCCCAAGGCTCGCCATCTGCCAGAAGCCCATATACGTAAAGACTACCCGTGGGAGCCCTGTTTCCCTCCGGGCTTCGGTACACATCCGCGCAGCTCCCGGCCAACGGCAGTCCGGCCCCGAGTTTCCATTTGCGCCGCAGGGGGTCATGCAGCAAAAGCGGCTTCAACAACACAACAGGACTGGGAGGAACGGTGACAGGTTGCTCTCGACCAACCCCACTGAACGGCAAAACTCGGTGCGGCCCCGGTGCCGCAGTCCTAACATTACCGATGGTATCTGCACCAAGCTGACCGGTTCGCAAGCCGGCGAATTCTCTGGTGCGAGTGACAGTAAGCACGGCGCGCGCAGCTGCGAGCTCAGACTCCAATCGTCTTACCCGGGCTTCCATCTCAGATATCGAGCAAGAACTTTCTGTGCTTAGAGCGCTCATGTTTTTGTCATTCTAGCAAATCAACACTCGCATGGCAATAAAAAAAATATCGCTCATATTTGCGGAGAGGTGCAACGACAGCGTAAGCGCTGAACTCAAACGGATATTTCCTCGAAAAATCCACCCCCGAGCAAACGTTCCCCCCGGTCGGCATCGGGCGCATAAAGAGCGCATACCTGACCGAGAGCCAGAGCACGTACCGGCTCATCGAAATCGAGCCTGTACTTATTCTGCCCCAGGGGTGTACAGGCAGCATGCACAGCCGGAGCACGGTAGCGGGGCTGCGCCATGATTCGCTCAGGCAGGGGACGCAGCAGATTGGTAACAGAGCCCACAACGGCACTGCGGGAATACAGGCCGGGAGTATCCTGTCCCTCATAACCCAGGATGAGGCGGTTTTTCTTCAAATCCTTGCCCACCACCACATAAGCCACGCCCTCACGGGGAGATGCCACGTGGTGTCCCTTTCGCTGCCCCATGGTAAAGAGGTGCAGACCATCGTGCCGACCGAGTACGCGCCCCTGCAGGTCGACGATATCACCGGGGTTATCCGGCAGATAATGGCGCAGGAAATCACTCATTTTCACCTGACCGATAAAACAGATACCCTGCGAATCCTTCTTCTCGGCATTGGGCAGCCCGAAACGACGCGCCAGTTCACGCACCTCGGGCTTGGTAATCTGCCCCACCGGGAACACGGCACGCTCAACCTGCTCGGGGCGCATGAGAGCCAGGAAGTAGGACTGGTCCTTGTTGCGGTCAGCGCCGCGCAGCACATAGCTGCCCTCACCGGGAATATCCAGGCGGTTGGCATAGTGGCCGGTTGCCACGGCAGAGAACCCCTGCTCCAGCGCATAATCCAGCAGCACGCCGAACTTCATCTCGCGGTTGCAGAGCACATCGGGATTGGGGGTGGAACCGGAGCGATACCCCTCAATCAGGTAATCAACCACTCGGCTTCTGTATTGCTCAATCAGGTCGACCACTCGCAACTCAATACCCAGCTTGCGGCACACACCGAGAGCATCCTCAATATCCCGCTCCCACGGGCATTCACCGGGTATATTCTCATCATTCACCCAGTTCTTCATGTACGCGGCCACGACCTCATGCCCCTGCTGCGTGAGCAGGGCGGCTGCCGCGGCACTATCTACACCGCCACTGAGTGCTACTAATATTTTAGCCATGATTCATCGTTATTTTAATTTCCTGCGATGGTTGACCTCCGGGCACAACATAACCGCCGTGAGAGGTTGCGGTCGGCAGTTCCCGCTCCGGCAATACCCCCTCCTTTGCCAGCCGATCTGTCAACATTATCAGCGCCGTATTGACCACTCGCGTGTAGTCAGTGCGATTATCGGCACATATGCGCTGAATCTCCGCAAGCTCCTCATCAGGACAGCGGAATATGAACATCTTCTTCGGCATGTGCGCCTATATTAGCAAATGACAGTCATTATTGCAAGTAATCTGTGCGGATGTCATTTTTAATCTTTACAACCCATACGTAAAAACATAGAATACACACCATGAGTTCGCTCCCTCGCAAAACTGCAAAACTAAAATCACCCCTGGCAAATTCCTTAACCCCGTCTACTGCCCCGAAAACCAAGCCGAGCGGTAGTGGCGGCGGTGTGTGGCTCCTGCTTATTCTGCTGTTACTGGGCGGTGGCGGTGGCTGGTACTACTACGACCAGCAGGAAAAGGCGCGCCTGGAGGAAGAGGCTCGTGCTCGGGCAAAAGCAGAAGCCGAGCGACAGAAAGCTGCGGAAGAAGCACGAAAAAAAGCAGAACAGGAACGACTTCAGCGTGAAAAAGAGGAGGAAGAAGCTCGACGCAAAGCGCAGGAAGAAGAAGAGCGCCGTCGCCGTGAGGCTGAAGAAGAGGCTCGCCGCAAAGCTCAGGAACAAACCGATACCCCCGAACCGGAACCTGAGCCTGAACCGGAACCTGAGCCCGAGCCAGACACGGAACCGACCACAGAAACCGGACCATACGATGAGGAGCTGCCGCTCATCGGCGGTGCCACAACCACCAAACCGGTGAAAGACCTGTACAACTCCATGATTGACAGAGTTCTTACAGAAGGGGACTTCGAGGACTTTGAACGGGCATTTGCCGCTCGTGTGAAAGCCGCCATACCGGAAATCGTCAACAATGACAAGCTGAACTACAACTCCTACAAGCGTAGTCCCCTGCTCATGCAAACCGTGGCATTCTGTCACCTTATCCACTTAACCGGGGCAGAAAATATGCGAGAACTCGTAAAACCGGATTCCCGCAAGATGGTTGGCGAGAACGAGCTCGGCACAGAAGGTGGTAAATTATTCATGACCTGGATGTTGCGCGATAAAAACGACCCATTGCACACCTTCATGCAGGCCTACACTGCCAACGGCGGGCATGCCCGCAACATGGCCTACCATCTGCAAACACTCTACAAACTGTGGCTCCGCACCCCCGAGCGCGACCGCGGTAAATACCTCAATCTGGCCATTGCCTGTTCACTCATATCCCCGGGGCACGCCTCCTCCCCCGGGCAGATAAAAACCGGGGAGCCGCCCATGAGCATGGAGCAGATTTACGACTATTTCCGCGAGATGGACGCAAAGAAAAAACTGCTCACTGATGTAAAGAAAATGGACGTCAGTGACCTGCTCTACGTTGTGGACGTCCGCCTGCCGCGGTCAGAGTTTGACTGGGTACACAAGAACCTGAAGTACAGTCAGGCTCAGTGGGGGGATTCCTACGCCTCCATCCGCTACCGCATGGAAATAGCGGCCGGTTCACTGAGCGAGGGAGAACTGTACCAGAAATACAACTTTGCCGAAATCAGGGAGGACGGCGGTGTGTGCCGTCACCAGGGGTACTTTGCCAGCAACACAGCCAAGTGCAAAGCCGTACCGGCCGTTTACATTGTGGGTGACGGCGACCGCGGACCGCACGCCTGGATTGCCTCGATGACTGACACAGTCAGCTGGAAACAGACCGGCTCCTACGGCTACAACTCCGGCAGGTTCACCAACCCCTGCTCCGGTCGCAGCATGCACGAGAGCGTACTGCTCAACCAGACAAAGAAAACGGCAGATGACAAGTTAGCCACCGCCTATGAAGGGATGATGCTGGCTGAATATCTGGTCAGTATCGGCAGCACGGCCGAAGCCCGCAGCACATCGCGATACGTCACCGGCGCCTTCCCTCTGCTGACCGAAGCCTGGAGTTCGCGTATACGCGTGCTGACTGCCGACAAAAAAGCCATGCCCGCTGCCGATTACTGGCGCAAAATGAGTAACGACCTCAAACGCCATGGCAGAAAGAACGCCGAGTTGCTGGATCTGGCCGGCGAGATTGATAACGAGTATGCTCTCGAGGGCAAGAGCGACAACGCCAAGCGTACCGCCATGAAGAAAAATCTGGACAAATTGCTGCGTACCATCGGCGATGAGCGCAGCGACCTGCTGCTCGAAGCCGCTGACCGTCAGGGCGAACTACTGGCAGAGGAGAAAGATATACGCGGGCTGGGACAACTCTATAACAAACTGCTGAAGGAGACGACCAAACGCGGCGATGTCTTCGGCAGCCTGCTGCGCCAATATATTCGTCACATGGAAACCGCCGGTGCCGCCAAACGAGACTGGGCAGCCATGGCAAGAGCCACCGAAAAACTCTTCGAAAAAGGTGTACTCAGCAATACCTCTGACCACTTCAAGCTTTCCAAGGAAGTAGAAATCCAGAAAATCATTTCCACTATCTTCAGAAAAGCCGGCAATACCAAGAAAGCCGACAAACTTCAGGAAAGCGCCGAAGTACGACTGAAACAGAGTCAGGAAAGAAACGGGTAAATTCCGGCGCAATTTCCCGTGAATAGCCGGCTGCTGTCTTGTTTTTCCCTTTACTCAGCATAGGGAAAGGGGTAATATTGCCCCCAACATGAATACACCATTCACCGACAAGAATCTGCACATTGCCTGGTCCCGCCTCACGCCCGAGCGGGCACGCACGGAAATACGCTCGGCCATCGAGAGCGCCAAGAAGGCGGTGGAAACCATCTGCCACGTTCAGGAACTGACATACGAGAACACCTTTGCCGCGCTCGAGGAATCCGGCGCGGACCTCATGCGCGCCTGGGGGCGCCTGTCGCACCTGCAGTCGGTCATGGACTCCCCCGAGCTGCGAGAGGCCATCAACGAGCTCATGCCCGAGGTCGTCATCTACTCCTCTAGCGTTACACTCAATCCGCAGCTCTACGCCGTTCTGAAAAACGCTGCGGCTGAGCCCTGGGTTCAGCAACTCAGCCCCGTCAAGCAGCGCTTCATTGCCGAAACTCTGGCCGACTTCCGCGAGAACGGCGCCGACCTGAGCGAGGAGCAAAAGCAGCGCTATGCCGAGCTGACCACCAAACTGGCCCAGCTCTCCCAAACCTTCGGTGAACACGTGCTCGACTCCACCAACGCCTGGGAATACGTCACGTCCGACGAGAGCGAGCTGGCCGGGCTGCCCGAGTCCGCCCGCGCCGCCGCACAGGCAGATGCCCTGAGCAAGGGGCACGGCACAGCAGAAAGCCCCGCCTGGCGTTTCACGCTGCAGTTCACCTCGGTTCAGCCCGTGCTCACCTTTGCCGACAACGAGAGCCTGCGCAGCCGTGTATGGCACGCCATGAACGAAAAAGGCTGCGGCAAGTACGACACGCAACCCTTCATTCATGAAATCATGGCGCTGCGTGCCGAGAAGGCCGCCCTGCTGGGCTACGAGCGCTACTCCGATTACGTGACCGCCCGCCGCATGGCCGGCAGCGGCACCACCGCCCTCAATTTCATCAATAACCTGCATGACCGCGTGAAAGCCCCCTTCCTGGCTGAGCAAGAAGCCCTGCGACTCTTCGCCGAGCAGGCTACCGGCAGCAGCATTCCCGTCATGAAGCCCTGGGATATCGGCTACTGGAGCGAAAAACGCCGCAAGGCTCTTTACGATTTCGACAGCGAAGAACTGCGCCCCTACTTCCCCATGCAGGGCGTGCTGGAGGGCATGTTCTCCATCTACGCCGGGTTGTACGGCATACGCTTTGAGCAGCGCCCGACCGCCTGCATCAGCGAGGGCGAGGTGCTGCCCGCCGGAGCCGTGGAAGTATGGCACCCCGAGGTTCTGTTCTATGAGGTGTACGATGAAGAAACCGGCGAGCACCTGGGCTCCTTCTATGCCGACTGGTACCCGCGCGACAGCAAGCGTGGCGGCGCATGGATGAACTGCCTGACCACCGGCTGCCCGCCCGTGGGCAACAGCCCCCGCCGCCCCCACCTGGCCCTGATGTGCGGCAACATGAGCCGCCCCGTGGGCGACAAACCTGCCCTGCTCACTCACCGCGAAGTCGAGACAGTCTTCCACGAGTTCGGTCACCTGCTCCACCAGATTCTCAGCGATGTGGAGGTAGAAAGTCTGGCCGGCTGCAATGTAGCCTGGGACTTTGTGGAGCTACCCAGCCAGATTAACGAGAACTGGTGCTGGGAGAGCGAGGCTCTCGACCGTTTTGCCCGCCACTGGCAGACGGGTGCCCCCCTGCCCGCAGAACTGCGGCAGAAAATGCTGGCCGCCCGCAATTATGGCGCCGCCACATTCGACATGCGCCAACTCTGCTTCGGCAAGCTCGACCTCGAGCTCCATACCAACACCGCCACCTATGCCGGGCGCGATATCGAGGAGGTTGACCGCGAAATCCTGGCAGATTACCGCATACCCACCACCGAGTCGGCCAACAGTGCGCTGCGCTGCTTCTCCCACATTTTCGACGGTGGTTACGAGTCCGGCTACTACTCCTACAAGTGGGCCGAAATGCTCGAAGCCGACGCCTTCTCACGCTTCGCCAAGGAGGGTATCTTCAACCCCGCCACAGGGCGCGACTTCCGCCGCTGTATCCTTTCCAAGGGCAACAGCCGGCCGGCTGCCGAGCTCTACCGAGACTTCATGCAGCGTGACCCCGACCCCGAGGCCATGCTCCGCCGCAGCGGCTTAGCATAAGCTCTATCCCTCCCCCGCAACAACTCCAGCGAGCCTGTACCGACCATCGGTTCAGGCTCGCTTCGTTTCCCAGATTTCCTTGCCTGTTATCCTGCAGCTCTTTCAATCGGCGCATATTATCGCTGCATGGCAAACAATAGCAATCGATGCTGAATGATGCATGCTCTGATTTACTTCCATGGTTCGGGGTGTGATACGCTCTCGGGCTTTTCATAATTTCTAACGCATGAGCACGATGAACGCTAATTCCCATGGCGGCATAAGGCGGACGGGGCAACTCCCGCGTACGTTGATAGGGGTGAACGGTGTGCGGTTGATTAACATACCCGGTGTGTATTATCCGCCCCACATGCTGACGGAGAAGACACAGCGGGAGCGACACTTACCGGTGATTCTCAGCAAGCCACCCGCCTGGGCTACCTCCAGCCGACAGGCAGCGGAAATCCTGGGCTGCAAGCAATCATCGACTCGTGAGCTCCTGCACCGCGAGCGAGTGCGCTTTTGCCGTGTGGCCGAGAAAGGGTGCCCGCCCATGGCCTATTGGGATAGGCGACGGGTGCAGGCGCTGGCACGCAAACTCCGCACGCCACTCACCCATGTATCGCCACAGTTGATTGCTTCGGCAGAGGCCCTGGCGATTCTGCGAGTCTCGCGCAATTCGCTGAGCCGCTTTGTCAGACAGGGGCTCCTGCAGCGCTTCCGATTACGTGTGCGCGTGGCGGAAGGTCCCCGACTGCGTTTCTATTACCTGCG
>JAFURE010000002.1 GCA_017471985.1 Akkermansia sp. | reverse complement strand
TCCTTCGGAATCGCAACAAATCGGGCATATGCAAAGACGGTGGCAATTCAAGCTTTGGTACCATGCGCTTATTATACCACGCCGAGGTGTCTTTGGAAATTCCGAAATACGTTTACACGCGACTTTTTAGAAGTTCCCATATTTCAAAGTTCGGCTTCACCTCACGGTGAAGGACTCGCCGCAAACTTCGAATTGCCGGAGAAGCGGGAGATTAAGATTACGCGAGCTTGCGAGCTTTTTTTGCTTGTCATGTCAAATCAGATATGATAAATAGGCAATATGCTTAAGCACACGATACTCAGCCTGATGCTGTGTGGTCTTACCATGGCCACGGAAAACTTTGATTCCCTGAATACCGGTGGTGTAACCGAAGCCACCCTTTCCATCGGCACCCTGAGTGCCCAGAAAGGACATGCCGCCATTTACGGCAAGGGGCATGGAGATTCCCGCTCCCTGCATATCACGGGCGGTGACAACAAGAGTGCCACCATCACCTTTGCCGCGCCCGTTACCAAGGACACACCCCTTGACTTCCGCGCCGAGCGCTGGACCCGCCGCAATCCCTTCACCTTCTCCGTAACCGCCATTACCGATAAGGGCGAGAAGAAAATCGCCACGGCCAACAACGTCAACGTCGGCAACTTCAACACACACGTGAAGGCCACCCTGCCCGCCGGCACCAAGGCCATTCGCTTTGACATCAGCTCCGACGCCCGCGGCGGTGTGCTTATCGACGACATCAACGTGCACCTGGGGCCGATGGTCATTCGCGAGGCCCGCATGGTAAACCCCGGCGTGTTCCCCATCATGAAGCGCGCGCCCTTCAACCCGGTATTCGCCTACAAGGTACAGGCCAGCGGTACCGATGACGCCAAGAAAGTCACTAAGCTCACCTTCAGAGTTGACAACCCCGAGAGCGTGGAGAACGTAACCCTGCGCACCGGCAGCCCGAACGGTCTGGAGTTCTTCACCAGCACCGTCTACGGCAGCGCCAAGCCCGCAGCGGACGGCACCGTGACCATTACCTGCGACAAGGAACTGCCCGGCGGCACCACCTGGCTGTGGGCAGATGTGACCCCCACCGAATCCTCACTGGTGGGCAGCACCGTTACCTTCAGCGAGATGACTGCCACCATCGGCGGCAAGAACTACGCCGGCACCACACCGGTGACCCAGCGCATCGGCTACCTGGTAGGCCTGCCCGGCGAAACCGTGAGCAACCAGCCTGACGGCAGCAATCGCGGCTGCGTCTCCTTCCGCATTCCCGGCCTCATTCAGACCGCCGACGGCTCACTCGTGGGCTGTTTCGATGCCCGCTATAACCACGAGGGCGACCTCTGCGCCGACATTGACGTAGCCGTGGTTCGCTCCACCGATGGCGGCCAGACCTGGACCACCCCCACCGTCGCCATGGATGCCGGTCCCGGCGCCAACAACGGCTGCGGCGACCCCTGCATCCTGCAGGACAAGACAGGCCGCATCTGGCTGCAGTCCCTCGTCTGCCACTGGAGTGGCGGTGCCTCCCTGTGGACCTCCAAGACCGGCTTCGATGAAAAGTCCACCGGACAGTGGGAAATGACCTACAGCGATGACGGCGGCAAGACCTGGGCCAGGAAGTTTGTCAACCCCACCCGCCAGATTAAGAAGCACGAGTGGACCACCATTCTGGCCGGCCCCGGCAACGGTATCGTGCTGAAGGACGGCACCATCGTCTTCCCCGCTCAGATTTGGGATCGCGCTGCCAATCCCCGCTGCATGAGCACCATCTGCTACTCGAAGGACGGCGGCAAGAACTGGACATACGGCGCCGGCGTGCCCCACAGCACCTCCGAGTGTCAGGTCATCGAGCTGGAGGACGGCTCCATCATGATCAACGCCCGCAACGAAGCACGTCAGGGCAAGCGCATTGTCTATGTCACCAGAGATTTAGGCAAGACCTGGCAGCCCCACAGCACCAACCTGAAGGCCCTGCAGGAGCCCACATGTCAGGCCTCCATCGTGAAGGTCAACACCAAGCCCTACGGCACCATCGTGCTCTTCTCCAACCCCAAGAGCGGCGGTCGTAACCACATGACCATCCGCACCTCTCACGACGACGGCAACACCTGGAACGAGGGCTACCTGTACGATTCCCGCCAGTGCATGGGCTACTCCTGCATTGCCATGACCGACGACAAGCACGTAGGCATCTTCTACGAAACCTGCCACAACAACGGCAAGAACGGTGCCCGCGGTATAGGCTTCATCCGCATCCCGCTGGAGACAGTTGTCACCGGCAAGGATGTACCCGCCACCCCCGCCAACATCGGGGAGGGCAAGAAGTAACCCCAAACCCACCCAAGAAAAAGGCTGGCACTCCCCCGAGTGCCGGCCTTTTTTTTCGTCCTATAAATCGCACCGGGAACCGGGCTGATTCACAGACGAAAAAAAATAATTAAGTTAGCTTAATGAGCCGGCAAAAAAATTAAAAAAAATTGCTACTGAGGGAAGAAGGGGTAACATTCAGCTTGCCAAAACAGGTTAGATTGTGGTACAATCCGCGCGCGGGCAATCCCCCGCATGGTGAACAATGAAGAAACACACTCTCCTCATAGCAGCCATACTGGCCATACCGGCGCTTGTGTGGGGCACCGCCATCGGTGCCGATACCACGGCAGCCGCCGAGCCCGACCAGTCCGAGGCCGCAGCCGTAGCTGCGGTCACTCCCTCTGCCGGTGCAGAGGTGACTACTACTGACGCAGAGGTACCCGCCGTGGGCACCATTGCCGTAAAAGACCTGTTGGGTAAGAAACTGGGGGTACCGCAGGGCACCGTGCAGGATATTTACCTGATGGAGACCTACCCGCAGCTGGAGCTGCAGCGCCACAATTTCGAGGCCGACATGATGCTGGCTCTCGAAAAGGGGATTTGCGACGCCGCCATCATGGACGACGTTATCTGCTACGCCCTGGCTCGCAAGAAGCCCAACATTCAGCTTTTCGAAGACCCGAGCCTGCCCAAGAACTTCATGGGCATGGCCTTCAATCACACCCCCGAGGGCAAGGAACTCTGCAAGCAGTTCAATGAGTTCCTGAGCGGACTGCGCGAGAGTGGCGAGCTGGAGGCCATCTGCAACAAGTGGATTGTGAACACCGAGACGGCAGATATGCCCAAGTTCAATATCCCCACCGAGGGCAAGCCCATCATTGTGGGCATGGAGCCCTGCACCGAGCCTATCGTCTTCATGCGCGGCGAGGAAATCGTGGGTATGGATGCCGAGCTTATTTACCGCTTTGCCGAGCACATCGGGCGCCCCGTTGAAATCAAGAACATCGACTACTATGGCCTGCTGACTGCCGTGGCCGCCGGGCAGGTGGAGATTGCCTCCTCGGGTTTCCTCATCACCGCTGAGCGTGGCGAGAGTGTGCTGTTCTCTGACCCGTACTACACGAGCCGTTCCATCATTGCCACCCGTACCGAGGACACCGCAGCCCCGGCCGAAGAGAGCGACATTCCTGAGCTCGGCACCATCGCCGTGAAAGATCTGGTGGGTAAAAAGCTGGGGGTACCGCAGGGCACCGTGCAGGACATCTACCTGATGGAGACCTACCCGCAGCTGGAGCTGCAGCGCCACAACTTCGAGGCCGACATGATGCTGGCTCTCGAGAAGGGCATTTGCGACGCCGCCATCATGGACGACGTTATCTGCTACGCCCTGGCCCGCAAGAAGCCCAACATTCTGCTGTTCGAGGACCCGAGCCTGCCCAAGAACTTCATGGGTATGGCCTTCAACCACACCCCCGAGGGCAAGGAACTCTGCAGGCAGTTCAATGAGTTCCTGAGCGGTCTGCGCGAGAGCGGCGAGCTGGAGGCTATCTGCAACAAGTGGATTCGCCATACCGAAACAGCCCAAATGCCCAAGTTCAATATCCCCACCGAGGGCAAGCCCATCATTGTGGGTATGGAGCCCTGCACCGAGCCTATCGTCTTCATGCGTGGCGAGGAAATCGTGGGCATGGACGCCGAGCTCATTTACCGCTTTGCCGAGCACATCGGGCGCCCCGTTGAAATCAAGAACATCGACTACTACGGCCTGCTGACCGCCGTGGCCGCCGGTCAGGTGGAGATTGCCTCCTCGGGTTTCCTCATCACCGCCGAGCGTGGCGAGAGCGTGCTGTTCTCCGACCCGTACTACACCAGCATTTCCGTGATTGCCACCCGCAAGGACGTCAACCTGAAGGGCGAGCCCTCTGCCGTTACCAAAGCCGCGCAGGGTATTGTGGGCAGCATTACCGACAGTTTCTACCGCAATATTATAGCCGAGAGCCGCTACATGCTCATCTGGGAAGGCCTGAAAGCCACCTTTGCCATAGCCTTCTTCTCCACCCTGTTCGGCACTCTGGTGGGAGCCGCCGTGTGCTACCTGCGCATGAGCCGCAGCAAGTTCTGGCAGTGGTTTGCCCGCGTGTACATCGACATCATGCGCGGCACGCCCATCCTGATTCTGCTCATGCTCATGTACTACGTAGCCTTTGCCGGCACTCAGGTGGAGGCGCTGTATGTGGCCATCATCACCTTCAGCCTGAACTTCGGTGCCTACGTGAGCGAGATGTTCCGCAGCTCCATCACCAGTATTGACCGCGGGCAGAGCGAGGCCGGTATTGCCATGGGCTTCTCCCCCTTCCACTCGTTCTACTACATCGTGCTGCCGCAGGCCATCAAACGAGTATTACCCGTTTACAAGGGCGAAGTTATTTCGCTCATTAAGAACACCTCGGTGGTGGGTTACATTGCCATTGCCGACCTCACCAAGATGACCGATATCATTCGCGCCCGCACCTTCGATCCCTTCTTCCCGCTGCTGATGGTGGCCATTCTTTACTTCCTTATTGCCTGGTTGTTCACCTTCGTACTCGACCGTGCCAGCCGCAACATTCGTTAACCCCGACCGCAACACACAGTCATGATTCAGATCCGTAACCTCAAGAAAACCTTCGGTAACCTGACCGTGCTGCACGATGTCAACATTGACATCAAACGCGGCGAGGTCATCTCCATCATCGGGCCGTCCGGCACCGGCAAGAGCACCTTTCTGCGCTGCCTGAACCTGCTGGAGGAGCCGACAAGCGGCAGTATCGTCGTGGATGGCGAAGAGCTGCTGTCAGATGAGAAGGTCGACGCCCCCAAACTGCGCCGCAAGATGGGCATGGTGTTCCAGTCCTTCAACCTGTTCGACCACCTCAGCGTGCTCGAGAACGTGTGCATAGGCCCCGTTAAGCTGCTGGGCAAGAGCAAAATCGAGGCAGCCCAACGCGGCCTGAAACTGCTGAAGATGGTGGGTATGAAGGAGAAAGCCCGCTCCATGCCCTCCGAGCTTTCCGGCGGTCAGAAGCAGCGCGCAGCCATTGCCCGCTGCCTGTCCATGAACCCCGAAATCATCCTCTTCGACGAGCCAACCTCAGCCCTTGACCCCACGATGGTGAGTGAGGTGCTCTCGGTTATCCGCGCTCTAGCCAAGCAGGGTATGACCATGGTCATTGTGACGCATGAGATGTCCTTTGCCCGCAATGTGAGCACCCGCGTGCTCTACATGGATCAGGGCGTCATTTACGAACAGGGCACCCCCGAGGAGATTTTCGACAACCCACAGCGCGAGCGCACCCGCGTATTTGTGAACCGCATCCGCGACTTCCACTATGTGGTACAGAGCGAGGACTTCGACATCTACGCCCTCGAGGCCGAGTTCCAGCAGTTCTGCAACAAGTACTTCCTCTCCGAGCAGACAGTGCAGCACGCCATGACTCTGGCCGAGGAAATGCTGCAGCACATCCCGCTCGGTTACGGCGACGTGCACCTGTACTACCGATACTCCGAGAAGAACGGTACGCTCGACATGGAAATCCTGATGCCCACCTCCACCGGTCCCGTACTCGAGAAGATGCCGGCCGAGGTGAAAGCCAAGATTTACTCCTTCTGCACCTGCGTGGAGGAGTACGAGGATGTGGATGTGCGCGACGGCGTACACGTCAACCGCATCTGCCTGGAGCTTCACGGCAATCAGCTGCACTGATAGCCCCCGCCAACGCTTTTCCGCGCGCGCAGTCAGGTTCCCCCGGCTGCGCGCGCGGTTCATTATCACTTCTCTGCGTCCGTCTTGTGACAATGATTGTGGCAGCAGCGCGCCTTGCGCAGCTCCATCAGGCACAGCATGGCCATGCCTGCCGTCAGGCCCAGCAGCATCACCCCGTTGGCAATGCCCAGCACCAACTTACAACACCTGCGGTGGTGGCCATCGGCCAGCCAATGCCGCACTCCTTCTTCGGCTTCCTGAATCTTTTCTCGGTCCATGCAACTGTGACACGCAACAATCCACACAGGCTCAAAAACTTTTATTCTTGCATCCTGCGCAGAATATGATTAAATAAGTGCCAACCATTCCCGTCACCTCTATGCTGCGATTCATAAAAGCATTCATCCTGCTCTTACTTTTCATCCCTTTATCCTCGGGGAGCGAAAAGCAAGATACAGAACTACGGTTCCATGAAAGCTGGCGTCACGAAGAGCGAGCCGCCCTCACAGAGTTCCACCGTTACCTCATGCAGGATTTTCACAGCGATATGTGGAAACGGCACCTCGAAACTCAGGAAGCATTCCGGAGTCTTATTCCGGAACACTACAAGACAACAGATCATCAAATCCACCTCAGCGCAAATGAATTCCGCAGCAGAATACATCAGGAAACAGCTCCGGTACTCCGCCAGCTTGCGGCCAGCGCGACAAACGGAACCGTCAAAGAACCGACAGACTCAACAATTCGCGCGTCTATATTAGCAGCTCAGACCGGTTACCTGTCGGCAGTACGCGCTCTGGTAGCGCACGGGGCAGATGTGAATGGGCAGGAAAGCGACGACATATACTCCACTCCCTTTACAGAAGTGCTCAACGGTGTCTGTATCAATGGGCGTAAACTTCCATGGAAAGAGCGTAAAGCCACCGTTGAGTTCCTGCTCAGTCAGGGTGCTGAGCTGAACCCCGAGGGAGAAGCTGTGCTCATTGCGCTTCAACTCTCTCTGCAAATCGGGCATGAAACCGAGCCTTGGCACTGGGCGCTCGACCATGGGCGACAAGTTACCCCCGCCTGCCTGGATACCATGATGACCTGCCCCGGTGGCTACAGCCTGGCCGAGAGAGTCCTTCGCGAAAAGCGGGTAAATGTCAATGATGATGGCGGCTACCGTACACCATTACAGGCTCTGATTTACGCTGCCACATGCTGTGACTATGCCGATGAGTTGCAGGAACTGGAAGCGGAGAGTAAACTTGCCCTGCTCCTGACAGCCGGAGCAAGGGTCGAAGACCTCAACATCGCTACCCTGCGCCGCAGGCTCAACGAGCCGGACCTACCTGCCGAGGTGGCAGAAATACTCACTCGCATGTTAAACAAACTTCAACACTCGAATTACCATGATTGATACCCCGAAACCACGCCGACGTTGGTGGCGCATAGCCGCATGGCTGATGTGCAGCATCTCAGCTCTGCTTCTGCTCACACTGGCCGGCGCCGCCTGGTGGCTGTGGGGCTGGCAATGGCGCAGCGAGCTGACATTTCACGAGAGCTGGAGCGCCGAGGAGCGCGCCGCCCTGACCGAGTTCAACAACTACCTGCATGACAGACATGTGACCGATGTCGCAGAGTACGTAAAACAGGAGTTCCACGACGAAGAAGGCCTGAACCATGATATCGCCCGAGCTTGCATGACCCGAGCCAACTGTGTTCCCGTTTGTCAACAGTTAGCACTCATTGCCGAAAGTGGCAATGCCAATCAACCGACCTTCGAGTTTATGCAAAAGTATGGCTGTACCCCGGTCATCATAGCCTCGATAACAGCTCACTTCGACGCCATGAAAGCACTCATTGAGCATGGAGCAAATCCCAATGCCTGCCTCACTCACGAGCCGGTCCCGCCTAACGGGCAAGCTGCCGACGATGACCAAATAAGCACCCCCATCTCCGATATACTCTCCGGTTACTCTTTCACCAAAACGCGCAAACCTTCCTGGAACGAACGCCGGGAAGCTGCCGAGTACCTGATATCTAAAGGAGTCGACCTCAACGTCCACGGGTACCTCGTCGGCATAAACTGCACTCTGGCGCTCCTGAGTGGTGAAACGGAACCCTGGTTCTGGGCTATGGAACATGGTAAAAAGGTAACAGGGAAGGAGTTGATTCTGAGTCTGACAACACAGAAAAAGCTATCCCTCCCGCTCTTCGAAGCAATGCTTCGCAGTACCCCCGGCGTAGCCAACGCGACCGACGACAACGAAACACCCCTGCAGGCACTGGCTAAAAGAATAAGCTATGCCGATGAGGAAGAAATGCCCGAACTGGAGCAAGTGCTCGACCTACTGCTGGCCCATGGCGCCAATCCCAAGCTGCGCCCTCAACCGAAAGATAAGTATGACTCCTGCGAGAGCCGATTACCGCTCGACATCCTGTTCGACAAGCGCAACTTCGCCACCTGTGGTATGGATGGCGCCGACTGCGAAGGCGAGGGAGACGACGCCCGCACCATCTGGCGGCGCATGTGCAACAAACTTCAACAAAAATCGTTATGACACCCCCCGATACATCGAAATCCCGCCGCCGATGGTGGCGTATCGCTGCCTGGTTTATGGGCAGCATGTTTACCCTGTTTCTGCTTACCCTCGCCGGGGGTGCCTGGTGGCTATACGGCTGGCAATGGCACGGCGGCATGAGTTTCCATGAAAGCTGGACGGCCGAAGAACGAGCCGCCCTCACACAGTTTGAGCGTTACCTGCACACCCAATTGGCCGACGACATGGGGCTCGTGTATGATGCGATGGAAGACACCCTCGACGAAATTGCCAATGAGGAGCCCACCGAGGAGAACGAATACGACGACGAAACAACGGATGAATGGACAGATGAGAGCAAGGCCACGCCGAAAGAACCCGCCGGGCTTGCCACACGCCTGACCGCTGCCGTGTTCATGAAGCTGCAGATTGCCCCTATTGATGCCGCCCTGCACGAAATCGCCGCCACCGGCAAGGGCGATCCGGCTGAGCTCATATCCACCCCGGGCGGAGATAAAACCACACCCGCCCTGCTCGCGGCTCAGCTCGGTGACTTCCCTGCCCTGAGAGCCCTTATCAGCCACGGCGCAGACCCGAATGTCATGATGACCTACGACGGCAGGGAAATAGAATGTATGCTCTCCCCCCTGCTCAACGGCATGTTTATCAACAGTCGGCTTATCCCCTGGGAGCAACGCCGCGAGATGCTCGATTTCCTCATCAGCCACGGTGCCGACCTCAACCGCAGTAAAAAAATGGTCCCCCTTTCCCTCAATATTGCCCTACAGGCCCGCGAAGAACCGCAGGTTTGGCTCTGGGCACTCGAACACGGCAAAAAGGTGAGCACAGATGATTTCTGTGAAATGCTCGAAGCCCCCGAGGGCACTCCCTTGGTCGAGTACGTCTTAGCCCATCAAATGGTCAATGTGAACGACAACTCCGGCAAGCGTACCCCCCTGCAGGCCCTTGCGGAAGGATTGTGGGGCGTCGCAGCAGAAGCAATCGAAACCTCTCGCTATGAGGAGCGACTGAACCTCCTGCTTGCCGCCGGTGCCGACCCGAACCTCACCACCGCCGATACCCGCCGCACCCCGCTGCAGATAATGCAGAGCCGCACCGACTTCGAGCGCTCGGACGGCATGCCCGAAAACTCCTGCTGCATCGAGGGACCTGATATCCGCACCCGTTGGGAGATGCTCTGCGACAAGCTCCGCGCCGCCGGTGTCGGCAATTACTCACCCACCACGACTGATGAGGAGGATGAGGACAATGAAGACACCGATGACGAAGAGGTGTACGATGAAGAGGAATATGAGGAAGAGCCCGAGAGTAATGACGAGGAAGTAGAGGATTCGGTGGATGAAATCGATGAAGAAGACCTCGAAACCGAAGAAGAGGAAGACTCGGAAGCCATCTGAATCAATCACTTAGCGCACAAACGGAAAAATCCGCAACGCCATTGCGAAAAATTCGCAGTTGTATTGCGGATTTTTCCGTTTTTATCACAACTCATTGACGACGCGAAAGTTCTGATGCGTATTTGCAACCCAGAGTAGCAGAGTGCTGCTGCAACCAAGTACTGAGGTGGCGGGAGCCAAGCCCACTGCCGGGAACAGCTAGGCGGTTCTGAGACAGGCCGGCAATCTCATCGCGCGTGAGCATGACATCCCCTACCAAGGCACCCAACAGTTTAGCCGCCATATAACCGACCGCATGGGGCACGGGGAGAATGGGACGCCACAGCCCCATACTGCGAGCCAGCAGGCGCCAGAGTTCTCGGAAGGTATATGCCTCCACCCCCGTAGCATTGATGATTCGACTCGGTTCGGAGCGCTCGGCTTCATCCATAGCAAGTTCGGCAAAGTCCTGCACATGAATGGGCTGCAGGCAGTAATCACCCCAACCGAAGGTTGCCACCGCCGGCAAGTGGCGCAGGCTCCAGGCCATATTGTTGATAAGAATGCTCTCCTGCGGGGTATCCCCGAACAGAATAGCCGGGCGCAGTATGCTGTGGGGCAGGCCGGTCGCCGCCAGAGCCTGCTCCAGCTCGGCTTTACCACGGAAATACGGTAACTCACTGGCAATATCCGGGCAGGTTATACCGGTGTGCACCACTCGCCCCACCCCGACCCGCTGAGCTGCCGCAAACAGTGTGCGTGTATTCTGTACAGCCTCATCGTGGCTGAATGCCGCATGCCCACCCTGCTTGCCCGCATAGGAAAAACGAACCCAATAGGTATTCACCAGCACATCCACCCCCGCCAGTACGTTGTCCTGTGTGCTCCAGGGCATGGGCCGCAGTTCATACCCGGCCGGATTTGGCAGCCGCCCCGCTGAATTCGTCAGCCCTATCACACACCAACCTCTTCTGACAGCCTCGGCCGCCACATAACGACCACTGTAACCCAATACCCCGGTAATTGCTATTGTTTTCATATTTCTGAAATTTAAGAAATCTCAATTCAAAAAAAAATCAGAGTTTTGCTATCAGAGCCAATACCTTGCTCGCCATGAGGGCAGCACGGCGGAAAACGGAGGTGGGATAACGCTGAGCTGCAAGCGCCACATTCTCGGCAGTTTGCAGCAGCTCACTCATTGCCTGCATGCGGGCGGCAGTATGAGCATCCCCCTGCTCCTGCGCAGCCATCAGGCAATCCTGTACAGCCATAACAGCCCCGCCGGTCTCGCGGCGACGACGCTCCTCCAGTATGCGGCGAGCCATTTCCCACACATCGCACTCAGCGCGAAAGAAACTGCGCCTATCGCCCGGGCGGGACTCACGGTAAACGAGGTTGTAACTCTCGAGCTCACGCAGACCGGTACTTACATTCGAGCGAGCCAGCTGCAGCAATTCACACATCTGCTCCGCCGTCAGCGGCTCGGGAGCCAGGTACAACAACCCATGCAGCATAGCCGTTGAGCGCGGTATGCCCCAACGTGAGCCCATATCGCCCCAGCGGCGAATAAAGGTCATCTGCGTATCGGTGAGCTGCATGAGTGTATTTTCTGAAATTTCAGAAATAAAGTCAAGTAAAATATAAAAAATATAGAAAAATGCGCGGGATACGCCTTTTCCCCTTGACAGGAAAAAGCTTGAGGCATAGTATAGAAGAGTATGCGATTTTACTATACTGATGGAGAGATTACAGACGGCCCATTAACCGAAGATGAGCTGGTGACAGACTACGTAAACGGAGCGCTGAATGAAAACGTGAAAGTGCGCCGGGAGAACTCAGAAACCTGGCTACCCATTCGCAGTGTTGTAATGCAGATAAAGATGAAATCTGCACCGAAGCCCGGACGTAAAGCCGAGGAGGATGAAGTGGTTCAATACGAAGAACCCGAGGCAACGGCTCCGTCCGGCTGCGCCATTGCACAGGTCTTCAGCTGCATATTCCTGGCCTTCATCGCCGCCGTCATTCTGGTGCAGTTCAACAAGATAGAAAAACCGAAACCACCGGCACAGTACGAATACGCCTCCCTCAAAGTAACGAGCGAAGAGCTGTTCCGCAGCGATATAGTGAGCGGTCAGGAGTTGCAGGGTATGGTACGCTGCGAGTCCCTGTTGGGAATACCTGATGGCTGGGAATACGTAAGCACCCTCTGCCCCGATGGCGACAAGGCCGCGTGGATTCTGGTACGCCGCCTGAAGACTGAGAAGGTGAAAAAAGATAAAATAAATTCTTGACAATCAGGCCGGATTGGTGTACAAGAGCCGCTCACCAAACCAAAATTACTGAGTTATGGCTAACATGCAAGTTATTCTCGCTACAAAGATTGAAGGTCTGGGCTGTGAAGCCGACCTCGTTACCGTGAAGGCTGGTTACGGCCGCAACTACCTGATTCCTCAGGGTCTTGCGTTCGAGGCTACTCCCGCCAACCAGCGTTTCATCAACATGCTCCAGAAGAAGCGCGCTGAGCGCGAGGCCGCCGAGCTGGCCAACTTCCAGGAGATTGCCGCCAAGATTGCTGCCGTCACGGTGAACCTCACCCTCGAGGCCGGCGAGAATGGCAAGGTGTTCGGTGCCATCACCAACCAGCAGATTACCGATGGTCTGGCTGCCCTGGGTATCGAAATCGATCGTCACAGCATCGATCTGGAGAAGCCCATCAAGAAGTCCGGCACCTACGAGGTACCCGCCAAGCTGCACGCTCAGGTGACCGCTACCGTGAAGGTGGTGCTCGTAGTGAAGGGCGAGAAGGTCGAGGAGGCTGCTCCCGCCGAGGCCTGATTCTGCCGCTGACAAAACATTTCCTCAAAACGCCTCTGTTCACAGGGGCGTTTTTCTTTTTTGCCATATCAGCCCGACAAATTGCCTCTATCGCAATGTCCATATTGACAAACAAAGCCGGGGCATGTTATAAGGGAACAGTCATGAAAATAGCCATAGCACTGACAGACCAGAGTTTTGCCCGCACCAAATCTATGGGCATATTCAATGTGTCGATGGGATTGACACGAGGATTAATGAAACACCCGTCTGTCAGAGAGCTCCACATTCTGGGCAACAATGAATGCGCTGATGTGTTTGCAGACGCCCCCCCGCACGTACACCTGCACCTCATGGACAAACCGGTTCCCCGCCGATTCGCGCGCGTGTGGTGGGACCAATTCGGTGTAAGCGCAGCAACGCGAAAAATTGCACCAGATTGGCTGATTCTGCCAAAGGGCTTTCCCCCATTCTTCCCTTGCCTCGGGAAAACACGCATGGCCTGTTATGTACATGATGTGATTTGGGAATACTACAGTGAGTTAAGCAAACAAGGCAAAAATCCGTTTCCCCGGCATGAGAACATCTACTTCCGCACACTGGGGTTGCGCGCCCTCAGGAAGTCTGACATAGTTCTCACATCAACCAAGTTCAATGCAGACAGATTCCGAGCCCACGTTCCAGAGTGCCGCACATCAGTCGTGGGAATAGGTTTTGCCCTGGCTATTCCTTCAGCCCAGCCTCCCGAAAATAGGGCACCGGGGGTTCTATTCTTTGCATCAACCTTCCCGCACAAACTGACATCCACAGGGGTACAACGCCTGCAAACATGGCTCAGCCAGAGAAAAGACGCCGAAACAGTGACCATACACTGCATAGGTCACCTACCGGAAAATCTGTCCATATCTGATGTCAACTGGGTTCGCCACGGGAGAGTTGATTCGACCACGTTGGACAAACTTATGAAAGATGAGTGCCGCGTATCGGTATATTTCTCTGATTATGAAGGATTCGGAATGCCGCCGGTTGAAAGTCTGAGGGTCGGATTACCCTGCGTCTGCTCCGATATCCCCCCCATCAGAGAAAATATTCCGGCGCAATATCTATTCAACAACAACGATGAAGAAGACTTTGTACGCGTGATGAACAGAACATTCGATGCCGACATTCCACCCATATGCCCCACTTTTTCCACGTGGGATGAGGTGACTAAAGCCTGTGTAAAAGCCCTACAAAACGCATAATTTTACTTTTTTTTCACAATTTTCACTTTTTTTGCAAAAAAAAGCTTGCAATGCATCTGCAGATTGTGTATAATTCGCCCGCACCCCACCGAAAGGAGGGAGCAACCAAAGGCAAGGAGCGGTAGCTCAGTTTGGTTAGAGCGCAGCCCTGTCACGGCTGAGGTCGCGGGTTCGAGCCCCGTCCGCTTCGTCCCTTGCAGAAAGCGATTTCCGAAAGGAAATCGCTTTTTTCGTGTAGCGTTTTGCAGGCATACTTTGAGCTTGTCATGGTAGGGGCGGCGTGATAAGATTCGAGGCATGAAATCCTTTTACAGTCTAATGATGACAGCCGTAGCACTGAGTGCGCTCACAGCAGAGGCCGCCCCGGTCAGTGCCGCTGCGCGCGAGGCTCAGGCGAAGGCCAACGAATACAAAGGAGCCGTCATCGAGTGTGACATGGGTTGGGCGGTTGATTCCATGTACCCCCCACTCAAATGGACACTGGCCGACAGACTGGTCAGCCGTGACCCGCGACGGGAGGCAGAGAATGCCCGGCGAATCATGGGAACCGAGGGTTCCCGCGAAAGTGATGAAGTTGCCCGCCGTCGCATGGAGCGCAACATTCGCGCCCTGCGGGATGAGTACGTGCGCATGGGCCAGCGCATGAAACAGGCAGGTTTCAAAGTCGAGCGCTATGTAGTGGGGACTCCCATGGCAGAATATGTGCTGCCGCACTCCGCGGCTGCCATCCGCAGCGTAAGAGCTGACTCCCGCCGTCAGGGGCGCCTGACCAGCGCCGAGCACATGAGCTGGGATGGCGGGCGCAGCCGACTGGTGGTATTGCCCACCACACTGTGGTACAGCGTGCCGACCGAGAGTGGTCGTCGCATGCGCGTGGAACGCAAGCACTTTATCTACGCCGTGCGCGACGAAGTCATACAGAGCACCAATAACCGCAACTACCGCGGCACCCAGCTCAATAAGTGGTACTTCATCGATGGCAATACAGACGTGAACGTACTGCGCTCCTACTTCCCCACCCTGCCGCTCAACATCGCCCGCCCCGATACAGGCGAACGCCCGCTGCAATAACACCCCGAGACAGTGGGCTGGCTTACCGAACAGACAGAGCAGGACTTTTCTGCCACCGGCATACTCTCCGGCGGGCGCGGTTTTGAGTATCGCTCCCAGCAGCAGCTCATGGCAACTGCCGTGGCTGCTGCGCTCGAGAACCGCGGAGCCCTGCTGGCAGAGGCCGGAACAGGTGTAGGCAAGTCGCTTGCCTACCTCATACCGGCCATACGTCATGCCCTCGAACTGGGCAGAAAAGCCGTTATCTCCACCCACACTATCAATCTGCAGGAGCAGCTCTTTCACAAGGATATCCCCACCGTCGCCAAGGCGCTGGGGGTTGATTTTCGCGCAGCCCTGCTGAAAGGGCGAGCCAATTACCTGTGCCGCACCCGCCTGCGCAGGGCTCTCGAGCAGGCCACCGACCTCTTCAACCAGGCCGAAACCAAGCAACTGCACGACCTGCTGGCCTGGTCCCGTGATTGCGGAGAAGGTTCACTGGCCGACCTGCCGCAGGACCTCGAAATCACCCCCAAGGTATGGTCACAGGTCTGTAGTGAAAACCATGTTTGCACCCCCCGCAACTGTGGCCCCGAGTGCCCCTATCAGGCAGCTCGCCGCAGGGTAGATGAAGCGCAGGTTGTCGTGCTGAACCACACGCTCTTTTTCGGTCTGCTCTCCCTGGCCGACGAAATGCGACAGGAAGCCCCCCTGCTGGACGATGATGAGATTATCCCCTCCTTCATCTTCCCCAATGACTTCGTGATACTAGACGAGGCGCATACCATCGAAACCGTTGCCGCCCACCAGTTCGGCACCTCGCTCCCCGAGGCAGAGCTGAAATACGACCTGCTGCGCCTGTATAACCCGGTTACACGCAAGGGGCGCCTGCGCCAACTGGCCACACCACGTCTCATTCAATACATCGAGGACGCCCAGACCGCCACCGACGAGTTCTTTCGCTGCGCCCGCATGGATTGCCGAGTTGATGAGCACCAAGGCACTGTACGCCTGCGCCAACCGGAGTGGACTGAGGACATACTCTCCCCGGCACTTGCCACGCTGGAAAACGAAGTGAAGGAGATGGCCGTAGTTCAGGAGAACGAGCTCACCCGCGCCGAACTGCAGGACGTACAGGCCCGCCTGTGTGCCTACAGAGCTGCGGCAAAGGAACTGACTCAACTCACCAATGCCGACACCGCCGTCTACTGGGCAGAGACCGGCGGTCAGGAGCGCCAATTCACAACCCTGCGCTCAGCCCTCATCAACGTAGCCGACCTGCTGCGCGAAAAACTCTTCGAGACAGGCAACACCTGTATATGCACCAGTGCCACCCTCTCCACCGGTGACCGTGGCATGGGTTACTTTGCCGGTCGCGTCGGCGCCGAGAGCGCCGAAACACTGCAGATTGGCAGCCCCTTCAACTTTGCGGAGCAGATGCGAGTCATCGTAGCGCGCAGCATGCCCCCACCTCCTCCGGCTACGGAGGAAGACACCTACGTGCCCGCCCTCTTTGACTGGGTAACCCGCTCGCTGGAAGAAAGCGAGGGGCGTGCCTTCGTGCTCTTTACCAGCTACAACCTCATGCGCCGCATGGCGGGCTTACTGCGTCCCTACTGCACCGAGCGTGGGTGGCCCTTGCTGGTACAGGGCGACGGGCAAGACCGCTCGCGTATGCTGCGCGACTTCCGACAGAACATCGGCAGTGTACTGCTGGGGACAGACAGCTTCTGGACCGGGGTTGACGTGCCCGGCGAGGCACTCTCCAACGTCATTGTCACCAAAATTCCCTTTGAATCCCCCACCAACCCGCTCACCGAGGCTCGTATGGAAGACATCACCGCCCGCGGTGGCAACTCCTTCCGCGACTACTCCCTGCCGGAAGCCCTGCTGAAGTTCCGACAGGGCATCGGCCGCCTCATCCGCAGCAAGACCGACCACGGCATCATTACCCTGCTCGACTCGCGCGTAACCGCAAAATACTACGGGGCCAGGTTCATGTACGCCATACCGGCAGCAGCACCGCGCGAGTTCCTGTAACCCAACAGCCCTTCCCCAACCGCAGTCCTGAGGAGGGGCTGTAACTGAGGTACATTAATGGCGGGAGCGACCGTCATCCCACCCGCTCTGACGGTGGCGTTGCTCGGCCTCCTGACGACGGCGGGCCTCATCTGCCTTGCGCTGGGCATTGGCCGCGGCCTCGGCCTCGGCTGCAAAGCGCTCTTCCTCAGACATGGGGGCATCTGTCGTTGAGCCATCAAGTGAGCGTGTAGGGGCTTTCAGAGCCTGCTCCATATCAGGCTTGATAGACTCGAAGAAACTCTTCACAATTGTAGCGGCCATACGACCGCCGGAAATACGCTGGTGCGGCTTACCCTCATAAAGAGCAGCATAGGCAAAACGGGGATTATCGGCAGGCAGGAACCCGGCAAACCAGGCCAATCGGCAGTCATCTGACGGGCGCCCCCACTGAGCCGTACCGGTCTTACCGGCATTGTCGGTATAACTGAGAGCGGCTCGACGTCCGGAACCATTGTACACCACCGCGCGCATACCACGGCGCACAACAGCCAGAGCATCGGTCATATCGCGCAGGTTCGACTGCACCGAGGGATTGAACTGATAAACCACATTGCCGTCTATATCGAGCATCTGCCTCACAAGGTGCAGTTTGGGCAGGTACTGACCGTTGGCTATACCGGCCATGGCATGAGCTACCTGAAGCGGCGTGGCCAGTAGGGGACCCTGACCGATGGACATGTTGGCGGCATCTCCCTGCATGAAACCACGGGAGTAGTTGCGGAACATCCACGACTCATCGGGCACGTTGCCCGCCTTGTCAGCAATGGGCAGCCCGGACGTCGAACCGTAACCGAAGCGCCGGGCGTAGGCACACAGTCGCTCCGCACCGATTCGCGGCTCGCGAGTGGCCGCAATCTGGTACATAAAGGGGTTATTGGAAACAGAGAGAGCGGTCGTGCAGTTAATGCTGCCGGCAAACTTACTGTGGTTCTTGAACGTATGCCCGCCGATACGTATGCTGTAGGGGCAGTTAATATACGTATCCTCCCGAATAATGCCCAGATGCAAACCGGCCGCCACCGTAATAGTCTTGAATGTCGAAGCGGGAGGATATACACCGGCAAAGGCGCGGGATACCAGCGGGTTATTCTCATCATTTCTCAGGGCATCGTAATCCTTCTGAGAAATAGCAGGAATGAAGGTATTGGGATTAAAATTGGGGACGGAGGCCATGACCAGCACCTCACCGGTGTGTACATCAATCATGACAAAGGCACCACGCCCCAGCGTGTTGCGACGCAGAGATTCCTCGGCAGCCTTTTGCCAGGCAAGATTGAGAGTTGTCACCACCGTACCACCCGGACGGGGTTTCACCTGGTGTTCATCGAGTATCTTCTTTCCACTCTCATCGAACATCAATCGCCAGAGCCCCGGGCGCCCGGTCAGCTGCTTGTTGAACTTCGACTCCAGCCCGGCACGCCCCTCCTGACGTTCAAAAATCGGGTCATTGTGGTTAATAGGCCCCGTGGGCAACTTAGCCTTCACACCGGTATAGCCGATAATGTGCCCGGCACTTTCGCCCTCCGGATAGCGGCGAATGTAGAGGGGCATCATCCAACCTTTTTCTATGCCATCAAGCCGGCTCTTTATCTTCTTTACTTCGGCTGCCCTCACCACCGGACCGACACTCAGAGGAATCCACCTGCGGTGCCGATAGTGGGAAAGAAGTTGCTCGTCACTCTTATCACTGATTTTCAGGCCGGCGGCCTCATACTCAGCCATCACCTTTCGAGCCACAGCCAGCACAGACTCATCGTCATCCTTATCGAGCTGCCCGAAATTAATGGTTGGCTGGTATGCCACTTCAGAACTTGCCAGCACCTCACCGTTGCGGTCAGTTATCAATCCACGCGGGCCGGGGATGGTAAGTGACATGGTGCGCGCGTTGCGCCGAGTACGCGCATACGCTACACGCGATGGGTCGTGCTCAGCAACGTCGTCGACAGGAACAACCGGTTTAATCCCCGGAGCAACCACGGGGGTATCATCGTCACTGCCAATACCCTCGGTGTTCACATTCAGCGGGGAGTCCGGATCTGCCGTCTGCTCATAGCTATCGGCCTGCCCCACGCCACCGCGGCCATCCTGAACATTATCCTCACCACCCAGATTCACGGTTTCCACCACATCTTCATCTACTGTCTCAGCATAGTCATCCTGAGGCATTTCAAATGTCGCGACATCCTGAGCCTCAGCCCCTGAGTAAAAAGCGGCGGCTAATAAAACGAGTGTGTAATAAAGCTTCGTTCTGAGCATTGCACGCTTATTCTAGCCTATTTTTTGCACACATGCAATCTTTCTTTTCTTGCACCCATCGGCATTTTCTGTTACACTCCCCTCGCCCCCTCTGCCCACTTACATGCGTTTACCTGTTGCGAACGCATTTTTTTCCAGAATTTTCAAAATTTGGATTGACATTTTTGGTGTATTGGAGTGTACTATGTGTAGCGCGAAGTGTACCAAAATGACCGAAGCTGCACCAAAAGTCATGTTTATGGGCAACTATGCCCACAAGCTGGATCCCAAAAATCGAGTGGCGATTCCGGCGGGCTGGCGTGCAATCTTCGGTCAGGAGCTGGTTCTGCTGGATAGCAGTAGCAGTAATCAGAAATACAAGGTGATTAAGTGCTTTACGCACGAGAGCTTTGCTGAAAAGCTGCACGAAATCCGGGAGCGAGCACTGGCAGATGGCTACGAGATGGGTGACGTCGATGAGTTCATCGGCGACATAGCTGGCAAAAGCTTTGTTACTGAGGTAAATACTCAGGGCAAGCTGCTCATACCCAAGCAACAGCGAGACAGACTGAAGCTGGGAGAATATGCCAGGCTCGTGGGTCGCACCATGCACTTCGAAATATGGAACTCCGCCGACTTCGACGCCGATACTGAACAGAAAGCCGCCAAGGAAAGCTCGCTCAACAAGAAATTCCGCATGCTCTGATGAACCCCGCCACATCCATAACCCGGGCGAAAACCACCGAACCGCAGGGCACCTGTTACCGGGTGCTCATGTGGGAGCCGAGTGCCCTGCCCTCAGAGCAACTGGCGGAATGGGCAGCCCAGCGCCGGACATTACTCAGCCGTATGAGGGACGCAGGCATCAAGGGCTCCCGAGGGCTGCTCGGGCAGCTTGAGAACGAGCTCAAAGCCCTCACTGTCAAGATGATTGAAGAACCGTTGGCACAGACTGAGCGAGCAGCCTTTTCTTTCGCGCGCGCAGAGGCGCTGGGCGAAGCCCTGCAGGCGCACGATGCCGTACTGGCCTATCGACTGGGCACAGCAGCAGCCGAAATCCTCATGCAGATGCTGGGTGAAGAGAGCATGAGCGACATGCTGAACCACTGGCAGTCCGCCACTCCCGGCATGAGCTGGTGCAGCGAGCCCATTGTGCAGGCTATGACCGCTGCCGAGGCCTCCGTCTGGCAGCAGGAGAGCCGCTGCGAGAGCGATGATGAAGCCGATACACCCGGATACACTTCGGGTGAGTTCCACCACGTCACCGTGCTGCTCAACGAGGCCGTGGAGGCACTGCAGCCCGCAGAAGGGAAGGTGCTGGTCGACGCCACGCTGGGTGGCGGTGGCCACACAGAGCGCCTGCTGCAAGCCGGTGCCGAGGTGTGGGGCATTGATCAGGACCCTTCAGCCCGTGCCGCAGCCAAAGCCCGTCTGGCAGAGTTCGGGGAGCGCCTGCATGTAGTGGCCGGCAATTTCCGCAACGCTGCAGAAATGCTGCGAAAACACGGTGTGGAACAGGTGGACGGCCTGCTGGCCGACATCGGCATATCCTCCCCTCAGGTCGACTGTGCAGAGCGCGGTTTCTCCTTCCTGCATGAAGGGCCGCTGGACATGCGCATGAACCCCTCTGCCCCCCGCAGCGCAGCCGATATCGTCAATACTGCCGCCGAGAGCGAAATCGCCGACATCCTGTGGCAGTACGGCGAGGAGCGAGCCAGCCGCGCCATTGCCCGCCGCATTGTGCAGGAACGCGCCAAAGCCCCCATCACCACCACCACGCAGCTGGCAGACCTCATTGCCACTGTACTTCCCCGCAAGGGCAAGCAGCACCCCGCCACCCGCAGTTTCCAAGCACTGCGCATAGCCGTTAACGATGAGCTGGGGGCTCTCGATGCCCTGCTGCAGAGTGGCCTGAGCATGCTCAAGAGTGGCGGGCGCTTTGCTGTTATCACCTTTCACAGCCTGGAAGACCGCGCTGTCAAGCGTTACTTCGAGCTTGTCTGCAAGCCCGAGATTGACCGCCCGGAATGGCCGGCACCCCGTCCGAACCCGGCCTACGCCGCGCGCTTAGTATACCGCAAACCTATCACCCCGACAGAGCAGGAGCTCTCTGCCAATCCTCGTTCCCGCAGCGCTAAGCTACGAGTTATCGAAAAGCTCTGACCGTTCACTCTCACTTTCCTCATCATCTCGCCATGTCTCGCACACTTTACTCTCGTTTCGCCGGTCGCATCAGCATCACCTTCCTTATGTGGATGGTCGCTTTTGCCATCATCACCTCCGCCAGTGGAGTAGCCTACGCCTACTTCAAGAACCAGCAGGTGGCTATCAAAACTGAAATCAATAAGCTCGAGCGCGAAATTGCAGTCTGCCGTATGTCCGCCAACCAGTACCGTGCCAAAATCAACTCCCAGACCAATCGCTGGGCCATGCGCACACGCCTGCTGGCCGACCAGTCCACTCTGCACACCATCTCTCGCCATCAGATTGAGTTCGCCCGTTCCGAAAGGGATATGAACCACGCAAGCGCGACTGCGGCACGTTAATCTTATCCGGCAGAAAGCCCCTGTCCCCCCCCGATAACATCATCATCCATGAAAACCAAAGTACCATTTGCCGGCCGCTGTCTCTGGCTCTGCGTGGTCATCATGGGGATTTCAAGCCTGATTGCCGTCAGACTGGTAGAGCTGCAGGTTGTAGACAGCGACAATCGCCGTCAGATTGCGGCTGAAGAACTTATTGAACGCGAGCGCATACCGGCTGAGCGCGGCGTTATCATGGACAGGAACGAGGAGCCACTGACCAACAACATTCAGTCTGCGGAACTCATCGGCGACCGCTACCACCTGCGCAACCTCACCCTTGTCGTCTACGGTCTGGCCTACAACCAAATCAGCCATACCGATAAGTGGAAAAACGAAACCGACCCGGTCAAGCGACGCAGGATGTATGCCGAGGCGCGCAGCGACCTCATGGAGCTCGCCAAAATTGAAATGAGCAAAGAAGAGCGCGCTGAAATGCGCCGCCAAGCCATGCTCAGCAACGAAAAACCTGACCCAAAGAGCGAATACGATCCCGAAAAGTGCGCAGCCCTTTTTCGAGCACACGACCAATTGGTAGCAGAAATCATTCACCCCTACATTAAAGATATAGAGATAAAGGAGACCGTGGAGCTTGAGCCGGAGCGCACAGTCACCCACCGCGGCAAAACGACCGTGATTGACGCCAAAACTGAGGTACGTGTGCGCTATGTGACCAAGGATGACATCATTCGCATGATTGCTCAGCCTGAGGTTGAGGAGTTCAACAGGGAAGCCGAGGCCCGCGGCGAAAAGAAACGCCGCTACCGCCAGCAGATTAAGCTTGCCCGTGGATTGAGTCTGGAATGCGCCGACCAGATTAAAGAGGCACTTAAGAAAGCCCATGTACACGGTGTTATCGTGCAGAGCGATCTGCGCCGCAGCTACGTGGTGCCCGATATGCTCAGCCATGTAATAGGTTATGTGGATGCCGACAACAACGGCACCGGTGGCGTGGAAGGCGTGTTTAACAGCTATCTGGCCGGTACCGATGGACTGAGAGAGTACCGCCACAATGCCCGCGGCCTGGTGCTGCCCAATGAAGACGACCGCTATCTGGCCCCCAAACACGGCCTGAACCTGCGGCTCACCATCGACATGCGTCTGCAGACTATCTGCGAGCAGACCCTCGACAAGGGCATGCGCCACTACCGCGCCAAAAGAGGTTGCATGATTGTGGTAGACCCCAAAACCGGCGACATACTGGCTATGGTCAGTCGTCCTGCCATCAACCTCAACACTAAAGAAGTCATCACCCATGATGGCACTAAAAAACGCGGCAGCCTGAAAGATGAAAAAGGGAACCCCATTACGGGTGACTTCAACTTTGCCTGCCAGGCACGCTATGAACCGGGTTCCACCTTTAAGGTGGTAGCCGTCACGGCTGCTGTGGATAACGGTGTCATGGGCATTAACTCCTATGTAAGTTGCCAGCCGTTCTCAGTGGGCGGCGGTAGCAAGGCTATCAACGACGGGCGCTTCAACTACGGTGTACTCACCGTGGGGCAGATGCTCAAGAAATCCAGCAACCCCGGTGCAGCCCGTGTGGCTATGGCCTGCAAATGGCCGCTGTACAAGGAGTATGTCGAGCGCTACGGACTTACCCAGAGCGCCGGTATAGACCTGCCCAGCGGCGGGTCCTGCCAGCTGGCCAATGGTAACCACATCGTCAACTTCTCCCGTATTGCCTACGGGTACTCAGTCTCTGTATCCCCCCTGCACATGGCCATGGTCTATGCCACCATTGCCAACGGTGGTGTACGTATGAAGCCGCGTCTGATTGACAGCATCATCGCCGCCGACGGTACTGTGTACGATGAGTGCAAACCCCAGACTGTTTGCCGGGTTATGTCCGAAGGCACAGCTCGCGCCATACGCGGCGCGCTCGAGAGTGTGACCGAGAAGAAAGGCCCCGCCGGTCGAGGCACTGCCACCCAGGCCGCCATTCCGGGATTCCGCATCGGTGGCAAGACCGGCACTGCGAAGAAAGTGAAAGCCGGTGGCGTAGGATACTATGAGGGCCTCTACACCGTATCCTTTGCCGGCATACTTCCCATCGATGATCCTCGATTGGTCGTCATGACGGTCATTGACGAACCGAATCCCCGCGATTGCAATGCCGGCGGCGGTACCGTAGCAGCCCCGATATTCCGTGCAGCGGCCGAAGAGTTCATCAAAGTCCTTAACCTGCAGCCAAGCGACCCCGAAGCTTACGAAAAATACCTGGCCGAAAAAAACGGCGAAGCCCCGAAAAAATAACCCCGCATATTCACCCCAGCACACACAACAGACATGAACAGCAAACAACTCTTCTCAGTGCTCCCCGGAGCCGTGGTGACAGGCAAACTCCACAAGCCGCTCACCCTGCTGACAGACGACAGCCGCCGCGTGGTACCGGGCAGCTGTTTTGTGGCCGTGAAGGGCACACAGTTTGACGGTCACAGCGCCATTGACAGCGCCATTGCTGCCGGTGCCGTTGCTATCGTGGCAGAGACCCCCTGCCCTACCGCAGCAACTCAAGCCGGGGTATGTTGGGTTCAGGTGACTGACAGCCACCTGGCTGACGGTCTGCTCATGAGCGCCTGGAACGGTGTTCCCAGCCAGCAGCTCGTGTTGCTTGGTGTCACCGGCACCAACGGCAAGACAACCATCAGCTACCTCACCAACGCAATCTTCCGCGCCACCTGGCAGAAGGCCGGCCTCATCGGCACCATTCTGTACGATGACGGAGCTCAGCGCCAGCCCTCGCACAACACCACTCCGGGCTGCGCCGAACTGCAGACCATGTTGGCAGATATGGTGAAGAACGGCTGCCGCGCCTGCGCTATGGAGGTATCCTCCCACGCGCTGCACCAGCAGCGCACCGCCGGTTGTGAATTCCGCGTGGGTATTTTCACCAACCTGACTCAGGATCATCTGGACTACCACGGTGACATGGAGGAATACTATCAGGCCAAGAAACTCCTCTTTACCGGCATGGCTACCGGCGGAGCCCCCAAGGCCACAGCCGTCATCAATATAGACGATGAATACGGCCGCCGTCTGGCAGATGAGCTGCGCCCCATCATGCGCGTGCGCACTTTCGGTCTGGCAAAGGATGCCGATTTCCGCGCCGAACCTCGCTTAGTTTCTCTGAAAGGCAGCCAGTACGAACTGCACTATCAAGGCAAAATTTACCTGGTGCGCACTCCGCTCATCGGCGAGTTCAACCTCAGCAACAGTCTGGCAGCACTGGCCGGTGCCGTTTCGGCCGGCATCAATGTGCGCGACGCCATCTCCTGCCTGGCACAGTCACCGCAAGTACCCGGCCGCATGGAACTGGTGAGCAGTGTGAACAACGTGCAGTGCTTTGTGGATTACGCCCACACTCCCGATGCCGTAGAGAACGTGTGCCGCACCATGAAGCAACTCTGCCGTCAGGGGCGTGTGTTCACCGTGTTCGGTTGCGGCGGTGACCGCGACACCACCAAGCGCCCGCTCATGGGCGAGGCAGCCGCCCGCTACAGCGATGTGTGTATCGTCACCAGCGATAACCCCCGCTCCGAAGACCCCGAGAAGATTATCGACGACATCATGCCCGGTATCCCCAAGGAGAAGCAGCACCGCATTACCGACCGAGAGGAGGCTATTCGCGCCGCCCTTGAGAACGCACGTCCCGGTGACTGCATCCTCATAGCCGGCAAGGGGCACGAAAATTACCAGATTTTTGCGGACGAGACCATCACCTTCTCGGACTCTGCCGTGGTACACAAATACTACGAGGAGAAAAACCCCGAGGGGCGCAGCGTCCCCTCCCGTAAACCCGAAGGCAAGAAATAACCACCCCGCACCATGCAGAGCATCGCCATCAGTGACCTCATTTCCGCCACCGCCGGTCAGGCCGTGGCCATGGGTACCCGTGACATCACAGCCGGGCTTACCACCGACAGCCGCGCAGTAGTACCCGGCAGCATTTTCCTGGCACTGAGCGGCGAGCGGTTCGATGCCAACAACTTTGCCGCTGCCGCCTCGGCCGATGCTGCAGCAGTGATTGTGAGCCGACTGGTGGGCAGCTATGACCCGGCCTGCACAGTCATACTGGTACCCGATACACTGATTGCCCTGCAGGAGCTTGCACTGTGGTGGCGCGGACAGCTGGCACCGCTGCATGTGGTGGGGCTTACCGGCTCCAGCGGCAAGACCAGCACCAAGGACATGTGCCTGTCGGTGCTCTCACAGCGTTTCAATGCCATTGCCACCAAGGGCAACCTCAACAACCACATCGGCACGCCGCTGAGTATTCTCAGCGCAGAAAAAGGCACCGAAGCCGCCATATGGGAAATGGGCATGAACCATGCCGGCGAGCTTGCCCCGCTCTGCCGCATGACCCAACCGCAGATTGGTATCATCACCACCATTGGCTCGGCCCACCTGGAGTACCTCGGCACGCGACAGGCTATTGCCGAAGAGAAGTGCACCGTCGCCCGAGCCCTGCCCGAGGAGGGGTACATGATTTACCCGGCAACAGATGACTTTGCCGCCACCATTGCAGCCAGTACGAAAGCCACCCCCCTGCCCGTCGGCGGCTGCGAAAGCCCTGTTCGAGCTCTCAACGTTCGCTCCACAACGGCAGGCAGCAGCTACGACCTGCACATTGAGGGCGTGGGCGAGGTACGAGTAAACCTGCCCGTCCCCGGTGCTCACATGGTGAGCAACAGCCTGCTGGCCGCTGCCGCCGGATGGAAACTCGGCTGCACCCTGCAACAGATTGCCGACGGACTTTCCGCTGCCGCTCTCACCAAGGGGCGTCTGGGTTGTAAAGAAGTCGACGGATTCACCGTTGTAGACGACACCTACAACGCCAACCCCGAGAGCATGAAAGCCGCCCTTCATACCGTGGCCGCCCTGCGTGGCCCCAAACGCTGCTTTGCCGTGCTGGGCAAAATGGGCGAGTTGGGCGAGGGCGGTATAGCCGCCCATGCAGAGGTAGGTATGTGTGCCGCCGGGCTGGGTTACACAGCCGTTGTCGTAGTCGGCCCCGAATGTGCCGAAACACTGGCTCTGTGCGAGGCCGCCGCCGAAACGATACCGGCCATGCTGGTGAGCACGGCCGATGAGGCAGCCACCGCCCTGCGCCGCATGATTGAACCGGGGGATGCCATCCTGTTCAAAGGCTCCCGCTCCGCCGGCATGGAACATACCATGTACGAACTTTTCCCCACTCTCAAACCCACCAAGTAAGTTATGTTATTCTCTGTCATTTCCCCTGAACTTCTGACCATTCTGGCTATGGTTATCCCCTTTGCAGGGTCACTTGTCATCGGCCCGAAACTCATAGCCGTACTGCGCGCCATGAAGGCCGGCCAGCCCATTCGCGAGGCTCGCAAGGGCGTGCTTGCCCCCGAGCACAGCAGCAAGGTCGGCACCCCCACCATGGGCGGGCTCATGCTCATCGGTCTGGTACTGCTCACCGCTCTTCTGGTGTGCGACCTGACCGACCCTCGCATTCAGTGCTGCATCATCGTCACCCTCATTACAGCATTCCTCGGCTTTCTGGATGACTATGCCAAAATTACCAAAAAGAGCACCGATGGTGTAAGCGGCTGGTTCAAAATTGCCCTTCAGTTCATAGCCGCCACCGGTTGTGCCTTCTACCTGTACTCTGCCTGCCCCGATGTGTGCGACATTTATGTGCCTTTCTACGGCCTGCTCAATATCAGCTGGGGCTTCATCCCTCTGGCCATCCTCGTCATCATCGGCACTTCCAATGCCGTCAACCTTACTGACGGGCTCGATGGTCTGGCAAGCGGCTGCATGATTATTGCGGCACTTGCATTCTGTGCCATTTGCTCATTCGTACCGGGGGGCATTAACCTGCCCACGTATCTGCTGCCGATTATCGCAGCCTGCGCCGGTTTTCTGTGGTTCAACTGCAATCCTGCCCGTGTTTTCATGGGTGATACGGGCTCTCTGGCATTGGGTGGCGCGCTGGGCACCATAGGTGTTTGCAGCGGCCTGGAGCTGATACTGGTCGTCATTGGCGGCGTGTTTGTGGCCGAGGCTCTTTCCGTCATGATTCAGGTGGGCTGGTTTAAGTTTACCCGCATCAAGTTCGGTGAGGGTCGCCGCATCTTCCGCATGGCCCCCATCCATCACCATTTCGAGAAGGGTGGGCTGAGTGAGACTCAGGTCTGCGTCCGTTTCTGGATTGTCGCGGCTATTCTGGCATTTGTCGGAATACTGCTCTTTTTCTCTTGCCTGGGACACTAAAATATAGTACAATCACCCACCCTCATCGACCATGAATCTCACCGGTAAAAAAGTAGCAGTTCTCGGTTGCGGCCGCAGTGGTGTGGCCGCCGCGCGTCTGGCTCTCGCCAGGGGTGCCGGCGAGGTGTGCATTTTCGACAGTAACCCGCAGGCCACCTGCGCAGACACGGCCCTCAACTTCGTTCCCGGGGCCGGCGAAACTGACGCCCAATCCTTTGCAGCTGAGCTCGTAGTACTCTCCCCCGGCATTGAGGCCGACATTCCGTGGACTCAGGCATTCACCTGCGCCGGCGCACCCCTTATCGGTGAGATTGAGCTGGGCTATCACTACTATAGTGGCCGCATCATCGCCATCACCGGCACCAACGGCAAAACCACCACGACCGCCCTGCTGGAGCATGTTCTGCTGCAGGCCGGTCACACAGCCAAGGCATGCGGTAATTACGGGTATCCCTTCTGCGAACTGGCCATGCTGCCCGAGCAGCCTGAGTTCGCAGTGCTCGAGGTTTCCTCATTCCAGATGGAGACCATCATCGACTTCCGCCCCGAGGTGGCAATCTGGCTGAACTTCGCCCCCGACCACATGGATCGCTACACCAAGGTTGAGGACTACTTCAATGCCAAGCTGCGTGTGTTCGAAAACATGAGCGAAGAGCAGCTGGCTATTGTGCGAGTGGGCGAAAACCTGCCCGGCCTCAAGCCCCGCGTGGCCGAATTCTCCTCTGTCAGCGAAAGTGGTCAGCTTTCCTACAAGGACGGCTACATCATGGAGGGAGAAACACCCCTCACTCAACTGCGTGGCACCACACTGGAGCAGGCCCACAATGCCGAAAACGCCATGGCTGCCACTCTGGCCTGCCGTGCTGTCGGCCTGAGCGATGCCTCGATTTCCGCCGGGCTCCGCAGCTTCAGTCCTCCCGGGCACCGTTGCGAAACCGTAGCCGAGATGGATGGCGTACTGTGGCTCAATGACTCCAAGAGCACCAACCTGCACTCCACCGAGGCTGCAGTCCGTTCCCAGACCCGCCCCATCGTACTGCTTGCCGGCGGTAAAGACAAGGGGCTGGACTACACCGCCATCAACCCCATGCTGGCAGAGAAGGCTCGCTGCTGTGTCGTCTTTGGACAGATTGCAGGACAGCTCGAGGAAACATTCTCGCCCGTATGTCGCACCATCCGTGTAGAAACCGTGCAGGAGGCAGTGGCCGCAGCAGCCCGTGAGGCTAAGTCCGGCGATGTGGTACTCTTCTCCCCCGGCACCTCCTCCTTCGACCAGTTTACCGGTTATGTTCAGCGTGGCGAGTGCTTCCGCGCAGCAGTTCTCAAAACTCTCAATCTTTAATCTCATTCCCCCCTGTATCCATTTATGAAGCGTCAATCCTCTACTTTCCGCAACTCAGACATGGCTCGTGTGAAGCCTAAGAAACATTTCATCCGCACATTCATCAACAAAACCTTCAAGTACCATGGCAATATGGGGCTGGTGGAAGACCGCCACAACAGCACCACAATCGTCAGACTCATTGTTGGGCTGTTGCTCATTCACCTCATCGTTATCGGTGGTGTGATTCTACGCGGTAAAATTAAGTCGGGCGAGGCCGGCCCCATAGCCGAGGCCACCCTCACAGCCCCCCCTGCACCGGTTGCACCGGCCACTCCGGCAGCACCTGTCAACGATGTACTTCCCCAGCCTGTAGATGGCCCTGTAGCCAACCCGGTTCGCACTGAGGTTGCCGCGACCGGCCACATCACTCAGGCACCGGCTCAGGCTGAACCGGCCGTGGTAGCTACCGAACCGGAAATTGTGACACCTCCTGTTGTTGAAGAGGTTGCAGTTGAGCCTGTTGAAACACCTGCTCCTGTTGTTGAAACTCCGGCTCCCGCAGCTCCGGTACAGCAGGCGACAGTAAAACACCTTGTGGCAACGGGTGATACCCTTTACGGTATAGCTGCTCAGCACAAGGTAACAGTCGCCGCTATACGCAAGGCTAACCCGAACATCCGCAACAACAACATCATTTGCGGCACCTATCTGAATATCCCCGTAAGTGCAGATTCCGCCGCCGGTCGTCAGATTGCTGCACAGCAGGCTGCGGCCGCCGCAACAGAGGCAGCCAAGCTCTATACCATTAAGCGTGGTGATACCCTGGCCCGTATCGCTCGCAAGCACAAGACCACCGTGGCCAAGCTCATGCAGCTCAACAATATCGCCAAGGGAAACGAAGGCAAAATCCGTGTAGGTGACACCCTGCGTATTGCCAACTAATCAGAATTCACGATTTCTGCTCCATGTCCACCCGCATTAGTATCATCTGTATCTGGTTCTGCTTCATTACCCTGCTCATTCTGGGTATTATGATGGTGGCCAGTACCGGACTGTGTGCACCGGTGGGCGAGGGCGAGGATCCGGCCACTTTCCTGAGAAAACAGAGCCAGTTTGCTCTGTTAGGGCTTGGCTTAGCACTGACTATCAGTTGCATAGACTACCACATTCTGCGCAGATTCATAAAGCCGATGTGGTGGTTTACAGTTATACTGCTGATTTGTTGCTTTCTGCCCATTGTAGGCATGAACATCAACGGTGAGAACCGCTGGATTAACCTCGGGTTCATGAGCTTTCAGCCCAGCGAGCTGGCCAAAAGTGTACTCATGATTTGCCTGGCTCACTGGTATACCACTCACCGAGAAATGTCGGGAACTTTCTGGCGGGGCTTCATTGCACCGGGTATCATTTTCGGCATACCCCTCCTGCTCATTCTGGTGGAAAAGGATATGGGCACAGCTGCCGCTCTGGCCATGTCTGGGTTCTGTGTTATGTACGTTGCGGGAGTGCGAACCTGGGTGCTCTTTCTCTGCTTTCTGCTGGGAGCACTGGTTCTGTTCGACCAGGCCACCGGCAGTGCCAACCGACTGGAGCGAATCTATGCCTGGTTCGACCCCGAAAAATACAGTCGGGAAGCCGGGCGCCAGCAATGGATTGCCATATTGGCACTGGCTCGCGGCGGTATAACCGGCGTGGGATTGGGTGATGGAATTGAAAAGTTCGGCAACCTGCCCTTTGCACATACCGACTTTATATTTGCCGAAGTGGGTGAAGAATGGGGGCTGGTCGGCACCGCCGGCGTACTGATTCTCTTCACAGTGCTTACCTTGTCAGGCATTGTACTGGCGCTACAGATAACCGACACCTTCGGCCGCCTGCTGGCAACGGGGCTGGTGTGCACCATTTTCTGGCCGGCTATGCTCAACATGATGGTGGTCACCTCCCTGTTACCCAACTCCGGCCTGCCCTTACCCTTTATCAGCTACGGTGGCACCAATCTGGTATTCACCATAGCTGCCATCGGACTGCTAACCAGTATACAGCGACATACTCCAATCAAGAGGGAGGTCTATTGGCCCGCCCGCAGATTACAGGAAAATAATAAGCCATGAACAAAGCTCTCAACGTTATCATTGCCTGCGGTGGTACCGGCGGGCATCTTTTCCCCGGCATTGCCGTGGCTCAGCAATTACGCAGCATGGGACATAACCCCGTGCTGCTTATTTCGCAGAAAGAGGTGGATGCCGAGGCCTCACGCAAATACGGCGACCTGAAGTTCCACACCGTACAGGCCATAGCCAAGCCCGCTACACTCTCCCCGAAAATGCCCGGCTTTCTGTGGAAAATGCTGCGCTCCTGGCTGACCTGCCGCAGCATCATTCGCAAGGAGCAGGCCGACGTCGTCATCGGCATGGGGGGCTTCACCTCACTGCCGCCCGTCATGGCAGGCCACTACATGGGGCTACGCACTTACGTACACGAGAGCAATGCTATGCCCGGCAAATCAAACCGACTGACAGCACGCTGGTGTACAGCCGTTATGGTCGGATTGAAGGAAGCAGTTGCCCGTTTCGGAGGACATCGCTGCATCGTAACCGGCACCCCGGTGCGCGATGAACTACGCCACCTTCCCGGCCGGGAAGAAGCCCGGGAAAAGCTCGGTCTGCCGCAGGATAAAACCGTCATTCTGGTAACAGGCGGCTCCCAGGGGGCACGCAATCTCAACAGCCTGCTCATCGATGCTGCCAAGGCCGACCCCGAGGTTCACTATTTTGTGATTGCCGGCCGTCTGGATTATGAGCGAGTAAGCGGACTTGCTGCAGGGGCTCCCAACATCACCGTAATCGGCTTCTGCTCCGACATGCCTGCCGCCTATGCCGCAGCAGACGGCGTGATTGCCCGCTCCGGGGCCTCCACCCTCACTGAGCTCTCCTTTATCGGCAAGGCCTGCCTGCTGGTACCCTTCCCCTTTGCAGCAGACGACCATCAGAGTTTCAATGCCCGGGTGTTCATCGACGCCGGAGCTGCAGTCATGTACCAACAGTCTGAACTGACAGTCGATAAAGTCCATGACTTCGTGCATGGAACCATCATGAACGATGCCGCTCGCACGGCCATGGAGGAGGCTATGCGAGCTCAGGCCCGCCCCGATGCGGCAGAATGCATAGCTAAAGCCATATCAGCCACCTGACATATCGCTTCATGCGCTATCGCTCCACCAGAATTGCACTCAACATCGTCATTCTCAGTATAGGCACGCTGGCTATAACCGGGGTGGCATTCCTGTACCTGCCAAGCTCAGCCCCGCACCCTCAGCGTCCGACAAGCAATACCCACCGAACCGAAAAGCCTGCAACCAATGCAGCTCAACCGCAGTTAATGCATCAACTAGGGCGTGAAAGTTCACCTGCCGATGAACAGTTGCTGCAAGCAGCGGAAAAGGGCAATACGGAACTTCTGCGCCAATCCATCGAAGCCGGAGCCAACATCCACACCGTTGCCTCATACGGCCACACTGCGCTGCACCTGGCGGCAATGGGCGGGCATAGCGATTGTGTACAGCTGCTGCTGGACAACGGCGCCGACCCACATAAAACAGATAAGAGCAATATCACTGCCCTGGGCGAAGCTACAAAGGCCAATAAACCGAAATGCATAAAGTTGCTACTGGCAGCAGGAGCATCACCAAACACTCAGGAAACAGATAAGCTCTCACCCCTCCATATTGCCACAGGTTCCGACAGTACGGAATCTGTAGCCATGCTCCTGCAGGCGGGTGCAGATGTGCACGCTACAGCCAATGGAGAAACGGCGCTCTTCATTGCAGCAAAAAACGGCAACCTCGCTATCCTGCAGCAATTACTGGCTGCAGGAGCCCGAGCTGATGTCATTTCCACCGCAGGCGATAGCCCGCTGCACAGAGCATGCGAATATGGTCGTACCGACTGCGTAAAGGAATTGATAAAGGCCGGCGCCCCCATTGACGCCGTTAACAGGAACGGCCAAACGGCGCTTTTCATAGCCTGCAATTCAGACTACTCTGCCTGTGTCCCCCCCCTGTTGGAAGGGGGAGCTGACCCGGAAATCAAATCAGCAACCGGCTGGACACCCCTGCTCATATCACTTAAGAATAACCACCCGGATTGTGCGCATTATCTACTCGACAAAGGGGCGAACGCCCTGGTCATCGGCCCGGATGGCCAGACGGCACTGCACCAGGCAATCTACTGCGATGACGCCTCACTCATACAAAAATTAATAACTCACGGGGTCGATGTAACCGCTGTCAATTCGGAAGGACAAACGGCCATACAACTCCACGGAACAGAATGTTCCGACATCCTCAGAATTCTGGCTATCGCCACGCTGCGACAACGAGGAATCCAAGACAAATACGAATCTGCACTCTTTCAGGCAATCATTGAGGGGAACCCTGAATTGGTAACACTCCTGTTACAGGCGGGAACCAATGTTAACGCCCGCAATGAAAAGGGCCTTACTCCCCTGCTGGCAGCAGCACAAGAGGGCAGCAGCTTCGTCATCGCGCCGCTCCTGGCTGCGGGAGCCAGCATTGCAGCAAGCACAGAAAACGGCGATGGAGTTGTTCACGCCGCAGCTGCGGGCGGGCACCATCAATGCCTGCGCTTGCTGATGGCAGCAGGAGCTGATTTCCTGAGCCGGAATTCCCCCGGACATACCCCTGAAGAAGTAGCTCAGCATAACAGCCACACAAAATGTGCCGATATGCTCCACGCAGCCACCGAGCTGAGCAAGCGGCGTATCATGCCCGAAAACTACACAAAGGTCATGATTGACACCGTCAGGGAAGGGAGCATGCAAACCTTGCTCACTCTTATCAGAGCAGGAGCAGATGTTCAGCAATCGGAGGAACTCGAGGAAAGCGCCCTTCATGCGGCCATACTGGCAAACCGCCCGGAATGTATGATTGCACTGCTGGATGCCGGCGCAAACCCGAATGAGGAAAGAGCAGACGGCACTACATTGCTGCACGAAGCTGCAGAAAGCGGCTATACAAACTGCTTGCGGGCTCTCCTCAACAACGGAGCAACCCTGCCGACATCAGACAAACGCCAGAGCCCTCTTTACGGTGCCTGCGTCAACGGGCATACAGAGTGTGTACGACTTCTGCTCGACAAGGGTTGCGACCCGAACGAAGTTGACAACAGCGGGCGCAGTCTGCTGTACTGGAGCGTCCAGAAAAACCACCACCTCTGCACTCAGGCTCTGCTCAATAAGGGTGCCAACCCGACCGATTCGCACCCGCTGCTGCACCTGGCAGCCAAGTTGGGACATGCGGAGTGCCTGCAATTACTGCTGAAAGCAAACGTAGCTGTAGACCGGAAAGACCGAAACAACGAAACAGCGCTCATCATAGCCGCCGCACATAGCCAAGCATACTGTGCCCAGTTGCTCCTCAAGGCCGGCGCCATGGTCAATTACAGGAACAACACCGGGCGCACTGCCCTTCATGCCGCGGCAGCAAACGGAGATATCAATACAGTGAAAGTACTGCTGAATGCCCATGCCACCCCCTACCTGAAGGATATGAGCAACAACACCCCGCTGAACTATGCCAGAATGAATGGCCACACAGAATGTGCCCGATTGCTGATGATAGCCGAAGCCAATCTCTCCCTGTAATATCTGAACCCGTTTTCCCATGTCCCAGACATTCGACATAGCCGTTATCGGCGGCGGACACGCCGGAATTGAGGCCGCCCTCGCAGCCGCTCGCCTGGGTGGCCGTGTAGCATTCATCACCCACGACCTCGACTCCATAGGCCAGATGAGCTGTAACCCGGCCATCGGCGGTTTGGCCAAGGGGCATATCGTGCGCGAAATCGATGCCCTCGGTGGCGCCATGGGGCTCAATACAGATGCCACAGCCATCCAGTTCCGCATGCTCAACGCCAGCAAGGGACCCAGCGTGCGCGCCCCCCGTGCCCAGTGCGACAAACTCGCCTACCGAGCCCGCATGAAATGGGTTATGGAAACAGCCCCCGGTGTGCAGCTTGTGCAGGGGGATGCCGCGGAAATCGTAACAGACAACGGCCGGGTAACCGGTGTAACCACCACTTGGGGACAGAAGATAGCGGCCCGCGCCGTAGTGCTGTGCAGCGGCACCTTCATGCGAGGTCTGCTGCACGTGGGCATGGACCACCTGCCCGGCGGGCGACTGGGTGCTGCAGCCACGGGTATATCGGCCTGTCTGGCAAAACTGGGTTTCCCGCTTGCGCGCTTCAAGACCGGTACCTCCCCGCGCATCAAGGGCAGCACCATCGACTTCGGTTCCCTGGAAATGCAGCCGGGCGATGAACCGCCACCCCTCTTCAGCAATATCTCACGCGAGGTGCTGAGCCGCGCCACCGAGCCCCATTGCACGCTCAACTACCTGGCCGATTCTGACTTTGAGCTGCGGCAAATGGCCTGCGGCTCCACCTACACCAATGAGCGCACACACGACATCATACGCACCAATCTGCAGTACAGCCCCCTGTTCGGCGGCGTGATTGAGGGCACCGGCCCCCGCTACTGCCCCAGTATTGAGGATAAGGTCGTGCGCTTTGCCGAAAAGGAACGCCACCAGATATTCATCGAACCCGAGGGCCGCAGTACCGATGAGTATTACCTCAACGGCCTGTCCTCCAGCCTGCCCTTCTCGGTGCAGCAGGATATCGTACACAGCATACCCGGGCTGGAACATGCCGAGCTCATACGCCCCGGCTATGCCGTGGAGTACGACTTTGTGCCCCCGACCGAGCTGCACCCCACCCTCGAAACCAAGCGCGTGCGCGGCCTGTACTTTGCCGGGCAGATTAACGGCACCAGCGGCTACGAGGAGGCAGCCGGCCAAGGGCTACTGGCAGGAGCCAATGCCATGCTGGCCCTGCAAGGGCGGCAACCGCTCATTCTGCGCCGCGACCAGGCCTATCTGGGTGTCATGGTCGATGACCTCGTGACCCGCGGCACCGATGAACCCTACCGCATGTTCACCAGCCGTGCAGAAATGCGCCTGCTGCTGCGGCAGGACAACGCTGACCTGCGCCTTTCCCCGCTGGCTGCCAAGCTGGGGCTGCTCTCACCGGAGCGCGGAGCCGCCGCCGCTGAGCGCCTGCGCGCCATTCAGCAGGGAGTGGAGCTCACCAACCGCATCAAGGTGGAACCCGGGGTGAACCTCAACCTCTGGCTGCGTCGCCCCGGCAATGAATGGCAAAACCTGCCCGCTGATTTACAATCCACCTTCCCCGCTGACCTGTGGGAACCTATCGCTATCGAGGTCGTCTACGCCGGCCATATCGACCGCATGCGCGTGACTGCTGAGCGCATACAGCGGCAGGAGGACAAGCGCATACCCGCCGATATCGACTACGATGCCATTCCCGCCATGAAAACCGAGGCTCGCCAGCGCCTGAGCCGCATACGCCCCGGCACCATCGGGCAGGCCTCGCGCATACCCGGTATCACCCCGGCAGACATTGCACTGCTGCTGGTCTGGCTCAAAAAGTAAAACATGCGTTGGAACAAATAGAGGTTTAGATCTATTTTGACAGTAAAATTGGAGTTTGACCACCTATCCCCAAGGCGTCAGCCTTGGTCTTCACCATGCGCGCAGCGCATTCTTCACCACCGTGCGCAGCACGGTTCTTCACCGCGGGCAAAGCCCGCTTTTCACTCGGCCGAAGGCCGTTGAAAAGTTGGATTTTGAATTTTGGATTTTGAAATTGAACATTCGGCTCGCAAGCTCGCAGTGCAGCAAATTGATGTTTGTAGGGGAGCGAGCCAACGGCGCCTGCCTCGGCGTTCAAGGTGGGCGTATCAACGAGAAGCCCCCAGGCGAAGCCGAAGACGGGAGCCATACTTTAAAACCCGCGCTTGCGCGGGTGACATATGAGAGCATGGGGCTTAAGCCCCATGTCAACCGATAAAAACTATGAGAACCCACACTTGTGTGGGTGGCATAAACCGTTGATACAAAATGGTGCCATGTATTCACCGCATTATATCAGAGCCACCGTTTATGCCACCCGCACCCTGTGCGGGTTCCAATATATTTTCCATTGCTGACCGGGGGCTTCCGTCTTCGCCCCTGTGGGGCTACGCCGAGACAGGTACGCCGCCCGGCTACCATATACCACCCGCGCAAGCGCGGGTTCTGATATTCGGCGGGCAAAGCCCGCGGCCTGCCACGGCGTAGCAAGCAGCCCGAAAGGGCTGACGCGAAGCCGGGAACTCATAAATTCGTCCCTCGTACTTCTACAAATTGCCCTTTTCCCGTGTAAAGTAAAATGTAAGAAGGGCAACCCGGTACCCGGATTGCCCTTCCTGCTATTTCTGAAAGCGTTATCAGAGAGCGGCGATAATGGCGTCGCCCATGCCGGCGGTACCCACGCGGATTTCGCCCTCAGCACCGGTGCTCAGGTCGCCGGTACGGTAGCCGGCGGCAATCACAGAGCGCACAGCGGCCTCCACGGCATCGGCAGCAGCGGTCTCGTGGCAGGAGTAGCGCAGCATCATGGCCATGGAAAGAATCTGAGCAATCGGGTTAGCAATCCCCTGCCCTGCGATATCGGGGGCAGAACCGCCCGAGGGCTCATACAAGCCGAAGGTGCTCTCACCGTTCTTGCAGAGGGAGGCACTGGGCAGCATACCCAGCGAGCCGCACACAATAGCCATTTCATCGGTCAGAATATCACCGAAGGTGTTCTCAGTCACCATCACATCGAACTGGTTGGGGTTGCGCACCAGCTGCATGGCAGCGTTGTCCACATACATGTGGGTGAGCTGTACATCGGGGTACTGCGGAGCAATCTCGTTCATCACCTCGCGCCACATGACCGACGAGGCCAGCACGTTAGCCTTGTCCACGCTGCACAGGCGGCCACTGCGACCGCGGGCAGCCTCGAATGCCACGTGAGCTATGCGCTCCACCTCACTCTTCTTGTAGAACAGGGTATCGAGAGCCACGATCTCGCCATCGCGCTCACCGTAGAACTTGGGCTCACCGAAGTACATACCGCCGGTCAGCTCACGCACGCAGAGGATGTCGAAGCCCTGCGGGATGATGCTGTTCTTGATGGGCGAGGCATCCACCAGCTCAGGCAGACAGATACCGGGGCGCAGGTTGGCATACAGCTTGAAATGACGGCGCAGGGGCAGCAGCGCACCGCGCTCAGGGCGCTCATCGGGCGGCAGCGTATCCCACTTCGGGCCACCCACAGAGCCGAACAATATGGCATCCGCCGCCTCGCAGGCTGCCAGAGTCTCGGCCGGCAGAGCCTTGCCGCAGTTATCAATACCCGCACCACCCACATAGCACGCACTACGCTCAGTGGTAAAACCGAACTTCGCCTCAACGGCATCCAGCACGCGCAATGCCTGCTCCATAACCTCGGGACCGATACCGTCACCCGCCAGAACTGCAATCTTGTATGTATTCATGTCTGCCCCCATCATACTCTCAGTTTTCCCCGATGACAAGCGCCAAGTGAGCTCATGCCAGACATAGAGGCGTCGTATGCCGCTTCCCCTCATTTATTTTGCTCTTCTACGACCTCAAAATAACAACACACTTTCATTTCTGTTAGTATTTTTTTTATTTTTTTCTGTAGATTTTTTGTAGCATGTTACGTTCTACCCCATGTAAGCAGCCCGCAAGGCTCAAAAAACTCTTAACTGCAAACAAAAATCAGATTATGAAGAAATCACTCATCATCGCCCTCGTAGCCGCTCTGCCGGTCTTCGCTCAGGAAGCTCAGCCGCAGGCCGCTCCGGCTCCTGCTCCTCAGGCCGTTCCCGCCGTTCCCGTTGCCCCTGCTCCTCAGGCCGCTCCCAAGAAGGATCGCAAGGCCGCTATGGAGGCCCGCAAGGCTGCTTTCATGGCCAAGTTCGATGCCGACAAGGATGGCAAGATTGACGACAATGAGAAGAAGGCCGTGAAGGAGCACTTCAAGGCCGAGTTCATGAACAAGTTCGACGCCAACAAGGATGGTAAGATTGATGAGGAAGAGCAGAAAGCTGTAAAGGCTGCTTTCCAGAAGCGCGGTCAGCGCAAGGGCCACAAGTTCGACGGCAAGCGTGGTGAGCGCAAGGGTCACAAGTTCCACGGCAAGCGCCATCACAAGGGCCACGGTTTCCACGGCAAGCGTGGTGAGGGCAAGGGCCACAAGTTCCACGGCAAGCGTCATCACAAGGGTCATGGTTTCCATGGTCAGCGCCCCGAGGGTCCCAAGTGCGGTATGAACCGCGAGGGTCGTCGCCCCATGGCTCCCCAGTTCCGTGGTCAGCGCCCCGAGGGTCCCAAGTGCGGTTTCAACCGTGAGGGTCGTCGCCCCATGGCTCCCCAGTTCCGTGGTTGCCGTCATCAGGCTCCCAAGTGCGGTTTCAACCGTGAGGGTCGTCGCCCCATGGCTCCCCAGTTCCGTGGCTTCCGCCCCGAGGGTCCCAAGTGCGGTATGAACCGTGAGGGTCGTCGCCCCATGGCTCCCCAGTTCCGTGGCTTCCGCCCCGAGGGTCCCAAGTGCGGTTTCAACCGTGAGGGTCGTCGCCCCATGGCTCCCCAGTTCCGTGGCTTCCGTCCCCAGGGTCCCAAGTGCGGTATGAACCGTGAGGGTCGTCGCCCCATGGCTCCCCAGTTCCGCGGCTTCCGTCCCCAGGGTCCCAAGTGCGGTTTCAACCGCGAGGGTCGTCGCCCCATGGCTCCCCAGTTCCGCGGCTTCCAGCCCCAGGGTTGCAAGTGCAACTGCGGCTGCGGCAAATAAGCCCTGACTCAGTAAGTATTTCATGGAGGAACTCCACCCGGAGTTCCTCCTCTTTTTTTTAGCACAAGTCGTTACAGACTGATAATCTGCAAAAAAGTTAATTTTCGCTGTAGAAAACAGCAACGAAATCCGTTCTTATAAGTGAGGGGCGTTAAGCGCCCGATAATATAGAACACACTCACAGTATGCTTACGAAGAATACACTTATCGTGGCGCTTATCGCCGCTCTTCCTGCCCTGGCACAGCAGGATGTGCAACCGCAGCCCAATCCTGCCCAGCAGTCCCCTCACTGGGGAGCCCGTGGACAAATGCCCGACCGCAAGGGCCGCCCTGACAAGCATCAGCGTATGCTCGAAAAGTTCGACGCTAACAAGGACGGCAAGCTTGATGAGCAGGAGCGCAACGAAATGAAAGCCTCCGTCAAAAAAATCCGTGAAGAGCGCAATGAGAAACGCCAGGAGCGCCGTGAGGAGTTCCGCAAGAACTTCATGGAAAAGTTTGACACTGACAAAGACGGAAAGCTGAGCGACGAGGAAAAAGAGGCCGCCAAAAAACAGCGCCATGAACGCCGCGGCCCCAAAGGCAAGCGCGGCCATCGCCCCATGCCCCCGGCTGATGCCCCCGCCACCCTCGAACTCTGATTGAGCCCCTTTTGCGCCAACCACACGGCGCGCCTTATAGCCCCCTTGGTAATGTAAGTTGCCAAGGGGATTTTTGTAGGTAGGCAAATTGGAGATTGTTGGGGGAAAGGATAGACAAATTCTCTTTATCCGCCACTACGCCACTCGAGCCCTCAGTTCCGGGGCTCGATTCGCTGCTGAGCCTCGATATTCCCCAGCTCGGCGGCTTTTCGGTAGCATCTGGCGGCCTCCACAGCATCTGCCGCGACGCCTACACCGCACTCATAGCACTCCCCCAGTCGCAGCCAGGCCACATCGTGCCCCATAGCTGCGGCTTTGCGGTACCATTCCACACCCTCGGGCTCATTGATTTCGGCTTCGCAATATCCGGTAGTTTTCATCACCCCCATCAGGAACATCATGTGCGGGTCACCCAACTTGCTCCTGCTATCCACCGTTCTGCGGAAACTCTCGAACTGTTTCTTCAGCTCCGGGCTATTCTGAGCCATGGCCCTATCGTACCATTTTTTAGATTCCTCCTCATTGTAGGGGACAACTGCCCCGGCGGAATAAATTACACTCAGCATGTACTGCGCCACAGCATTGCCCGATTCAGCCGCAGAAGAAATCCATTCCACCCCCTTGCCTTCCCATTCCGTTCCGAATGCTCCCCCCACGGCAAGACACCCCATCATAAAGCAGGAAACCGTATCCCCCTTGTCTGCGGCGTGCTTAAACCAGCGAATGCCCAACCTGACATCCTGCGAACAACCGATTCCCATCAAATAACACGAAGCCAGTTCTCGCTGAGCCTCCAAATCGCCGGCTGCAGCCTTCCTGCGAATTCGGCGCATTTGTCTCTTGCTGATTTTCTGCCCTCTTTCAGCATACGCCCGCATGAAAGGGGCCATATTCTGCAAAATGAACTTTTGATCCACCTCGGGCAAATCATCACTCAGAGCCACCACATTTTCCGGCACCACATCACGATCATTAAAAACAGAATTGATAGCCGGCACCATTGCCCCGACCAATGCAGCAACAACTAAAAAGCGATATTTCCCATTCTTTTTTTCCATATTTCAGACAATAGCAAACTCCAATCAGAAAGACAAGCATTTATGCGTTGGAACAATCAGGAAAAGAGTAATTGTGGATAGACAAGTTAAGGAGCTTGGCGGCTACGCCGCAAGCAGCCTGGTAATTCCACCGTTCACGCTCCCGGCTTCGTCTGCGTCTGGGGGGCTTCTCGTTGATAGCCCACCCGGGACGCCGTGGCAGGCCGCGCCTTAAAGCGCGGGCCGTTGCCTTGGCTAAGCTCAGCTACCTTGCGGCGCAAGCCGCGGAACAGCTAAACTTGTCTATCGAAACTTGTAACTCGTCTATCTTTTCCCCGATAGGCTCCCATTTAGCGCTCAAAATAGGCCAGAATCTCCAATTGTGCCAACGCGTAAGCATGTAATCCCCCCGGCGTCATCGTAGCCGAAAGCGGGCACTTCGTACCGACAACAAGCCCCCGGCTGTATAAACGGCCGGGGGCTTGTTTGCAGATGTTGTGAGGGCAGCATCAGCCCTTCATGCCGGAAATGTTGCCGTCGGCGTCCACCTTAATGGCACAGGCAGAGGGCACCTTGGGCAGAGCGGGCATGCGCATGATATCGCCGCAGAGGGCAACCAGGAACCCGGCGCCGTTGGCAATCTCGAAGTCGCGCACGGTGATGGTAAAACCGGTGGGGCGACCGGGCAACGTGGCGTTGTCGGACAGCGAGTTCTGGGTCTTGGCCATGCAGATGGGCAGGTCAGTCAGTCCGTTGGCAGCCATGAGAGCCAGTTTCTTCTGAGCGGCCTTGGTGAGCACCACGCCATCGGCGCCGTAAATCTTGCGGGCGATGGTAGCCATGCGCTCCTCCACAGGCATATCGAGCTCGTACAGGCACTTAAAGGGCTCGGGGGCAGCGCCCTCCATGCTCTCTGCCACGATAGTGGCCAGCTCCTGAGCACCGGCACCGCCCTTGCCGAACACATTGGCCACGGCACAACCCACGCCCATCTGAGCACAGAGTTCCTTCACGGCGGCTATTTCCTCCTCAGTGTCGAAGGCCTCGAACAGATTGATGGCCACCGTCACGGGGCGATTATAGAGCTTGGCGCTCTCGATATGAGCCTGCAGATTGGCCAGGCCACGGCGTACGGCCTCGGCATTGGGCGGGTCGAGCTCAGTCTTGGCCACACCGCCGTGCATCTTCAGAGCGCGGATGGTTGCCACAATCACAATAGCATCGGGCGACAAGCCACTCTGGCGGCACTTAATATCCAGGAACTTCTCGGCACCCAGGTCAAAGGCAAAGCCGGCCTCGGTCACGGCATAGTCGGCGCAGGCCAGAGCCATCTTGGTAGCAATCACCGAGTTGCAACCGTGGGCAATGTTGGCGAAGGGACCGCCGTGCACAAAGGCGGGCACACCCTCCAGGGACTGCACCAGATTGGGGTTAATGGCCTCTCGCAAGATAGCCAGCAGGGAATCGGTCACGCCGAACTCGCGGGCGTACACAGCCTCGTCATCGGCGGTGAAGCCCACCACAATGTTGTCGATACGGCGGCGCAGGTCCTCCAAATCCTCGGCCAGACAGAAGCAGGCCATGATTTCGGAGGCCGGGGTAATATTGAAGCCATCCTCACGCGGCACACCGTTGCGGTTCAGACCTACCACGATATTGCGCAGAGAGCGGTCGTTCATGTCAATCACGCGCTTCCACAGCACCTTGTTCTGGTCCAGGCGGGTCGTCTTGTAGAACAGGGCATTGTCAATCACTGCGGCCAGCAGGTTGTTGGCTGCGGTAATGGCAGGGAAATCGCCATTGAAGCACAGGTTGATGCTCTCGCCGGGGGTAATGCTCGAGGCACCGCCACCCGTGGCACCGCCCTTGCGACCGAACACCGGGCCCATGCTGGGCTCGCGCAGCGCCAGGCACACGCTCTTGCCGTTGGCCTTCAGCCCCTGAGCCAGACCGATGGAAACGGTCGTCTTGCCCTCACCGGCGGGTGTGGGGGTCAGCGCGCTCACCAGAATGAGTTTACCCTTGCGCGGGCGCTCACGGAGCACCTGCAGGCTCACCTTGGCCTTGTCGCGACCGTAGGGTACAATCATCTGCTCATCCAGCCCGAGAGCGGCTGCCATCTGTGCGGTAAAGCTCTGAGTATTCGCCATGCGTGCAGTATAGCACATATCCGCCCGATTGGCAAACGCTTTCCGACCTCCGCCTCTATTTTCTGTCTTAACCCGCCCCCAATGTCAGCAAAATTCATTTCATGCAGGCTTTTTGTGTTGATTCCGCGGGCGGATGGGTGTATGATAGCTGTAGTAAGGACTAGCTTAGCCGCATTGCGACGGAGCCTGCCCCGTGTGTCGCACACAATTTTCACGTTAAATTCACAAATATGAGCACTACATACAGCACCATAGACGCCAACGAGGCCGTAGCCTCCGTAGCGTACCGTTGTTCAGAAGTGGCCGCCATCTACCCCATCACCCCGTCCTCTCCGATGGGTGAATCGGCAGAGACGTGGACGGCCGTAGACCGCAAGAACCTCTGGGGGACGGTCCCCAGCATCGTGGAGATGGAAAGTGAGGCCGGTGCTGCCGGTGCCGTACACGGCGCCCTGCAGACAGGTTCTCTGGCCACCACCTTCACGGCCTCCCAGGGTCTGCTGCTGATGATACCGAACATGTTCAAGATTGCCGGCGAGCTCACGCCCTGCGTGTTCCACATTGCCGCCCGTGCTCTTGCTGCTCAGGGTCTTTCCATCTTCGGCGACCACAGCGACGTGATGAGCTGCCGTTCCACCGGCTTTGCCATGCTCTGCGGCGCCAGCACTCAGGAGGCCCCCGACATGGCCGCCATCGCCCACGCTGCCACCTTGGAGAGCCGCGTGCCCTTCATCAACTTCTTCGACGGTTTCCGCACCTCCCACGAGGTTGGCAAGATTGCCGACATTACCGATGACACCCTGCGTGCCATGATTGACCAGAAGTGGGTGGACGAGTTCCACGCCCGCGGTCTCACGCCCGATGCACCCGTCATTCGCGGTACCGCCCAGAACCCCGACGTGTACTTCCAGGGCCGCGAGACGGTGAACAAGTACTACAACGCCGTTCCCGCCATCGTGAAGGGCGCCATGAAGAAGTTCGGCGACCTGACCGGCCGCTACTACGATGTGGTCGAATACATCGGCAGCCCGAACGCCACCCGCGTCATCATCATGATGGGCTCCGGTGCCGAGGCCGCTCTCGAGGCCGTGACCGCCATGGGCGAGGATGTCGGCGTGCTGAAAATCCGCATGTACCGCCCCTTCCCGTCTGCAGACGTGATTGCCGCTCTGCCCAAGACCGTGCAGAAGATTGCCGTGCTCGACCGCACCAAGGAACCCGGCAGCCTGGGCGAACCCCTGCTGCAGGACGTGGTGCAGACCCTGGCCGACGCTCAGGTAGCCGGCACTCTGCCCTATGCCATGCCCAAGGTGGTAGGTGGCCGCTACGGCCTGGGCTCCAAGGAGTTCACCCCCGCCATGGTTAAGGGTGTGTTCGACGAGCTCGCCAAGCCTGAGCCCATGACCGGCTTCTCCGTCGGCATTGAGGACGACGTCACCGGCAAGAGCATTGCCTATGACCCGAGCTTCTCCACCGAGCCCGACACCGTGACCCGCTGCATGTTCTACGGTCTGGGTTCCGACGGTACCGTAGGTGCCAACAAGGACGCCATTAAGATTATCGGCAAGCACACCGACCTGTACGTTCAGGGTTACTTCGAGTACGACTCCAAGAAGTCCGGTTCCTCCACGGTATCCCACCTGCGCTTCGGCACCACACCGATTCACAGCACCTACCTCATCACCAACGCGAACTTCATCGCCCTGCACCAGCCCAGCCTGCTCAACCTCTTCGACTTCCTGAAGAACGCTGCGCAGAACGCCACCTTCCTCATCAACACCAACGTGGCTCCCGAGAAGGTGTGGGACAGCCTGCCTGCCCGCATGCAGCAGCAGATTCTCGACAAGAATATCAAGGTCTACTGCATCGACGCCTTCAAGGTTGCCAAGGCCACCGGCATGGGCGGTCGCATTAACATGATTATGCAGACCTGCTTCTTCAACCTCGCCGGTGTGATTCCCGCAGAGGAGGCCCTCGGCTACATTAAGGAGGCCATTAAGAAGACCTACGGCAAGAAGGGTGAAGAAGTAGTAGCCAAGAACATCGCCGCGGTGGATGCCTCCCTCGCCAACCTCTACGAGGTACCCCTGGGCAGCACCATCACCGGCCACGAAATCCCCGAGGCCCTCACCGGCAACCCGCCCGACTTCGTGAGCAACGTGCTCGGCAAGATTGTGATTGGTAACGGCAACTCCGTCACCGTGAGCGAAATGCCCGACGACGGCACCTTCCCCAGCGGCACCACCCAGTACGAGAAGCGCGACCTCGCCCTCGAAATCCCCGTGTGGACCCCCGAGAAGACAGAAACCAGCAAGGCCTGTATTCAGTGCGGTAAGTGCACTATGGTGTGCCCCCACGCCGCCATTCGCGCCAAGATGATTGACCCCGCCGACCTCGCCGGCGCCCCCGAGAGCTTCAAGACGGCCGACGCCAGCAAGATGCACAAGGACTGGGCCGGCAAGAAGTACGTCATTCAGGTATCTGCCAGCGACTGTACGGGTTGTACGCTCTGCTCCCGCGTGTGCCCCACCGCCTCCCTCACCATGACCCCGGCTACCGAGGCTCTCAAGCCCGAGGCCGAGAACTGGAAGTTCTTCGAGAAGTGCCCCGACAACGACCGCACCGTGACCGACAACTCCAAGGTGAAGGACGCCCAGCTGCTGCGCCCGCTCTTCGAGTTCTCCGGTGCCTGTGCCGGTTGCGGCGAAACCCCGTACATTAAGCTGCTCAGCCAGCTCTTCGGTAACCGTCTGGTCGTGGCCAACGCCACGGGTTGTTCCTCCATCTACGGCGGCAACCTGCCCACCACCCCTTGGACTCACGATGCCGATGGCCGTGGCCCCGCCTGGTGCAACAGCCTCTTCGAGGACAACGCCCAGTTCGGTCTCGGTTTCCGCGTATCGCTCGACAAGAAACAGCAGTTTGCCATCGAGCTGCTGCAGGCCGCCGCTCCCACCATCGGCACCGAGCTCGTTCAGGAACTCATGGCTAACCCCCAGAAGACCGAGGCCGACATCGCCCACGCCCGCTCGACCGTAGCCGCCATCAAGGCCGCCTGCGGTGACAATGCCGACCTGGCTGCTCTGAAGGCTCATGCCGACTATCTGGTGCGCAAGAGCGTGTGGATTCTCGGCGGCGACGGCTGGGCCTACGACATCGGCTACGGTGGTCTGGACCACATCCTGGCCTCCGGCCGCAATGTGAAGGTGCTCGTGCTCGACACCGAGGTGTACTCCAACACAGGCGGTCAGTGCTCCAAGTCCACCCCGCGCGGTGCTGTGGCCAAGTTCGCCACCCGCGGTAAGGACCAGGTCAAGAAGGACCTCGGCTACATGGCCATGACCTACGGCAATGTCTACGTCGGCTCCATCGCCATGGGCTCCGACGACCAGCACACCCTCACCACCCTTATGGAGGCCGAGGAGTACGACGGCCCCGCACTCGTCATCGCCTACAGCCACTGCATTAACCACGGCATCAACATGGCTCAGGGTCTCGACCGCCAGAAGGACGCCGTTGACTGCGGTCGCTGGCTGCTGTACAACTACAACCCCGATCGTGCCAAGGAGGGCAAGAACCCCCTCACCATCAAGAGCAAGAAGCCCAAGAAGGACGTGCGCGAAGCCCTGCTCAGCGAGAACCGCTTCCGTCTGCTGGCCAAGAACAACAAGGCCAACTTCGACAAGCTGCTCGATATGGAGGCCGCAGACATCGCTCGCCGCTGGCGCCTGTACCAGGCTCTCGCCGGCATCGATTACAGCCTGCCCGAGGGAGAGTAAAGCCGAATCTACAATCTACTATTTACAATCTACAATGTAAGTAGTACGGCGGGGCTTGCCCCGCCAGCGGAAAGGCCGCCGTCTTTACAGACGGCGGCTTTTCTGTGGGGCACACAAAGGGCAATTTATTGATATACAAGTTACAAGTTTCGATAGACAAGTTAAGGAGCATGGCGGCTGCGCCGCGAGTATGCGTAGCAAGTGAGCGAAGCGAGTCGCAAAGCCCCCTGCCACCCTGCGGCGTAAGCCGCGGAACTTCCAACTTCCAACTTTCCCACAGCCCTGGGCTGAGTGAAAAGGGCTTGCAGGGTACAAGGGCAATATGCTAAAATGGAACCAGCACCAATGAACGAGATACGTGCAGGAGCCATACTGAACTACATCAACCTGGGGCTGCGCATAGGCGTGCCACTGGTGCTCACGCCGTATATACTGGAGGTGCTGGGACCCGCCGAGTACGGGCTGTACATGCTGGCCAGCACGCTGCTGGTACGGCTGTACCTGAGCGATTTGGGGCGCACCACGAGCACGAAGTACCTGAGCGAGTACCGGGCGCGGGGGGATGCCGGGGGCGAGGCCCGATTTCTGGGCATGCTGACGGTGCTGTACTCGGCCGCGGGGGCTCTGCTGCTGGGACTTGGGCTGGGGGTGTACCCCTTTCTGGGGGAGATATTCCCGAAGTTCACGGCGGGCGAGCTATCGACGTACCGGGTGCTGTACCTGATGACGCTGGTGAATGCCGCCATCATGTTCCCGGCACGCAGTCTGGCCGGCATAGCCGACAGTCGGCAGCGCTACGCCGTGCCGGGGCTCATTGCGGTGGGGGCAAGTGTGGTGAATGCCGTGGGTACCTGGCTGGTGCTGCAGTGGGGCTGGCGCAGTGTGGGGCTGGTGGCCTTTAACATCGGCACGGGAGTACTGGCGCTGGTGCTCAATATGATATACTGCTTTGCGGGGCTGAGGGCGCAGCTGAACCTGCGCGGCGGGTGGGACGGTGCGCTGTGCCGCAGTCTTTTTGCCTTTTCGTGGTGGATGTTGCTCAACCAGCTTATCAACATGCTCAATGCCGGCACGGGCAACTACCTGGTGGCTGTCACACTGGGGGCGGATGCCGCTGCGGTCTACACCTGCGGGCTGCAGATATATGCGAATTACTTTCTGCTGGGCGGTTGCCTGGCGCAGTTGTTCCTACCGCGCGTGGTGGGGCTGGTGGTACGCGGGGCAAGCCCTGCTGTGCAGACGGAGGCCATGGCGCGATTGGGGCGCGTACAGCTGCTCATATTGCTGCCGGTGGCAGTGGTACTGCTGTTCTACGGACAGCAGTTCTTTGAGCTGTGGGTAGGGCACAAGCTCGGGGAGCAGGCCCGGCTCAGCTGGCTGATAGCCGTGGCGCTGGTGGTACCGCAGACCTTCAGCCTGGTGCAGGCGCTCGGCTGGCAGATAAGCCAGGCCCGCAATGCCCTGCGCCAACGTGTGGCTATTACGGCCTTCAACAGCGCGCTTTTCATCGTGGTGAGTTACTTTGTATGCCTGTGGTGGGGAATCGCAGCACAGGCGATCTGGGCGGCGATTTCCATCACCATACAGCTGCTCATGCTCAACCTCATTCACTACCGAGGACTGGGGCTCAGCCCCCGGCGCTTCTATGCCCGTACTTTTGCGGGCTGGTATATATGGGGCCCTGCTCTGGCGCTCTGTGCCTGGGGAATAGCTGAGCTCATACCGGGCTACGGCTGGTTAAGTCTGGTCGCTCGCTGTTCCCTGTTTGCGGGCGTGTACATGCTGCTGCTCAGAAACAGGACAAAAGTCGGACTTTGAGGAGTCGGGAACCTCTGTAAGCTCGATAAAGAGCAATTTGCCGAGCTGAATGGCGAACCGAAGGTGAGCGGAATTCAAAAGCCCCGTGTAAACGGGGCGACAGCACATAGCGCGGGGTGAAGCCGCGCAGCGGCGAAGCCCCGGGTATTGAGCAAAAAATATTGAGAGCCCCGTGAAACGGGG
>JAFURE010000066.1 GCA_017471985.1 Akkermansia sp. | reverse complement strand
GCTGACGTATGGCAAAGGATGCAAAGTTGCTGGAGCTGGAACAACGCCCGATTTGGCCGTTGCTCGTGAGCTATTCGCTGCCGGCGATTACGGGCATGGCAGCGATGTCGATTTACAACATAGTGGGTGCGATTTATGTGGGGCAATGGTGTGGTGCGTATGCTGTGACGGCCATGGCACTGGTGTTCCCGGTAATTAACCTGATGGTGGCCGTGGGTACTCTGGTGGGGCTCGGTAGTGCCGCGAGTGCGAGTATAGCGCTGGGGCAGGGGAAATACAGGCGCGCCGAGCGCATATTGGGGCACTGCCTGGTGCTGAGTTTCCTGACCAGTGTGGTGGTGGGTTGGTTGCCGCTGCCGTGGATAGATGATATCATGCGGGCATTCGGGGCAGATGAGAATACGCTGCAGCCCTCGGTAGATTACATGATTGTGCTCATGCTGTGGTTCCCCTTCAACTCTGTGTTCCTGGGCCTGAATCACCTCATGCGCGCGAGCGGTTACCCGAAGAAAGCCATGGTGAGCCTGCTGATATCGATGGTGGTGAATGTGGCGGTAGCACCTCTGTTCATCTACAGCTTCGGCTGGGGAATTGCGGGTGCCGGTGCCGCGACCGCCGCTGCACAGACCGTGGGTCTGGTGTGGGTGCTGGCGCACTTCTGCAAGCGTAGCAGCGTGTTGCGATTCTGCCGTGGTATTTATGCGCTCAACTGGCCGCTCACACGGCGTATCTGCACCATTGGTATGCCGCCCTGTCTGCTCAATATCGTGGGTTGCGTGGTGGTTCTGGTGTTCAATACCCTGTTCCTGAAGTACGATGGCCAGATGGGTGTGGGGGCTTACGGCGTGGTGAACCGCGTGATTTTCTTCTTTGTGATGATTGTGGCGGGTATCACTCAGGGCATGCAGCCCATTGCCGGGTATAACCTCGGTCTGGGCAAGTACTGCCGCGTGCGTACCGTGCTGCTGCAGGCTATGATTTTTGCCACGGCTGTTACGACATTCGGCACACTCTGCGTACAGATTTTCCCGCGCGAGATTGTCAGCCTTTTCGTGAAGGAGGAGGACGCCAACGCCAGCCAGATTATCTCGATTGCCACATACGGTATTACCGTTATCAGCCTGATTTTCCCCTTCGTTGGCTCGCAGATGGTCATCAGTAACTTCTTCCAGTCCATCGGGCGCCCGGTGATGAGCATTTTCCTTACCCTCACCCGTCAGCTCATATTCCTGCTGCCCTGTCTGGCACTGCTGCCGGGCTGGTTCGGTGAGCCGGGGATATGGTATGCTCAGGTGGTGTCGGATGCTCTGTCGGTCATCCTTGGCTTCACGGTGATTACGCTCTTCATGAAGCGCTATTTCAAGAAGGACGTGTGCCTGCCCACCGAGGTGGTCTGAGTCGATGATAACGAACCGTAGAATTATGAAGAAAACGTTGATAGTTGCGACCCGCAACGCGCATAAGGTGCAGGAGATTGCTGCCATGCTGCCTGCTGAGTATGAAGTACACAGTCTGGCCGATTACCCTGACGCTCCCGAGGTGGAGGAGACTGCCGATACCTTTGCCGGCAATGCCGCGCTGAAGGCCTGCGGTATATCGGCTCTGCTGCCGGGAATGGTGCTGGCGGATGACTCCGGCCTGTGTGTGGATGCGCTGGGGGGCGCTCCCGGTGTGATGTCTGCCCGCTATGCCGGGGAGCATGGTAACGATGCTGCCAACAATGCCCGCCTGCTGAAGGAACTGGCAGCACTGGCTCCGCCCTATACCGCACGCTTTATGTGCTGCATGTGCGTGGCTGAGGGCGGGCGCGTGCTGGCTGAGTTCACCGGCAAGGTAGAGGGCACTATCACCCTTACCCCCGCTGGTGAGCACGGGTTTGGCTATGACCCTGTCTTTGTGCCCGCAGGGCACGATTGCACCATGGCTCAGCTGCCTGCAGAACGCAAGAACAGCATTTCCCACCGAGCCGATGCCCTGCAGCAGTTCCTGAATTGGACCAGAAAGTAAAGTACGAAGGCCGAATTCCGAAGGAAGAATTTGGAAGTGCGGCGGGCATTTGCCCGCCTAACTGAAAAACTTGTCTATCGTAATTTGTAACTTGTCCATGTCTCTATTCCACTCTGAATGTTGATTGAGCGTGCAGGTTGGGTGGAGCTGTGGCGTGCAGGGTGTGGGTGCCCGGGCGCAGCACGGCATACCACTTGCCGTTGCGCTGAATGACGGGCAGGGTATCGCAGCGCCAGGTGGTGGTGGCAGCCGGCAGGGTGGAGCGCAACTCGGCGAAGCGCCCGTTGTGTGGCAGCTCGGGGCTGAGTACCAGAGTTGTGCCGGGCGAGGGAATGAGGATGGCCGGGCGGCGCTCAGAGGGGGCTGATTCCTCGAGGGCGTAGAGGTGCTGCAGTCCGGCACCGGCGTACCACTCGGCGTAGCGGCTGTTGAGAACAACCCTACCCTGAGCATCGAGCAGCGGGCGCGGTAGGGCGGCTATATCCCTTTCCGTGGCGAGCTCGGTGCGGCGGCACTCGCGTGGTGTCTGCGGGGTGGCTCCGCTGCCCGTTCGGGCGTCGATATCGATGCTCTGCAGGTTGTTCGGCTGAGCGGGGAACGTGGCGGGGGTGTGCTCGTGTAGGTGGGCCATCACACGGTGAAAGATGGGGCCTGCCCCACTGACACCCGATATATGGCTCATGGGCGAGTTGTCGAAATTGCCGACCCAGACCCCCACGGTATATTCTGCGGTAAAGCCGATGCACCAGTTGTCGCGGAAGTTCGATGAAGTGCCGGTCTTGGCCGCCACGCGGTAGGGGAAGCTCAGGGCCGGAGCCGGCCCGAAGGTAGCGGCGCGCGCAGACCTATCGCTCAGAATGTGGGCAATGCGGTAGCTGTGCTCTGCCGGTAACAGAGAGGTGGGTTCAATATCCTTCAGGGGCAGTCGCAGCTGCATGGGCAGGTGTTGCCCGTTGCGGGCCAGAGTGCTGTAGGCCTGCACCAGCTCAGTGAGAGTGACGTGGGCATTCCCGATAGCCAGTCCCAGCCCGTACTCGGCCTTGTTGCCGGGTATGCGGAAGCCCAGGCTGCGCAGCAGTTGCAGGGCATTGTCGGGGCCGCCGAAGTGCTCGAGCGTTTCCATGGCCGGTATATTCTGGGAGCAGGCCAGTGCCTGTCGCATGCTGATGGGACCCAGATAGCAGTCATTGTAATTGCCGGGTGCCTGTATGCCGTCTGCACTGCGGTAGATGGTGGGGACATCGGCCATCACCGTGCCGGGCCAGGCCCCGTGACTGAAGGCCATGAGATAAATGAAGGGCTTGAGGGTACTGCCGGCCGAGCGGGGGGTGGTGGTGCCGTTGAGCGCGCCGCCGCGAGGGCTGTCGGGGCAGGAGGCGGGCAGGGCTGCCAGAACTTCGCCGGTGCGGTTATCGACCACCATGACGGCGGCCTGCGACACATTGCGTCCGCGCAGTTGCTCCACCTCCTGCCGGGCGATGGTAGCCACTTGTCGCTGCAGTGCGGCGCTGAGGGTGAGCTGTCCCGGCTGCCCGGCGGCTGCGTGCGGGGCGGAAATGTCGTGGCGCTTTATCGTGAGTGGGGGGCCAATGGGCTGCCCCATACGGGCGAGAATGGTTTGACACCGTGCCTGCGCCGCCTTCGGGTGGCGCAGGGGATTGAGCTGTGTGGGGGCTTTGAGCAGGCCGACCAGCAGGGCTGCCTGAGCCGTGCTGAGTTCTGCCGCAGACTTGCCGAAGTACAGGCGCGCAGCGCACTCTGCTCCTCGGCACAGGTTGCTGAAATCCGCCCGGTTCAGGTAGGCAAGCAGCAATTCCTCCTTGCTGTGGCTCATTTCGAGGCGGCGGGCCTGCAGGGCCTCCTTCACCTTAGTGCGCCAGTTGCGTGCCGCCGGTGGGTTGTACAGCTTGGCCACCTGCATGCTGATGGTACTGGCACCGCCGCCGCGGTGTCCCTGCACCCGCTGCCACAGTGCGCGGGCCACGGCTGCAAAATCCACCCCGCCGTGGCTGTAATAGCGGCCGTCTTCCGCAGCAATCAGAGCCTGCGCCAGTTGAGGCGGCAGTGCCGTAAGCGGTTCGCAGCGGTAGCCGTCCGCCCCGGCCACGTACCCCAGTAACTCGCCGTTGCGGTCATAGACAGCAGATGACGGCGGGGGCGCTATGTCGGGCACCGATACGCAGAAGGGCAGCAGATAATATGCCCCCGCCACGGCTGCCACCATGGTCAGGCTGCAGAGCAGCAGCTTGCGGAATCGTGGGCGCATGGCAGCTTGTCGTGGCGGGGGCGTGGTGAATTACTTGCCCTGTGAGCGGAGCCCGGGCTTGACCTCAAATTGCTGGGGTATGCTCAGGCCGTATACCTCGGGGCGGTACATGAGCTCGGCCTTGGCAGCGGGGGCAGTTACCTTGCCGCTGCGTACCACACGGGCAACGTAGCTGAACTCCAGTCGGCTGCTGCCCCACAGGTTGCCGGCAAACATGCGCACGCGGTCTTTCAGGAACTCGCGGTTATTGACGGAGGAGGGGAAGTAGTACCAGCTCCGGCAGGTTTCGGCGCTGATGCCCTCGGGCAGTCCCTGCGAGGTGAGGTCGGGGTTAATGGCCTCGAAGGTGGCAGGCAGGCGGTCCTCGAGTGCAATGTAGCGCAGGTTGCTCACATCCTTGTCGGCTGTGGCACTGACGGTCACGCGTACAATATCACCCACGGTAAAGGTACCGGTGGGCTGCCAGCTGCCATCGGGCAACAGTCGCTCGTAGCGGCGGTGCACGGCAAAGCCCTTGTCAATGGCCTGCTCAGGCTGCTGTGTGGTCAGATAGCCCTCGGCATAGCCGCTTACATACACGGTATCGCCCTTCACGCTGTAGCGCTCGGTGTTGCCGGTGCTGAGCTGCAGGTGCATGGGTGTGGCGGGGGTGATGGCGGTGCCGTTGACGTCGGACTTCTTGTCTGCCTGCCCGCTTTCTATGCTGTAGGCGCTCACCAGCAGGGTTATCCACCCATTGCGCCAGGTGGAGTACTGCCCGGCAGACTTCTGCAGCAGCTCGCTGAGCATGCGGACTGTTGCGGTATCATCTGCACCGCATTCAATGGCGTGCATAACCTGCAGGATATCCACCGGCGGCAGGGCATAGTCATAGCTCAGTTTCCTGTCGCTTTCCTTCGCCCGACGGGTCAGCTCTTCGGCTGCGGGGTGTTCGATGGATGTCGCTATGGTAGCCAGTAACCACAGGCGCTGGGAACTCAGTGTCTTGGGCTCTTTCTGTGCGCGCTCATACACGATGTCGAACAGTTCCTTCACATCGGTATTCATGATGCTCAGCACCAGCAGGTTCAGATAGGTGTTGCCCTCATTGGCCCGTATCTGTTCCGCAAGTCCGTTCATGTCGTTCACGGTTTCCTCGGCTTCAAGGCCATTCATGAAGGCGCGTATCATCACCGCATAGGCTGAGAACTCGCAGGACTCACGATCGCCGTCCCAGTAGCCGTAGCGCCCCGGTGCCAGACGTCGGTTCTGCAGTTTCTTGTTAACCTCTTCTGCAATCTTTTCGGCGTCTTTGTCCGCAGGGTATTGTACCCCGAGAGTCTGCTGCAGCGGCTCCTTCAGCAGCCAGGGCAGGACCATGGAGCTGAGCTGCTCGGTACAGCCGTAGGGATAGCTGAAGAGGTACTGCAGCGGGTAACCCAGACCGGACAGCGGCGAGGTGGAGAAACTGAGCTGCAGGGAGCCGTCGGCGCGGTAGGGGTTCCTCAGCCACTTAGCCGTACTGCAGCTTTGACCGTTGCGCAGTTCAGTCCATACGTACTCGCGCAGGTGCGGGGTGGGCGGTGTGGCGTTGAAACTGAGCTGCACGGCGTCTTTCGCGCGACTCAGCTCGCTGCCCTGCGGGGCTGAGACCGGCTGTACATGCCACTGCAACTGAACGGGGCCGGTGCTCTTCACCTTCACGGGGAAGTGAATGGTAACGGGCTTATTACCGGTGAGAGTCAGGCTCTTGGTGGGTTGCGGCAGGTCGGTGTTGGTGCCGCTGATGCTCACGCTCCAGTCAATCGCCTGATTGTTCTGAGCCTCGGGCAGGCTGTCGGGCAGCATGCTGACGGTTACGGGCAGCAGCAACTCATCCCCCTCGACGGCGCTCATGGGGGCCACCGGTTCGAGCATGATCGGTTTGTTGACCAGGTAGGCAGTCTGGGCAGAGCCGAACTTATCCCCCGCGGCGGCCACGGCCATCAGGCGGTAGCGCGTCAGGGTGTCGGGATTGCTGTAGGTAGCGGTAAAGTTGCCTTTATCATCCGTCCGGACATTGGAGAGCCAGAGTGCGGTGGGATTGAAGTCTTTGCGCATGCGGGCAATCTGCTCCTCGTTTTCGCCTTCCTCTTCCTCGCTTTCGTACTCATCATCACCGCCACCGATAAATACGCCCTTGTTGCCGAAATCGCGCTTGCTGAATTGAGCGCTGAGCAGGTGGTCGAGGGCGGAGAATGTGCCGACGCCGTGGGGGCGCCCATCGGCACCGTAGAAGTAAAGCGCCGGGTTGGGGAGCTTGTAGCCCTTGACCTGCAGGGTGCCTTCATCTTCGGCGTAGAGGGCAACATCGGCATGGGGTACGGGATTGCCTGCGGCATCCGTAATCGTGCCACTTACCGTGCAGCTTTCGCCGGGGCGCAGGCTGTGGGGCGGTGCCTGCAGCTGAACACGGAGCTCTTTCTCGGGGCAGGCTACGACCAGTTGGCATGTGCCTACTTTAATCTGCGGTTTACCGTCACCGCTGCGGCGGTTATCGCTCTGCACCAGACTGACGCTCAGGTAGACCACCGGGCCATCTGTCGCTTCAATCGGTATTTCAATGATGGGCTTGTCGACCGAAACACTGCGGCGGTAATGGCGCAGCACTCGCTCGCGCTCCACGGTTACGAGCAGCTCGGCATCCACCGGGGTCTGCACCAGCACACGGGCGGTGTCGCCGGGGTGGTACATGGGCTTGTCGGCTACCAGCTCAACGGCGTAGAAGTCGTGGTGCTCCCACGGGCTTTCCTCATCTCCCCATACGTAGTGGCGGGTGGCACTGCGGAATTCACGACCCTGGGCATCCTTGCCGCTCACGGTGATATCGTAGCGCCCTGCTTTGTCCACCGGTACCTGAATGGTGGAGGGTGTGCCGGTGAGGGTGGTGGGGATGGTGTGGGTGATGGTGCTTTCCTGGCTGTTGACGACAGAGGAACTGAAGCGCGAACCGTAACGATACGGGCGGAAGACGGTGCGGGTGGCCGTCACTGTGACTTCCAGCGGGGTGCCGTCCCAGGCGCTGCCGTCGGGGCGTACAGCTACCAAATCCACCGGCAGGGTGCCGCCGACCTGCGCCATCGATACATGGGGACGTATGCCGGCATAGACATCGGCCGGGTGCAGGGTGGTGGTCTGTACGCTCTTAATGCTCTGCTCATTGCCGTTGGTGACGGTTGTCGTAGCGGTAATGAGGCGCTGGAGCGGGAAAGACTGAGCAGGCAGGGTGAAGGTGGCACTGCCCTTGCCCTCGGCATCGAGTGTGCCTTCCTGCGAGAGCGGGCGATAATCGCTGCTGTGGGATCTGCCGTAGTAGCGGCACATGAAGAACTCCCAGGGGTTCTCGCGGAAGTCTCCGAAACGGAAATCGGCCCACTCGCTTTGAGACGGATAAAAGTTGCGACCTGTGGAAAGCAGGTACCAGTTCACCTTGCCATGGGCTACCGGGGTGGTGGTCAGATTGGTTGCCGTGGCGCTGATTTCTACACGATGCTCGGCCGGTTGGACGTTGAGGGTGCTCTTCACCTCAAATTCATTGCGGCGGAACTCCTGGCAGCTCAGATTGATGCTGAAGCTGCTGTCATCGTCCTCATCGTCTTCATCCTCCTCGCTGTTCTGCGGCTTTGCTCCATTTTTGAATGTGACGTTAAACTCAACGCGGAAATCACCCACTTCACTCAGGGGAAGGTCAATGGTGAAGGTGCCGTCCTGCTGCAGGGTTGCGGGCAGGGTGGCAACTTCCCGGTAGTTCTTGCTTACCGTGGCGGTGACGGTCTCGATTTCGGGTGTCAGCAGTTCATTGTTCACCAGATTGCGGGCGATGCCCTTCACGTGGGCCGTCTCACCGGGGCGGTAGAGTGAGCGGTTGCTGAAGAGGTAGACCATGGGAGTCGGCTTTGTTGCCGGCACCCCACCATTCTTCAGCATTTTGGATAACTCCCAGGTGTCACCCATGTGGGCGTGAAACTCCATATCACTTACGCTGTGAGACAGGGTAACGCAGTCATCTGCCGTTGACAGCTGCAGATAACGGGTAGCGGGGTTGAAATCGCCCTCGGCCAGGCCGTTTTTCACCGGCAGTTCAGCGAGCAGGGTTCCCTCTGCATCCAGCAGGCGCAGGGTGGCCGCCTGAACTTCCTGAGCAGTGCTCAGGTGGTAGGCCCAGGCAAGCAGGTGGCGGCCATCGGTCTTCCACATCAGCCCCAGATCTGTCACCTGTATCAACCCCTGGTTTACCAGCGGGGTCTTGCTTTCGCGTATGGGGGTACCCTCAATGTTCACGAAATAGAAACCACCCACGGGTTGTCCGGCAAAAAGTTCAGCCAGTGGCAGGTGGAGCTCATTTTCAGCCCCTTGCTCCAGTGGACGCTCAGCCGTGGCAATGACACCGGGCAGCGCGGAGGTATCCACCCTGTTGTGCTCGATTTTGTCCTCGCTCAGTTGGGCAGCTTCGCGGGCTTCGGCCTGTTGCTCATGTGAGCGCCAATGCATTTCCTGCCCGGTGTAGAGGGTGTTGTAATCACGCAGCAGTCGTACGATGTCGGCAGGCTTGTCGGCGGCCAGTTTCCACACGCGGGCGGTGCCGTTCTCGAGCTGACCGTAGCGGCAGCGCAGGGTGGTGCTGCCACGCAGCTGCATGTGGTTGGCGTTCACATCGGTGTAAATGAACGGGGTGCGGGGGCGCAGCATAGTGTAGTCCTCGCCCGGGGCGGTGTCTCCCGGTGTGCTGATGGCCGGGTATGCTCCCTTTACCCGCAGGCGGATTTCACGCCCGCCGGTTTCGGCGGTGAGGGTGACGGACTGTATGCCCTGCGTTTGCCCCTGACCAATGAGATTCACCGCGCCGTTTTCGGTGGCTGTGGGGGTAATAGTGATGTCTTTGCCGCGTATTTTGCCACGCAGGGCGCCGTCCTTCCACTCCAGCGGAACCCATTGGTCGCTGTGGGCGTCCTCGCGCATCTGCCAGGAAAGCCCGCTGATGAGGGCGGCGGCATCTGCCGCTGAGGAGGGCATGCCCAGTTCCAGTTTGACAGCGTAGTGACCGCGTGCCGTGCAATTGTTGCTAAGTGTCAGTACGATGTCGGGGGCATCGATGGTGGTGAGTTGGTAATCTCCTATCCTACGGGTCTCGGAATCCCATGTGCCATTGGGCAGCAATATCTTGACCGTACTGCCCTGCGGTGCTATGCCGGGAGATTCCACGACCCAGGTGTCGGGTATGACTTCATCGGCAGGGTGGGTGGAGAGCTCCTCGCGGTCATGCAGACTCAGGTCGTAGTTGCAGGCAGCGTCAAAGGCGTCCCAGTCAGCCAGAGCATCGGCCACGGTGGCAGGGCGGTAGTGCAGGGGGTGGCGCTCATTGCAGGTATCGCTGCACACATAGCAGAGGCCGCTCAGGCGCGTGTGGAGAGCTTCCTTATATTCGGGGCGTGCGGCACGCAGCAGCAGGTTGCCGTTGCTGCATACACCGCAACTGACGATAGTTCCCATCAAGGTCGGGAACTCGCGGGAATTGCCGGGCAGAATCTCGCCTTTCAGACTGCGCAAACCGGCCGGTACTTCCACGCGTACTATTTCCAGCGGGGGCAACTCCTTCGTGATTTCCAGTTGTATGCGTGTGGTGCTTATCCATGTTGCCTTGCAGCAGTTCGGATAGGAGATGGTGAAATAGCCGTCCTTTACCGGCTGTCCGACTTCCTCAGCCGGAATCATAGGAACAGCAAAATCGATACGAAGGTCGTCATCCTTGTTCAGACTGTAATACCCACGAGAGGCAATAGCCGGTACGGGCAGGGTCGTGTCGGTCGCAGCCGGGGGGGCGGCAGGGGGCTGCGCCGTGACTGTGGTGCAGAGGGTGAGCAGAGAAAGGGAACAGGTAAGGGGTCGGCGGAATTTCATGGCTGGTATGGGAATGGTGTGCAGATTCCTCTGACCGTAACTGTAGCGCAAATATCATGTATTGGCAAGAAAAAAGGGGGTATGTGTTGGAGTTTATCGGGAAAGATTGACAAGTTCTTGCGGCGTAAGCCGCAGAATATGTCATTTGTCTATCGTAACTCGTATATCTAAATGCTTTTCCTGATTGTTCCGACCTGTCATTTGTTGTCATGAGGGCACAAACTGCCGATGGATTTGAAACAGACAGGTATATCTGACGTACTATAGGCTTGCCATGGCGCGAGAATATGCTAAGATTAAGGTGCATGAAGCACTACTTGTATCTGGTGGTTCTGTTGATGTGCCAGCTGACCTGGGGGCAGATATTTGACCCCCCGCCCATCATACCGAATCCCTTTGCTACAGACGGGAGTACTTATACACCCCGTCCGGGGCGTTCGTCTGCCACGTTTGTGGATGATGATGTCGCGGAGGAAGTGACGGTCACTGCAACGGCTGAGCCCGGTAATCGCTTTCGTGCACCCCTTGTTGAGCGGGAGAAGACCCGCGTGGCCATCCTCGGCTACCACAATTTCAGCTACACTCGCCCCGTGAGCGAGATGCTCATGCGCACAACCGAGCTGCGCGAGCAGATGGAGAGTATTCGCCGTGCCGGTATCAGCGTTATCAGCATGCAGGAGTTCCTGGAGTGGCGGTTCGGCGAGCGCCGCCTGCCTGAGCGCTGCGTGCTTATTACGCTCGATGACGGTTGGCGCAGTGTGTATACCGATGCCTACCCCATATTCCGTGAGTACGGTTACCCCTTCCACCTTTTCCTCTACACCCGCTATCTGACAGGCCGCGGTGACAGTATGTCCCCCGCCATGATTAAGGAAATGATGCAGAACGGCGCCAGCGTGGGCAGCCACTCTGCCACTCACCCATACCCCAGTACCTGGAGAAAACACGAGCGCGCCGGGCAGGAGGCCTATGTGGCTTTCATTGACAAGGAAATCGGCGATTCCCGCGCACGACTGGAGCAGCTTTTCGGCCCGGTGAACACCTACTGCTACCCGGGTGGTTATAATGATGAGACGATGGTCAGTCGTATGTCGGGTTATGGTTATGTGGCTGCATTCACCGTGATTCCGCACAAGGTTTCCTGCAATGTGGACCCCATGCGCATTGACCGCTACATGGTATTCGGCACCGATCCGTCCATTTTCCGCAGTGCCATTGATTTCAGGGGCTCTGAAACGCGCACGACTGCTGCCGTTGCCGGGGCTCAGCCCGGTCTGCTGCCATCGGGTACCCCCTTGCCACCTTTCCCTGTTACCCCTCGCCCCGCCGAGGTGGTTCCCTGTGAGTTGCCCACCATCAGCGCTCAGCTTGGCGGTGTGCCCGGGATTGATATTTCGACCGTTCGCATGCAGGTGAGCGGTTTTGGCAGAGTGCCCGCCAAGGTGGATGCCGCCTCGCGCACCATTCAGTGGACCCCGCCCTGCCGCATTTACATGCCATACATCTCCGTTCACATTCTCTGGAACAATACAGACGGCAGCCGCCACCGCGCGGAGTGGTCCTTCAGTACAGACCAGACCGTGACGGTTGAACAATGACCATATTCTACATTCCGCATATCATGGACGCAGAAGAAAAGAAAACCCCCGCCGCCTCTGCCGAGGTGAAGCCGGCCAAACAGCGCACACCCCGCAAGCCTGCAGCTCGCAAGAGCCCCGCCGGGAAGGCTGCCCCCGCTGCTGCTGAGAGCGCCGCCACCCCCGCCGAGAAGCCCGCCCGCAAGCCCCGCGCCAAGAAGGCTGCAGCTCCCGCTGCAGAGCCTGTCGCCCCCGCTGCCGCCCCGGCTGAGAAACCCGCTCGCAAGCCCCGTGCCAAGAAGGGCGCCGCACCTGCCGCTGAAAAGCCGACACCCATGGCTGAGCCCGCTCCCGTTGTCACACCGAGCCCCGCGCCTGCTGCTGAGCCTAAACCCGCTCCCAAGCCCGAGCGTGCTCCTGAGCAGCAGCCTGCACCCGCTCCGGCTCCCGAGAAGAAGGAACAGCCCGCCCCCGCTCAGCGACAGAATAATAACAACAACAATCGCCGCGACGATAAGCGCAACAATAACCAGGAGCGCTGGGAACGTGAGCCCGACCCCCGCGACATGCCCACCCCCGAGCCTGCTCCCGGCTTCGCCCTGCCCGAAACGGTGGGCGGCAATGAGGGCAACGGCGGTGGCAAGAACCGCCGCAAGCGCCGCCGCAATCGCCGCAATCGTGACAACGATAACTCCCAGCAGCCCCAGCAGGCAGCTACAAAGGTTGATCCCGATGAACTCGTGCGCCGCGCCTGGAAGATTTACCTCGGCGAGGTGACTGAGGAGGGCCTGGCTCTCATGGATGACCGTACGGCAGCCGAGGCCTCACGCCGTGCTTTCCGTGTGGCTGAGCTCTTCCTGCTCGAGGCCGCCCGCTATCGCCAGCCTGCCCCGCGTCCCGAGCTTCCGCAGGCCCCCGAGCTTACGATTGAGGTGGATGATGATTCCGTCGAACTCGACTCAACTGACGAGAGCTGACCGCTTACCGTAGCGATTCTACAGTTTCGCCCCGCATTGCCGATTGGTAGTGCGGGGCATTTTACGGCGGAGTTACATCTTCCCGGTACATTTATGCGTAGGTAGGCGCATAAATATGCATAAATGGAGCCCGTGAGAGTACCGTAGACGGGTGGAAATATGTGCATTTATGCGTAGGAAGGCGCATAAATATGCATAAATGGAGCCCGTGAGAGTACCGCAGATGGGTAGAAATATGCACATTTATGCGTAGGTAGGCGCATAAATATGTATAAATGAAGCTCCGCAGTGTTCCGTAGAAGGGTGGAAATATGCGCATTTATGCGTAGGTAGGCGCATAAATGTGGATAAATGGAGCCAGTGAGAGTACCGCAGAAGGGTGGAAATATGTGCATTTATGCGTAGGTGGGCGCATAAATATGCATAAATGGAGCCCGTGAGAGTACCGTAGAAGGGTGGACATATGCGCATTTATGCGTAGGTGGGCGCATAAATATGCATAAATGGAGCCTGTGAGAGTACCGTAGACGGGTGGAAATATGCGCATTTATGCGTAGGTGGGCGCATAAATATGCATAAATGGAGCCCGTGAGAGTACCGCTGACGGGTGGAAATATGTGCATTTATGCGTAGGTGAGCGCATAAATATGCATAAATGGAGCCAGTGAGAGTACCGCAGAAGGGTAGAAATATGTGCATTTATGCGTAGGTAGGCGCATAAATATGCATAAATGGAGCCAGTGAGAGTACCGCAGAAGGGGAGAAATATGCGCATTTATGCGTAGGTAGGCGCATAAATATGCATAAATGGAGCAAAGTGTCAGGAGCGAGCCTGTATGCGCAGTAAAAATTCCTTAAACAAGGGGACTGTGTATCGGATGCAGCCGTGTCGAGGGCTGAACAACATGCCCTTTCGGACGAGTTGCTCTCGTATGCGGGAAATGCTTGAGGAGGTACTCTGCATTTGTGTCGCAACTTCGGCTAAAGTGCATTCACTATGCTCACACCGAGCCATGGCGTGCATGAAAATCTTTTCTCTTGGTGTCAGTCGGTCGTAGCGCACGCGGAAGAAGCTGCCATCCAGCCCTGATTGGATGTTAGGTTTGGCCCGCATGACATCATTCCGGGTAATTTGCGGATTAGGGGAGGTGTTCCACAGATTATAGGCCCAGGTCTGCAGAAAATAGGGGTACCCGTGAGTTTCGTTAAAGATGGCATCCAGTGCTTCCTGTGTAAACGAAGCCCCTGCCTGTTCTGCCGGTATAGAGATAGCAGCCTGCGCCTCTTGTTTGTTCAGTCGATCAATATCAGGGTATAGGAATAAGCGCTCGGCATAGGATTTTGCTTTACCCGCATTCATGGGCAAGGTGGGCAGGCCGGCACCAACCAGTGCAATGGGGGCGATAATTTGTTGCGCTTTGTGCATGGTAAGAATGAGGGCATTGAGTTCATCTTTTGCCATGATTTGCATTTCATCAATCAGGAGTAGCAGAACTCGCTTTTGCGCCTTTGCCGCGTCAGCAACGGTAAGCATGAGGTCGCACAAATCCCTGTTCAAATCGCCGGAGTCGGCTACGCCTTGCAGCGGGGCAAGGTCAATACTGATATTACCGACATTTACCTTAATGCCTTTGATGAAGTTTCGCAGCGCCATGAGCCCCCTCTTAACCGCAACTCCGGCGCCGGTAAGCATATTGAGTTCATAGAGTGTTTTCAGTAACTCCGGTACAAGTTGTTCCGCAAAAGTTTTGTTTTCCTCTATTTCCAGTTGTATGATGGAGACATGACGCTTATCGATAGCCATGTGCCGAACCTTATTGAGTAGCACCGTTTTACCCACGCCTCTCAATCCGGTAAGTAACATACTTTGCGCCGAACGACCCGCCAACGTACGATCTAAAAGCGTGTTGGCTTCATAGAGTACATTGTCTCGACCGACAAGGGCTGGCGGAGGACTACCTGCTCCGGGAGTGAAGGGATTTGTAATTTCGTCCATTATCTTTCTGTATAAGAAGTTTAAGTGCATTTATGCGCTATGTCAAGCATAAATGTGCATAAATGGGAAAAGGGCTGAATTATGAATGGCTTGTGTATTTATGCGTAGGTGGGCGCATAAATGCGCATAAATGGAGTAGATCTGTATGAATGTGGAGCTGCCCGGATTGATTAGAGCTTGAAAGAATGGTTGGGCTATGCTAAGATTTGCTTGTGGAAAACTTACCGATGAAGAAGCCCCGAAATACCGATATTTGTTTTACTGTTCTGCTGTTAGCGCTAATTGCCTCTTATATGTGGCATTACTTTGTGGTCAATAATCTGCCGGAAAGTGGAGGCAGTGCAGAGGAGTCTATGTGGCTGGCTGCGGTTCTGGCCGTTTCTGCGTTGTTGAGCGTGATAAGCTGTGCCGGTGAGTTGGTACTGTTGTACTATACCTGGAATAACGTGCAGCAGCTGCCCCGGTCTGAGAAGGAGAGCGGGTGGCAGCCCTCGCCTGTTGTTGCTGTGTTGCCCTTGCTGGTACCTGTTTTCGGTGCAGTCTGGGCCTTTGTGGCGTATGGGAGTCTGCCGCGTCTGGTAGAGCAGCGAACGGGCAGGTCGCTCATGCCCGCGCCACTCATGCCTGTCTATCTTTGTTGTTCGCTGGTGGCGACACTGTGCTCTGCAGTACTGCCATTGCTTATTGCACATGAAATTCTGCCGGAACCCTCGTATGATGTGGGTATATTGCTGACCGGGCTGAATGTGCTTTGTGCTGTACTCTTTCTTCTTGTGGCGTGGTACCTCACCGTGTTTAACAGACATTTGGCAAGCACGCCGACTGATGCCAATCCTGTTACGATGTGAAAGAAAAGCCGCTGTCCGGGCAGACAGCGGCTTTTGCCGGCGGGTGAAGTCCGCAGAACTTTACATGACCATTCCACCGTCACAGACCAGTACCTGACCGGTCATATAGCGAGCCTCGTCGCTGGCGAGGAAGAGGGCGCAGTTGGCAATATCCTCGGGCTTACCCAGATCCTTCATGGGGATGCGGGAGAGGATGGCCTCCTTAGCGGCCTCGGGGATGGCATCGGTCATGTCGGTGGCGATGAAACCGGGTGCGATGGCGTTGCAGGTGACCTTACGGCTGGCAAGCTCCTGAGCCATGGACTTGGTGAAGCCGATGACGCCAGCCTTGGAAGCGGCGTAGTTGGCCTGGCCGAGGTTGCCGGTAAGGCCCACGACGGAGGCCATGTTGATGATACGGCCTGCGGGGCTCTTCATGAGCGTGCGCTGCAGAGCCTTTACAAAGAGGAATACGCTCTTGAGGTTGGTGTCCATCACGGCATCCCAGTCGCCCTCCTTCATGCGCATAAGCAGAGTGTCGCGGGTAATACCGGCGTTGTTCACCAGAATATCCACGGTGGGGTACTCAGCGAGAATGGCCTTCACGCAGGCCTCTACTGCGGCGGCGTCGGCCACATCGCAGGGGAATGCCTTGCAGCTGTTGGGGAATTCGGCGTTGATGGCATCTGCCGCAGCACCGCAGGAAGCGGGGTTGCGGGAAATGAGAACAACCTTGGCGCCCTCCTCCGCAAAGCGGCGGGCTACCGCATTGCCGATACCACGACCGGCACCTGTCACTATAGCAGTTCGTCCTGCGAGTCTGTTCATAACGCTCGTATTCTAGCCTAGAGTTTACTCTAAAGCAAGCAAAATTTAAAAGTTGGATTTTTTGATTTTGGATTATTACCATTTCTCAGGGGCATAAAGCTACACCTCTGTGGTGTATGAATACCGGAGTTTGAGAAGTGTTGCTTTGAAAAAAAGTCCGGGAACTATGACTGTTTGGCGGATTTCATGGGAGCTGCTGCCTCATATCAACTGACGATAACTATATTTCGAAATAAGCTTGCAAGACTGCAACGGGGATGTCATAATACGAGCATGCTGAAACAAATAAGAGATAAGGCCCTGCGCGCGGCACTGCCCCTGCTGGCAACCTCGGCAGTCGGTCGCGCCCTGATTGATAAGGGTATAGCCATGCTGGCTGCCAGAACGGAGCTGCCCATTAAGGGGGAGTACATGCCGGAAAAGGAGACCTGGCTTATCACCGTCGGTGAACCGGGGGCTCCCATGCAGGCAGTTGTTCATGTTAACAATGATACTCTCACTGATATCATTGAAGAGTTGGTTCCTGACCTGGTTGATGACCGCAAGATATCCGAAGAAAAAATCATGGGGCTGCTGCGCCGCCATCTCCGCCGCTCCGCGTAAGTAGAATTGTGAGCACAAAAAAGCCCGGCCTGATGAGGCACGGGCTGATTTTTTAAGCTCTTGTCGCCGGGCGGCTAGCCTTACTTGGCAAAGAAGTCGCGCAGGGAGTTGAAGTCCTCGGCTGTGGGCTGGTCTGCGCGGGCAATGGCTTCCTTCTGGGCGGCGGTGATGGCGGCTATGCCCTTGGTGGCAAGTGCCAGCATCTGGGCCATTTCTTCGGCGGTGAAGACGGCCTCCTCGCCGCTGCCCTGTACTTCAACGTACTGCCCCTGCTCAGTCATCACGATGTTCATGTCGACCTCGGCATCCTTGTCCTCCACATAGCAGAGGTCGAGAATCGGGGTGCCCTGCAGCTTGCCGACGGATACGGCAGAGACGAGCTGGCGCATGGGATTGGTGGTGATATAACCCTTGGCCATAATGCGGTTGAGGGCAATGGCCAGAGCCACAGCTGCACCGGTGATGGAGGCCGTGCGGGTTCCGCCGTCTGCCTGCAGCACATCGCAGTCAATCCATACGGTACGGGCACCCAGGGCCTCCAGGTCCATGACGGCGCGCAGGGATCGGCCGATGAGTCGCTGAATCTCCACCGAGCGGCCGTCCACCTTGCCGGCTGTGCTGTCGCGGCGCTTGCGGTCGAGCGTGGAGTAGGGCAGCATGGCGTATTCCGCAGTCAGCCAACCGCCGGGAACTCCCTGGGCTTTCATCCAGCGCGGGACATCCTCCTCGATGGTAACGGCGCAAATCACACGTGTGTTGCCAAAGCAGGAAAGGACGGATGCCGTGGCATTCGGGGCTACATCGAGCACGAATTCGAGCGGGCGCATTTCATCCAGCCCGCGATTGTTAAGACGTTGCATAAGTATATCTTTACCACACCCGGACCCATTTTGCAATCTTTTTGCTCCCGAATGTCAGTGGAATGTGCAACAACAGAATAGCCGGGAACGTTACCTGTCCGGCGTGAGGTACTTCGGCACGAAGATAGTGTAGTAGACTATCCGGCTCTTCGTTATAAAGTGTGGGCATGTCCCATTCCCGCAGTAGAAAAAGGCGTCGCTTTTGGCGTAAGAGAGAGCAAAAGATACTCAATAGCCCAATAAAAGGATTGAGCATGGAGGACAAAAGTCCTACCATGCCCTATATGCTATTAAGGAACTTCAGAGTACACCAGACCCGCAGTACAAGTCAAGGCCAAATTTCGGAATGCGAATATTTTGCGCCTAAT
>JAFURE010000065.1 GCA_017471985.1 Akkermansia sp. | reverse complement strand
GATGAGGATCGTTCAGCCCTGAAAAACCTGCGCCGCAAGGCTCGCGACATTTCCCGCACCCTGAAAGCGCTGAAAGAAGACGGAATTCTGCCCACCATGCAGAGTATTGACCCGCAGCACGCTGACCGTGCCCAGATACTCTACCGAATCAACGAGAGCTGTCTGGATGTGGCTGAGAGCCTGCTGACCATCGTGAAGAGCAGTTACAAGCACATCGACAACAATCACGTGGGGCTTAACCGGGAGCAGGCCGATGACCTGCTGGCCATGTGCGACAAAGTGGGGCGTTTCTTCCCCGAAATGGCTGATATCCTGCGCTCGGGCGATTACAGCAACATGGAGCAGGTCGTGCAGCACGCCGGTGACCTGAGTGAGGAGTTCGCCGACTGCATCACCCGCCACCTGCTGCGGAATGTGGACGACGAGGGCGGTATGCGCAACGGTATTCTTTACCTGAGCCTGCTGAATGAAACCCGCTCGATGGTGCGAAAGTCCTTCGCGCTGATAAAGGAGCAGAAAGAACTCTTCGAGTCCTGATAACCCTTTCACGCTGAGTACGGACATTCCGGCGTGAGTCCGAGAGAGAATAGATAGGGCGGCTGCGGTGTTCTGTGTGACCGCAGCCACCCTTATTCGCTCGGTGGGCGGGGAGATAAAAAGGTACATGCATGATTGACATTTCGGGGAAATGGACTATACTGGCGGTAACATACATATGATAAGCTGGAACATAGCTCTGGGGTTGGTGTTGATAGCGCTGGTGCTGCCCTTCGTGTATCTGCGCTCGCTCATCGCCTCATTGCGTCGGCGTTTGCGTGAGCACCAGACCGAGAATGAACACCTGCGCCACATGCTGCGTGACCTCGAGGCTCACGTGCGGAATGATAAGTCGCTCTTTCTCGAGGCTCTGGGCGTGCCTTTTCTGCTGGTGCGGCCTTCGGGGCGACTGGTCATGGCTAATCGACGGGCCGGCTTACTGCTGGGAATGGATGAAAGTCGCAGTGCCAACCTGCTGCGTGTGCTGCCGGAGGGTGAGCTGCGCCGTGTGATTGCTGAGTCGGTGCAGGTGAAAGAACCCAGAAAAATGGAGTTGAGCCTGACATTGAATGGGGAGCAGCGCCATTTCCGTGTGCGAGCCACGCCGCTGCAGAATGCGGAGGGGCACGTGGGCATAGTGTTTCACGATGTGACAGAGGAGCACCGTACCCATGTGATTCGCCGTGATTTTGTGGCCAATGCCTCGCATGAGCTGCGCACGCCGCTTACGATTCTTCGCGGATATCTTGAAACTTTGTTGGAGAACCCTGACACCGCGGCAGATGAAGCCCTGCGCAGTCGTTCCCTCAATATCATGAAGAAGCACGCTGAGCGTATAACCCGTCTGGTGGAGGATATGCTCACAGTGTCGAGGTTGGAAAACGCGGACCACGGGTACCTGAAAATGGAGGAGTTTGATTTGCAGTCTGCGGTGGATGATGTGCTGCTGCGGCTGGAATCTCAGGCAAGGCGCCAGTCGGCTGAGCTGACGGTGCAGATTGAGCCCCGCCCGTTCCTCATGTACGGGGACCGCTTCTATTGGGCGCAGATTCTCTTCAATCTCATGGAGAACTCGCTCAAAAATAACCCTGAACCCGGTTTGCACCTGCTGTTGCGGGCAGAGCAGGGGGCGGATGGCAGCATTTCCATCTGCGTGCAGGATGACGGCGTGGGAATCGCGCCCGAGGCTATGCCCTATATCTTCAACCGCTTTTATCGGGCCGATGCAGGCGGTCGCGTGAAGGGCACTGGGCTGGGGCTCTCTATTGTTAAACATGCGGTGGAGGCTCACGGCGGCACTATTGTTGCCCACAGCGAGCCGGGGCACTGTACCGAATTCCGCATAAGCCTGCCGCCACAGAGCAGCTGAGAAAGTCAAAACGCCCGCCCCTGCAAGCGCAGGGACGGGCGTACACCACACAGTACAGACTTTATCTGTGCTTACATCTCGGCGGGCTGCTGTTGCGGAGCGGCAGCACCCTCCTGAGAGCTTTTCTCAGCGGCTTTCTTGTCGAAGCATTCCTTACACTGCTTCAACATGGCTTTGGCCTTCTCGGTGTCTTTGGCTACACCTTTGCCCTCTGCATACATGTGTGCAAGAGCGTAGCAGGCCTTGGGGTCGCCTTCCTTGGCGGCTTTCTCAAGGCCGGGAAGGGCTTTGGCGTACATGCCCTGAGCCTTTTCAGGGTCAGCAGGAGTGCTCGGAGTACCGTTGTCGGCAATCCAGGCAATGGTGTACTGGGCTATCGGGTCGCCGTTCTCGGCGAGCAGGGTGATGGTCTCGACATCAACTTCACATTCGCCACAGCATGCAGAGTTCTGGTTATCAGTGCATGCGGTTTTTGCTGCAGCTGCGTTATCAGCCTGAGCAGGAGTGGATTTCGATTCTGCGCCGATGGCAGCCAGGCTGCTCAGCGCAACTGCGGTCATGAGTGCAATTGTCTTCATAGGCCACCAATATGCCCCTACCTGAGGTAAATTGCAAGAAAACTTTCTATATGTTTAATATCTGATAGTCAGCAGTTAAGAGATATTGGTGGAAGATGGATGCAAAAAAAATAATAAAAAAATCATTTTTTGCATTGACAGCCGGATAAAAATCGATTATACTCTCCGTGCTTTCATGTCCCGAGTGGGACAACAAGAGCCAATAACGCTTCTGTAGCTCAGGGGTAGAGCGCATCCTTGGTAAGGATGAGGTCGCGGGTTCAAATCCCGCCAGAAGCTTTTTTTCGGCTCATGCAAGAATAAGCAGCCCAAAAAATTTATTTATTTACTATTATGGCCAAAGAATCATTCCAGCGCACCAAGCCCCACGTGAACGTGGGTACGATCGGTCACGTTGACCATGGCAAGACTTCCCTTACAGCTGCAATTACCAAGGTTCTTGCAGAGCAGGGTAAGGCTGAATTCAAAGCTTACGATCAGATCGACGGCGCTCCCGAGGAACGCGAGCGTGGTATTACCATTTCTACCGCTCACGTAGAGTACGAGACCGACAAGCGCCACTATGCACACGTGGACTGCCCCGGTCACGCTGACTATGTGAAGAACATGATCACCGGTGCTGCTCAGATGGACGGTGCTATCCTTGTGGTGTCCGCCGCTGACGGTCCTATGCCCCAGACCCGTGAGCACATCCTGCTTGCTCGTCAGGTGGGTGTTCCCTACATCGTTGTGTTCATGAACAAGATGGATCTTGCTGACCCCGAGCTTGCTGAGCTTGTGGAGATGGAGATTCGTGAGCTCCTTTCCTCTTATGAGTTCCCGGGCGATGATCTGCCTATCGTGATGGGTTCCGCTGTGAAGGCTCTCGAGGGCGACCCCGAGTACACCGCTAAGATTCTCGAGCTCATGGACGCTGTGGACGAGTACATCCCCACTCCCGAGCGTCCCACCGAGAAGCCCTTCCTGATGCCCGTGGAGGACGTGTTCTCCATCTCCGGCCGTGGTACTGTGGCTACCGGTCGTATCGAGCGTGGTATCATCAACAAGATGGAGGAAGTTGAAATCGTGGGTATCAAGCCCACCGTTAAGACATCTGTGACCGACATCGAGATGTTCCGCAAGCTCCTCGACAAGGGTGAGGCCGGTGACAACGTGGGTGTTCTGCTCCGTGGTATTAAGAAGGAGGATATCGTTCGCGGTCAGGTTATCGCTAAGCCCGGTTCCGTGACTCCCCACACCGACTTCGAGGCAGCCGTTTACGTGCTGACCAAGGAGGAAGGTGGTCGTCACACTCCCTTCTTCAACAACTATCGTCCCCAGTTCTACTTCCGTACGACGGACGTGACCGGTACCGTAACTCTGCCCGAGGGTACTGAAATGGTGATGCCCGGTGACAACGTAACCATCGGTGTTGAGCTTATCACCCCCGTAGCTATGGAGGAGGGTATGCGCTTCGCTATCCGTGAGGGTGGCCGCACCGTTGGCGCCGGTAAGGTTGCCAAGATCAAGGGCTAAATCAGCCCTGCTGAAAACTTAACCATCGGGGGTTGATCGGTTTCAACCATCAACTCCCGGCCGACAAGAGAAGGGCGATTGCCCACCCCAACGTGGGTAATCGCCCCTCAGTCTGGCCGAAAAACAGAGCAAGGTAAAAGGGTATTAGCTCAATTGGTAGAGCAGCGGTCTCCAAAACCGCGTGTTGGGAGTTCGAGTCTCTCATACCCTGCTGACCTTCCTCTTTTTTTTTCTCAATTTTTAAAGCATAACTCACAACAATCCGCTAATGTTCCGCAAGATTTCCCAGAGTATATCCAACATCAAGGGCGAGCTGAAGAAGTGCTCCTGGCCGTGGGAGAGTGACCCCAAGGTGAAAGGGTTCAAAAAGTTTCGTGAGTTGTCCTCTTCGACCATCATGGTATTGATTGCCATGGTGCTTCTTGGCGCTTATGTAGCATTCTTTGATTATATAATGGCCAGTGTGACCGGTTGGCTGATTATGGCACTTTCCTGAAAAATCCGCGCCAGGATAATCGAAAATTTTCCCTTGTAATTTATGTCTCGCCCGTACGATAGAAAGAATGGTGCCGCTGCTCGAGTAACTCCGGCAGCGAAGGACCAGTGGTATGTGCTGCACGTGCTTTCCAATAAGGAGCGCCGCGCTGTGGAGAATCTTAAGCGCCTGTTCAAGGAAGACGAAGAGATGGGTGCCCTGCTGCAGAGTGAGCCGCTCGTACCCACCGAGAAGGTGGAGGAGGTGCGCAACGGCAAGAAGTATGTGCAGGACCGCAAGCTCTACCCCGGCTACGTTTACCTGAACTTTGCTCTGCGTCGCCCCGACGGTTCCCTCAATAACGATGCCTGGTACAAGATTCAGGCCGTTGACGGTGTTATCAGCTTTGCCTGTGGCCGCAACAAGGAGCCGCTCCCCATGTCCCGCAAGGATGTGAAAGATCTCATGAGTGAGATTGAGCGCCGCAGCGAGGGCGCTCGCCAGAAGATTGTGTACAACGTGAACGATGAGGTGGTCGTGCTGGAAGGTGCTTTCCAGGGTGAGCACGGTATCGTTGAAGAGGTTAACCCCGAGAAGGGCAAGCTCCGCGTGGGCGTGACCATGTTCGGTCGCTCCAACCCCCTCGACCTCGACTACACTCAGGTGCAGCTTGTGCCTGAAGAAGAGCGCGGCAAGGCTGACCTTGCCAAATAACCCCCAATAGAACATCTTCTCGCTGCAGTGGTTGCACCTGTAACTGCTGTAGTAACCCAAAACAAACAGAACCATGGCTAAAGAAGTAGTAAAAACAATCAAACTGCAGATTCCTGCAGGTGCTGCGAATCCCTCGCCGCCCGTGGGTCCTGCACTTGGTCAGGCCGGTGTTAACATCATGGGCTTCTGCAAAGAGTTCAACGCCAGAACTCAGAAGCAGGCCGGTGACGTTCTCCCCGTCGTGATTACCGTTTATAAGGATAAGTCCTTCGACTTCATCACCAAGCAGCCCCCGGCAGCCAACCTCATCAAGAAGGCCGCCGGTATCAAGTCCGGCTCCGGCGAGCCGAACAAGAAGAAGGTTGCCAAGCTCTCCAAGGAGAAGCTGATGGAGATCGTTAACACCAAGATGCCCGACCTCAACACAACCGACCCCGAGGCCGCAGCCCGCATTATTGCCGGTCAGGCTCGCCAGATGGGTGTGGAGGTTGAGATGTAACCCCCTTCTGCAGGAGGGAAAAATTAATAACCCGAACGTACTGCTAAACTAATATGTCCAAAAAACGCTCAAAGCGCTATAATGAGGCAGCCAAGCTGGTGGATAGCACCAAGGCTTACGCTGTCGATGAAGCCGTTGAGGTCATGAAGAGCTTCCCCGCTCCCAAGTTTGACCCCACGGTCACGGTGTCCTTCCGCCTGACGGTGGATCCCCGTAAGTCCGACCAGATGGTCCGTGGCTCCGTATCTCTGCCCCACGGTACCGGTAAGAATGTTCGCGTCATCGTCTTCGCTCAGGGTGAGGCTGCTGCAGCTGCCCTCGAGGCCGGTGCTGAGAAGGTAGGCCTTGAGGATCTCATTAAGGAGATTCAGGGTGGTTACCTTGATTTCGATAGTGCAATCGCCACCCCGGACGCCATGGCCCAGGTGCGTAAGATTGCTCGCGTGCTCGGCCCGCGCGGCCTGATGCCCAACCCCAAGACCGGCACTGTGACGGATGACACCGCCAAGGCTGTTCGTGAGGTAAAGGCCGGTCGTGTGGACTTCAAGGTTGACAAGAATGCTAACATCTCTGCTGCCGTTGGTAAGCTCTCCTTCGATAACGAGAAGCTCGTGGAGAACGCCCGCGCCTTTATCGCTGCTGTGGTGAAGGCTCGTCCCTCCGGTGCAAAGGGTGCCTACATTGCAGGCGCTACGATGTCCAGCTCCATGAACCCGGGTCTCTCCCTCAGCCAGGTTGAGTTCTCCAAGCTGTAACACTGAAACACAGATACGACTATGAGTACTGAAAAGAAAGTGAACGCTGATAAGACCATCATCATCGACGACCTGAAGGCCAAGGTGAATGCCTCCCCCTTCCTGCTCGTCATCGACTACACGGGTGTAACCGTGCCCGAGTTCACCAAGCTGCGTGCCGCTCTGGCCGCTGCAGGTGCTACTTGCGTGGTTGCCAAGAACACCTTCATGGCCAAGGCCGTTAAGGAGGCCGGTCTTCCCGACGTAACAGCTGCCCTTAAGGGCCAGACTGCTTACGTGATGGGCGAGAGCGACGTCTGCGCCGCTGCGAAGGCTATCAACACCTTTGCCAAGGCCAGCAAGAAAGCCGCCTACAAGACCGGTATTCTTGATGGTGCTGAGCTTACCCCCGAGAAAATCAAGGCTCTCGGTGATCTGCCCAGCCGCGAAGTTCTGCTTGCCACCCTTCTTGGTACCATCAATGGTGCCGGTTCCGCCCTCGCACGTGTCATTCAGGCATACGTTGACAAGGAAAATGGTGGTGCAGAGCAGGAAAATGCGTCTGCAGAGTAAAAAAAGACTTGACCAGAGGGCGGCGGTGTGGTACACCCTCTCCGCCGCCTGAAAAAATAGGTTCTTTGTCGGCTCTACGGCCGGTAAGAACTTAAATGGACAGGGAGCCCCTGTCCGCGACTTAGAACCAATTAAAACACATAGATACTACAATGGCTGATCTCAATAAAATCGCTGAGGAACTTGGCACCCTGACCATCCTGGAGGCTGCTGAACTTGTTAAGATGCTCGAAGAGAAGTGGGGCGTTTCCGCCGCTGCTCCCGTGGCTGCTGCCGGCCCCGTTGCCGCTGCTGAGCCCGTAGAGGAGAAGACTGACTTCGACGTAGAGCTGACCGACGCCGGTGGCAACAAGATTGCCGTCATTAAGGCTGTTCGTACCGTTAAGACCGGTCTGGGTCTTGCCGACGCCAAGAAGCTCGTTGAGAGCGCTCCCGCTATCGTGCTCGAGGGTGCTTCCAAGGAGGACGCCGAGAAGGCTAAGGCCGAGCTCGAGAAGGCCGGCGCCAAGGTCACTATCAAGTAACCTTTTCATTCCCACGAGTGCAGGGAGGGATTGCAGTCCCTCCCTGCGTTCGCGCGTCAAGTGATACCGAGGAAGTTTGGTCTCTGCTTCCAATGGTTTAAGTATAAATAGATTATATGACACAATAATCTTTCGGGACCACCTTCAAAACACAGTAAAATCGACCCGGGGCATCGCCCATACATGCGTGCGCGCGCGCTACCCCCGGTCGGTTTTACCAGACGTAAACCGATCCGCACCCGGACATGGGTGCAAAACATTATCTCAGCCAACTCCATGTCAAAGCCTAAGCAAGAGCGAATCAGTTTCGGCAAGATCAAAGAGGTTATTGATCCACCTAACCTCATCGAGATCCAGACAAAATCATACGAGGAATTCCTGCAACGTTTCAGCGAGCCGGACAAACGGCTCCGCATGGGCTTGCAGGCTGTTCTTTCCGAGCATTTCCCGATCGAGAGCTACGACGGGCAGATACGCCTGGAGTATGATTCTTACGAAATCTCCCCGCCCAAGACCTCAGACTTCTCCGCTATCCGTTCCGGGGATACGTACAGTGCCTCCCTCTACGTGAAGTTCCGCCTGAAGGTGGGTGACTACACGGCTGATGAGAACGTGTATATGGGTGAAATCCCCATGATTACCGACCGTGGTACCTTCGTTATCAACGGTGCTGAGCGCGTGATTGTGGCTCAGCTGCACCGCTCCCCCGGTATCTGCTTCGAGAAGACTCGTCATGCCAACGGCAAGGACATCTACTCCTTCCGCATCATTCCCGACCGTGGTTCCTGGCTTGAGGTTCAGTTCGACACGAGCGACCTCATGTATGTGTTCCTGGATCGTCGTCGTCGCCGTCGCAAGTTCCTTGCCACTACGTTCCTGCGCTATCTCGGCTACGAGAGCGATCGTGAAATCGTCGAGCAGTTCTACACCATCCAGAAGCTCCACCTGGCCGATGCTACCGGCGAGGAGCTCGAGTACCTCATTCCTTTCGAGGATGTTAAGCATGGTGACGAGAGCACCGGCCGTCGCGCAGCTGTGATTGCCAAGGCTTATGAGCCGCTCAGTCTTGCCAGCATCCGCAAGATGCTTGAGCTCGGTATCACCGACATCGAGGTTATCGACCAGCGCGAGGAAGAAACGCTTGTTAAGACTCTCAAGAAGGACCTCGCTCACGACCGCGAGACCGCTCTTAAGGAGATTTTCCGCAAGTTCCGTCCGGGTGACCCCTCTTCCGTACAGCAGGCTGCTACGGCACTTGACCGCCTGTTCAAGGAGGAGAAGAAGTACGACCTCACCCGCGTGGGCCGCTATAAGATTAACCAGAAGCTCGGTCTGGACGTTCCCGAGGATATTCGCCTGATTCAGCCCATCGACTTCCTGAGCGCCATTAAGTACCTGCTGCGCCTGAAGAACGGTGAAGGGCAGGTGGACGATATCGACCACCTTGGCAACCGCCGCGTGCGTGCCGTGGGTGAGCTTATCGCCAACCAGTGCCGCGTGGGTCTTGCCCGCACGGAGCGACTGGTGAAGGAGCGCATGACCCTGTGCGACACCACACGTACCGACATCACCCCCAGCAAGCTGATTAACCCCAAGGCTCTCAGCGCTGTTGTGCGTGACTTCTTCGGCCGCAGCCAGCTCTCCCAGTTCATGGACCAGATTAACCCCCTGGCTGAGCTGACCCATAAGCGCCGTCTGTCCGCTCTGGGTCCGGGCGGTCTGAACCGCGACCGTGCCGGTTTCGAGGTTCGAGACGTGCACCCCTCCCACTATGGCCGAATCTGCCCCATTGAGACCCCTGAAGGTCCCAATATCGGTCTTATCAACTCGCTCTGCACCTATGCCCGTATCGACGAGTACGGCTTCATCGAGACTCCTTTCCGCCGTGTGAAGAAGGTGGAGAAGAAGGACGATGCCGGTAACGTGATTGATACCGAGGTTATCGTGACCAACGAGGTTGAGTACCTGACTGCCAACAAGGAGGAGTACCACCTTATTGCACAGGCTAATAACCCCATCGACAACGATAACGGTCATGGCCACTTTGTGCGCAACCGCGTGACCGCCCGTGAGCGTGGCGAGTTCATTGAGGTTGACCCCCGCCGTGTGGAGTACATGGACGTATCTCCCAAGCAGATTATCTCTATTGCTGCCGGTCTTATTCCCTTCCTGGAGCACGACGACGCTAACCGAGCCCTCATGGGTGCTAACATGCAGCGCCAGGGTGTGCCGCTTATGGTGAATCAGGCTCCGCTTGTGGGTACCGGTATCGAGGCCAAGTGCGCCCGCGACAGTTGCGCTGTTGTGGTGGCTCAGGCTCCCGGTATTGTGGCATCTGCCACGGCTGAGTACATCGTGACCACTCACGATGGCCAGCTGCCCGTGCCTGCCCAGCGTTGGCTGAGCGACCCCGAGTGTGTACGCACCGATGCCGAGAAGGGTATTTACGTATACCAGCTTCGCAAGTTCATGCGCTCCAACGCCTCCACCTGCATCAACCAGCGTCCCATCGTCTCCCGCGGTGATGTGATTAACGCCGGTGACGTGCTGGCCGACGGTCCCTGTACCGATGGCGGTGAGCTCGCTTTGGGCCGCAACGTGCTGGTGGCTTACATGTCCTGGTACGGTTACAACTTCGAGGACGCCATCATCATTTCCGAGCGTCTGGTGCAGGAGGATGCCTACACCTCCATCCACATCGAGGAGTTTGAGGAGAAGGCTCGCGAGACCAAGCTTGGTGCCGAAGAAATCACACGCGATATCCCCAACGTGGGTGACGAGGCTCTGAAGAACCTGGGCAGCGATGGTGTGATTCGCATTGGTGCCGAGGTGAAGCCCGGTGACATCCTTGTGGGTAAGATTACGCCCAAGAGCGAGACTGACCTCGCCCCCGAGGAGCGCCTGCTGCGCGCCATCTTCGGTGAGAAGGCCGCTGACGTGAAGGATACCTCCCTGCGTGTTCCCCCGGGCACCGTTGGTACGGTGATGGACGTGCGCATCGTGCGCTCGGCCGCTCCCGGTACTCCCCCTGTGGACGTGGAGAAGGAGAGCCAGAAGCAGCGTAAGAAGGTGGACACCGAGTATGACCGCGACAAGCAGGCTCTTATCGACCAGCTCACCAGCAAGCTCTCTGACCGTCTGCTTGGCGAGAAGATTCCGCTCGAGGTGACCCGCGCCGGTTCCAACGAGATTGTGATTCCCGCCAATCGCAAGATTACCAAGACCCTGCTGCGCAAGCTCGCTATCTACCACGACCAGATTGAGATGAGCGACAGCCCGGTTAAGAACCAGATTTTCGAGATTATCAATGCCTACACGCCCCGCTTCGAGGAACTCGACGAAGAGCGTGACCGCAAGCTCGACCAGATCGAGGCCGGTGCTGAGATGGATCCCGGTGTGGTGACCGAAGTGAAGGTCTATATCGCCGCCAAGCGCAAGCTGGGTGTGGGTGATAAGATGGCAGGTCGTCACGGTAACAAGGGTGTTTGCTCCCGCGTGCTGCCCATCGAGGATATGCCCTATCTGGAGGACGGTACCCCGGTTGATATCATCCTTAACCCCCTGGGCGTGCCCTCCCGAATGAACGTGGGTCAGGTGCTTGAGGCTCACCTCGGTGTTGCTGCCAAGGCTCTGGGCTTCAAGGTTGCAACTCCCGTGTTCGACGGTATCGAAGAGTCTAAGATCTGGGACTACATGAGCCAGGCCAAGCAGGTACCCGGTTTCACCTGGGTAGGCGACGGCAAGGATGGTTCTGTGGCCGGTAAGAGCCGCCTGATTGACGGTCTGACGGGTGAGTACTTCCACTACCCCGTGGTGGTTGGCTACACCTACATGCTCAAGCTCAATCACCTTGTGGCCGATAAGGTTCACGCCCGTGCCGTGGGTACATACTCACTCGTTACTCAGCAGCCGCTGGGTGGTAAGGCTCAGCACGGTGGTCAGCGATTCGGTGAAATGGAAGTGTGGGCTATGGAGGCCTACGGTGCAGCCTACACGCTGCAGGAGCTCCTTACCGTTAAGTCTGACGACGTACAGGGCCGTACCCGCATTTACGAGAACATCGTGAAGGGCGACAACTCCCTGGCTGCCGGTACTCCCGAATCCTTCAACGTGCTGATTAAGGAAATGCAGGCACTCTGCCTCAACGTTCAGCCGCTCGAGAAGAAGGACCGCGAGAATGCCCCGCAGACTACCGACGAACTCTTCGACCTGCTTGCTGACGGCGGCGATGATGAGGAGCTCTTCGCTGATGAGATGGGGCTTGATGGCGATGCCGACTTCGATGACGAGCTCGATGACCTGGAGGACGACGACGATGACGCCGCCGCTGATGCGGAGGATGAGGACGACGACGACTCCGACATGTAAACCTGTAACCGCCACCCGCCTGTGCGGGCGGGTGGCACCCCAACCTTTCAATCACTAACTTCTTTATATGTCTTACATTGACCTTAACAACGAGAAGCCTAAAAACTTCGACCAGGTTTGCATCACCGTTGCCAGCCCCGAGAATATTCTGAGCTGGTCCAGCGGCGAGGTCAAGAACCCTGAGACCATTAATTACCGTACGTTCAAACCGGAGAAGGGTGGCCTTTTCTGTGAGCGTATTTTCGGGCCCACCCGCGACATGGAGTGTTCCTGCGGTCGCTTTAAGCGCGCCAAGAACAAGGGTATGGTCTGTGACCGCTGCGGTGTGGAGGTTACCTCTGCTCGTGTGCGCCGTGAGCGTATGGGCCACATCGAACTGGCTGTGCCGGTGACCCACATCTGGTTCTACAAGTGCATGCCCAGCCGAATCGGCCTTATGCTCAACCTCACCGCCCGCGATTTGGAGCGTGTGATTTACTACGAGGACTACATCGTGACCGACGCTCGTGGCGTGAACGGTATCGAGCGCGGTATGATTCTCTCTGAGGAGGAGTACGAGGACCTGCAGGAGGACTACGGTGATGACGCACCGGAGGCCGGCATGGGCGCTGCTGCTATTCAGCGTCTGCTTGCCACCATCGACCTCGATGCCCTTATCGATGAGCTGCGTCAGGAGATGGAAAAGACTAACTCCAAGCAGAACAAGCGCAAGATTGCCAAGCGTCTGCAGCTGGCTCAGGGCTTCAAAAACAGTGGCTGCCACCCCGAGTGGATGGTACTTACCATTCTGCCTGTCATTCCCCCGGACCTGCGCCCGCTCGTTCCGCTGCCCGGTGGTCGTTTTGCCACCTCTGACCTCAATGACCTGTACCGCCGTGTCATCAACCGTAACAACCGTCTGAAGGAGCTCGCTGCTCTGCAGACTCCCGAGGTGATTAAGCGCAACGAAATGCGCATGCTGCAGGAGGCTGTTGACGCTCTGTTCGATAACGGTCGTCATGGCCGTCACGTGACCGGCGCCGGCAACCGTCCGCTTAAGTCCCTCTCCGACATGCTCAAGGGCAAGAGTGGCCGTTTTCGTCAGAACCTGCTCGGTAAGCGTGTGGACTACTCCGGCCGTTCCGTGATTGTGATTGGTCCGAACCTGCGCATGAACCAGTGCGGTCTGCCCAAGAAGATGGCTCTGGCTCTTTTCGAACCTTTCATCATTCACCGCCTGAAGGAGCTTGGCTACGTGCACACCGTGCGCTCTGCCAAGAAGATGATTGACCGCAAGGAGTCCATCGTGTGGGATATTCTCGAGGAAGTGACCAAGGGTCACCCCGTGTTCCTGAACCGTGCTCCTACGCTGCACCGTCTTTCCATTCAGGCTTTCGAGCCTGTGCTGATTGAGGGTAGCGCCATTCGTCTGCACCCGCTCGTATGTACCGGTTACAACGCCGACTTCGACGGTGACCAGATGGCTGTGCATGTGCCCCTGAGTGTTGAGGCCCAGTTGGAGGCCCGCCTGCTCATGCTGGCACCCAACAACATTTTCTCTCCGGCATCCGGTAAGCCCATCAGCACACCGTCGCAGGATATCATTCTGGGTTCCTACTACCTTACCCACACCCGTGCCAAGGAGGTGAAGGAAAACCAGGATAACCAGCACCTGCTGCCCCTCTTCGAGTCCATCTCTGAAGTGGAGTTCGCTATCGCCGCCCGCAAGATTGGTTACCATGAGTGGATTCGCCTGAAGAACCCCGACTACGGCAAGACCGGTCGCGAGTTCGATCGCCTGTCCTTCAACCAGGAGAACGTAGGTCGCAAGACCATCGTGACCACTGCCGGTCGTGTGCGTTTCAACGAAATCTGGCCCAACGAAATCGGTTACATCAACCGCAACGTCGGTAAGAAGCAGCTGGGTGAAATCATCTGGCGCTGCTACCAGACTTGTGGTCAGGCCAAGACCGTGGAGACCCTCGACGCTCTTAAGTCCCTGGGCTATAAGGAGGCTACGCGCTCCGGCTGCTCCATCGGTATTGTTGACATGGTGGTGCCCGAGCACAAGAACGAGCTTATCTCCGCCGCATACGACGAGGTGACCAAGGTGACCGAGCAGTATGAGGAAGGTCTGATTACCAACGGTGAGCGCTACGAGAAGGTGGTGAACATCTGGTCCTCCACGACCGATGCCATCCAGAAGGAGCTCTACACCAAGCTGGAGTACAACGATGGTTCCGCCGTTGCCAACCCGCTGTTCATGATGGTGGACTCCGGTGCTCGTGGTAACAAGGCTCAGATTAAGCAGCTCTCCGGTATGCGTGGTCTTATGGCTAAGCCCAGTGGTGAAATTATCGAGCGCCCCATTACCTCCAACTTCCGTGAGGGTCTGAGCGTGCTTGAGTACTTCATTTCCACTCACGGTGCCCGTAAGGGTCTGGCCGATACCGCTCTTAAGACTGCTGACTCCGGTTACATGACCCGTAAGCTCGTGGACGTAGCTCAGGACGTTATCGTGCGCGATGAGGACTGCGGTACCGACAACGGTATCACCATGACCGCTATCTATGACGGTGATGATGAGATTGCCAGCCTGTCCATGCGTATCTATGGTCGTGTGACCTGCGACGATATCTACGACCCGACCACTCGCGAAATCATCGTTGCCAAGAATGAGATTATCACCGACGAGGCCGCCAAGCGCATTGAGAACGTAGGTATCGAGAAGGTGAAGGTTCGTTCCGTGCTTACCTGTGACCTGACCAAGGGCTGCTGCGCCAAGTGCTACGGTCTGAACCTGGCCACCGGCAAGAGCGTGAAGGTGGGCGAGGCCGTTGGTATCATCGCTGCTCAGTCCATCGGTGAGCCCGGTACTCAGCTGACCATGCGTACCTTCCACGTGGGTGGTACGGCATCCGCCTCGACCAGCCGTCCCGAGTATGTGTCCAAGACTGATGGTCGCGTGATTTACGACGAGAACCTGCGTGACCGCTGCGTGGTTGACGAGAACGGCAACAACGTGGTGCTCTGCAAGAACGGCAGCGTGAAGATTTACGACGCCGAGGGTAAGGAGCAGGAGTCCTACCAGCTCACCATGGGTGCTGTGCTGCACGTGAAGGATGGTGAGGAAATCACCGCCAAGACCCTCATTGCTGAGTGGGATCCCTTCGCCATTCCGGTCATCTCCGAAATCGGCGGTTATGTCGAGTTCGCTGACATGATTGAGGGTATTACCTGCCGCACCGAGGCCGGTCACACCGAGTCCGGTAAGGGTACGACCGTTATCATCGATCACCGTCAGGACCTGGCTCCCCGTATCATCGTGCACACCGTCAAACCCGGCAGCAAGTCCAAGGCTAACAGCGCCAAGGATCAGCCCCGCGTGTACTCCATCCCCACCGGTGCTTATCTTGCCGTCAACAACAAGCAGCAGATTTCTGCCGGTACTCCCATCGCCAAGACTCCCCGCAAGGTGCAGAAGACAAACGATATTACCGGTGGTCTTCCCCGTGTGGCTGAGCTCTTCGAAGCCCGTCGTCCCAAGGACACCTGCACGCTGGCTGAGATGGACGGTATCGTCGGTATCGATGACGCCATGATTCGCGGTAAGAAGGTGGTTACCATCTATCGCGATGCCGATGCCAAGGAGGCCGCAGGCAAGACCCGCCGCCGTTCCACCAAGCTCGAGTCTCATGATGAGAACGAGGGGGCAATCTCCATCAAGCACCTCGTGCCCATGGATCGCCACATCATCGTTCATGACGGTGACTTCGTGCGCGCCGGTGAACCCCTGTCCGACGGTTCCGAGGCCTCCGACGAAATCCTGCGTATCTGCGGCAAGGAAGCCCTGCAGGAGCACCTCGTCAACAAGGTGCAGCAGGTATACCGTGTGCAGGGTGTGGAGATTAACGACAAGCACGTGGAAATCATCGTATCTCAGATGCTGCGTAAGGTGCGCGTGAAGGACCCGGGTGACACCGGCCTGCTCTGGGGCGATGAGGTGGATCGCACCACCCTCACACGCATTAACCGCGAGACCGTCAACATGAATGGTCGCCCGGCTGACTGCGAGCCCATTCTGCTGGGTATCACCAAGGCCTCCCTCAAGACCGACTCCTTCATCTCCGCTGCCTCCTTCCAGGACACCACGCGCGTGCTGACCGAAGCCGCCACCCTGGGCAAGGTCGATATGCTGGAGGGCTTCAAGGAGAACGTCATTCTGGGTCACCTCATTCCTGCCGGTACCGGTTTCGACAAGTACCGCAACATCGTGGTGGAGCCGGCTCCCGGTGCTACTCCCATTCCCCGCGCCATGTGGGATGATGAGGAGGACTTCAGTGCCGCAGACGACACCATCTCTGTGGGTGCAGACGAGTAAATCCCGCCGGATTGACTGAAATAAGCATTTCCGCCCCGGTCGCCAAGTGGTGACCGGGGCGTTTTGTGCTTGCGAAAAGATGGGAAATAGGGTATCATGACAGGTGATGAGAATGAATTGCCTGACATATTTGCTGATTTCAGCCCTGCCGTTAGCTCCTGCAGAGGCAGATGAACTATTGCCGTGGTTGCAGCGCAGTAATGGGGTGTACTCTGCGCACGAGGCCGCTGCCGCGGGAGATATGAATGCGCTTCGTGTTGCTGTAACCGATAAGAGTACCCTCAATATGCCTGATGAATTGGGTAATACCCCTCTTGATTTAGCCGTGGCAGCCGGGCATGTCGCAGCGGTGAATCACCTTATAGGCGAGGGCGCAACAGCAACGGAACGTACTCTTTCACTGGCTCAGTCTCCCGCGGTGCAGCATGCCGTGCAGGGTGCACTCTCACTGCGCCGGCAGGAGTTGCGACTGTGTGAACATGTTGCCGGTGGGCAGGTCGCGCAAGTTCGCAAGCTGATGGCTCTCGGGGTTGACCCGAATTGCCTGACCCACGACCACCAGATGTCGGTACTCATGCAGGCCGCGAGAGATGGAAAGGTAGAGATTGTGCAGATTCTGCTCGAGAGCGGAGCAAACCCCGATTATGTCAATCCTCAGACCAAAAGTGTGCTTCATGTGGCGGCCGCAGACGGTACGCCCGAGGTGGTAACAGCTCTACTGGCAGGCGGGGCAAATCCCATGGCTCGTGGCAGCAATGCTGCCACGCCGCTGCATGATGCTGTGTGGGTGCGTAATGCCGCAACGGTGAAGGCGCTGCTGCCCGCCTACCGGGCTCAGAATTATAATCCTGACGGCGGGCGCAACGGATTGCCGCTTATCATGGCTATTCAGGGGGGCAATAAGGAAATTGTGCAGGCATTCATCGAGGCCGGCACCGATTTGCGCCACCCTATGTTCCGGAAAGTTCCGCCCCTGACCGTGGCTGTGCAGTACAGGCGTGAGCCGATTGCCCGCATGTTATTGACAGCCGGCGCTGACCCCGATGCGCAGGATGAGAAGGGAAAATCCGCCCGTGACTATGCAGCGGAAATGATGCCTCAATTATTTGAATGATAAAAGTGACTATGTTAAAAAATATTTTCTGCACGATATTTCTGTTTCTGGCTGTAGCAGGTATACCCCTGCAGGCCGAGGTCCCTGCCGGTACAGACTACAGCACGCTCAATAGCGGGACGGACCGCGAGCAAGCCTATCGCCACCGTGAGTTCCGCGCTTATCTTCCCCTGGAGAAGGTGAGAGAAAGCTTGCGCTGCAATAATTACTCACATTTCGAGAACCCTACCGGTATATACTTTACGAAGGGGGAACAGGTGACAATCACGGTAGAGGGACAGGCTCCCGCCGGGCTTGCTCTCATCATTCACGACTTCGGTCGCAAGGGTGACCACGCTGTGCATGCCCTGTACGGGGGAAGAAATACGTTTGCCGCTCCGGCTACCGGTCTGGGGTACATTGAGTACCGAGCTGAATCCCCGGCACAGGCTCCGGCCGTCAAGCTCTCGATTGAAGGTGGTGCGGTGAATGGTATCTTTACACAGCATGATGACGCCGCGACCTGGCATCAGTTGTTGGCCGGTGCTAAGTGCGAAATCCTCGATATACTGGGCGAACGTGTGCAGTTGGCGTATGATGTGGCCGGGTTGCGTAAAAACTGCCCTGAGAAGGGGCCGGAACTGCTCGATATCTATGATGATGTGGTGCGCATGGAACAGGAGCTGCTCGGCTGGGATAAGTATGGCCTGCACCCCGGCAATCACATTCATGGCCGGGTTCAGTGGGGCGGTTTCATGCATGCTGACGGCATAGGGTCGGCTTATGTCTATAGTGCCATGCACGAGATAGCCAATCCGGCAGCGCTGCGCCGCTCAGTCTGGGCTATTGCACATGAGTTCGGGCACATCAATCAGTGTCGCCCCGGAATGATGTGGGCGGGGTCACAGGAGGTGACCAACAACATTTTTTCGGCCTGGTGCTGCTATGTGATTAATCCGGCGGCGTGCCGTCTGGAGCACGAGGTGACACCCGCTATCGGCAGCAGACCCATGCGTGGCGGGCGTATGGATTGCTATGTGAACAATGCTATCGTGAACCGCCAGCTCTGGCAATTCCAGTCCGGTCCCGATAACGGTCTGCGCCATGTGCCCGGTGCAAGAACCGGCGACCATTTCGTGACAGTTTGCCCCCTCTGGCAGTTGCAGCTCTATATGGCTGTGGCGCGTGATAAGAAGGACTTTTATGCTGATATTCACCACCTGGCCCGGACAGATGCTGCCGATGCTCCGCACGGTCAGCTGCGCCTGCAATTCTTTACCCGTGCCTGTGATGTGACGGGGTGGGACTTGTCGGACTTTTTTGTGAAAGTGGGTATCGTGGCACCCATGAATCGCTATGTCGAGGATTACCAGTCACACATGGTGACTATCACGCCCGATATGTGCCGCAGAGCTATTGAGCATGCCCGCCAATACCCGAAACCCGATAGCTCGGTTATCTACTACATCAATGCTAACAATGTGCACATATACCGCGACCGCCTGCCGGTGCAGCCCTCACCGCAGTACAGGCCGGAGTTCCGCAAGGGGCGTGTGACCATACCCGGCAATGTGTGGCAGAATGCCGTCGCTTACGAGGCTTACGATGCCGAGGGGGAACTGCTGCGAATTGCTCTGCGGGGACTCAATCATGCCGACAATGCCACCACAGACCTCATCTGCCCGGTCGGGACGAGTGTGATTAAAGCGGTGCAGTGGGACGGCACTCGCTACACGGTGTGGGAGCAATAAGTGCAGGCCTTATTTTCGACAGGTCTGCAGGTGCAGCACCGCCGAACTCCATTTTGACCTGCCACCGGAGCAGGCCGAAATGAACTTTTGCTCCAGTTCACCCGGGGCAAGCAGCTCTGTGCGCGTGCCGAGGATTCTGCGCCATATTTTCTCGAAAGGCTGATTGACCGTACACGCCAGTGCAATGACTATTTCGCGGCCCACGGGGGGCTCAACGACCAGGTTGTATTCGTTATGCAGGGCTCGCGGGAATTGGGCTTCGGTATCGGCAAAGAGCCTGACGTCATCCCCCGCGCAGCCCGGTACCAGCAGGGTGGGGGTACCGGTGCAGTCATATTGCAGCAGGCACACGTAGCAGGCGCAGGCTGCCTTTACACCAAAGTGCAGCTTGGAGCCGACGGGCAGGGGATGTGTGGGCGTGAGCAGGCGCAACTGCAGCGCAAAATCGCAGGGTAAGCCGAACTCACTGCCGGGTGAGGAGCAAAGTCGCCGGGGAGTCTTTTTCCCGCGGGGGGCTTGGGCAACAGGACTTGTGGGAACCGGTTGAACTGCCTGTTCAGGGCGCAGCACAATGCTGCAATTGGCCAGTCGGTACTCATGCCCCGGCACCATCTGAACGCAGCTTATGCGCTGCTCGCCATCGTATATCCCATTGCCCGAGTTGTTGTCCTGCAGTTGCACCGTATCCCCCACAGCGGTCAGGTAGCAGTGCAGGCGGGAGATATGGGCCTCCTGCGGCAGGGCTATATTGCAGTCCTCTGACCGCCCGAGGGTGTAGGGGGTATCGGGGGCAGATTCGAGCCGGTATTTGTGAATATTACCCGAGCTGTCTGTGATGAGGATGACCGGCATGGTGAGGGGAAAATCAGAGTTCGATGATAATACCTTTGCTGTGAGCCTGCTCTTGCAGGGTTTCCAGAATTTGTTCGGCAAATTCGTTGGTGCATTCCTTGTAGCGGGCAAGCTGATAAGCGCGGGCTTTGGCCGCAGTACGAATGCTCTGCAGTGCCTCAATGTCGGATTTCCCGCGTAGACTTAGTGGCAGGTTGCCCCTGCCACCGATGTGCTCAAGGGTGAAGATATCTATGCCGATGCGCCGGCAGAGTTCTGCGGCGTCCCATTCAAAGCCGTCGAGTATCAGTTCGCGGTTTGTTGAAATCCATCTGGTGAGAGCTTTTGCATTGGCCGGTGGTGCCGAGGGCTGTTTGTACTGTTTAAGCAGTTCTTTTTGTTCAGCAGGGGAACCAATAGGCAGCAGGGGCATGCGGCTGAGTTCTGTCAGGGCGCTGCGACGCTGTTTAGCGGCTTCCTGTTCCGACATGGTCTTGGTGGCGAAATTGTAGGTAAGCCCCTGTCCATTGCCCAGCAGTGCGGCCTGTTGCCACTCTTCGTCCTCGTAGCCGCCACAATGTACGGTATTGACGATAATGTTGCCGGCTTTTGCCTGGGCTATAGCTGCTCGGTAATCAACTTTACCCATATTGAAGGGTTCGTTGCCGCAAATGAAGATGACCTTCAGCATGTCATCTCGCTCTCGCATGTTCCAGGGAAAACGCTGGACAGCCAGTTGAATGGCGGCTCCACAGTGTTCTTCAGCACCATCGCAGGCAGTTTTCCTGATTTCTTCGGCAAGCTTATTTACTCTGGTGGTGAAACGCGAAAGAATAAACGGTTTGCCGTCATCCTTGCTCTGTCCATATACGACCACGCCTACGTTGACTTTTGTTTTCTTGCCATTAAGTCTGGCGTTTCCCAGGGTGGTGAGTACGTCATTAATTGCGTCGGCAACAGCAACAAAGAGTTGATCCATACTGCCCGAGGCATCCAGAGCAAGCACCACTTGGATGTCGTCATTATAGCCTTTGCCGCTACCTCCGCTGCCACTGCCGGTCCCACGGCCGCTGCCGGTTCCCGAGCCTGACCCGCTACCTCCCCCAATGCCCTCACCGCTCAGCCCGAGACCGAAATCAAAGAGCCCGGTGGTATCGCTCCCCAAGCCATCGGCCATATCGAAAGGCATGGTCGGCACGGCGAAGGTGTCATCTGCCGATGTGGTGACAATGATATCGGGGGTGATGCTTGCTGACTTGGCTGCTTCTTCAGCTCCGCCCGAAAGAGCGGGGAGTGTGGGTTTAGGCTGGTGGGCGTGCGGGTCCTCCTTCATCGCCTCTACGTAGGTGAAGGTAGTATTGCCATCCTTTTCGATGAGGAAATATTGCAGGTAGAGTACGATGCCTCCGCCAATCAGTATGATGAGGGCACCGCAGAGCGCCAGCATCAGCATGCGGCGGAGATTGCGCAGCAGTTGCTGTCGGGCACTGAAAACGGGTTTTACGTGTATGGCCATGTTTTTCAGTTTTGGGTGAGCCCCGCAGCGGTCAATGTCTGCTGAGCTTTCTTGTCCCGTGCCAGTTGAGCATAGTGCAGAGCGGTGTGTCCGTTCTCATCCCTTGCCTGAATTTCTTCCTGTGGCATGGCATTGAGTACAGTGTCCAGCATGTTTGTGTTGCCGCTGAGTGCGGCGTGCATGAGCGTGGTCTCCTGCCTCATGTTGCGAGCCATAGTGTCCGCTCCGAGGGAAACGAGAATTTGGTAGATGCTACAGTCACCGCGGCGAGCTGCTTCGTGCAGGGGTATGTTGCCATTTTGGTCTTCTGTATTGATGTCGCTTTTATGAGCATTGAATACGGTCTGAATTGCCTGCGGTGAGCCCAGCCGTACCAGTTTGCAAAGGTAGACGGGCTGCTCTTCTTTCATGTAGCTCAGCCAGGTGAGCAGGCACTCACCGGCATTCTCACTCAGCAGGTGTTCGAACATGGGGCGACCGTCTGACAGGCGGGTTTCGGGTGAGCAACCATGCCTGAGTAGCAATTCCAGTATGTCGGCGTTGAGGGTTATGACTGCATATTCAATGAGTTTTATGCCATTTTCCAAACGGGTTTCCACGCTGGCTCCGTATGTCACCAGTAGTTCAAACAGGGCTGTGTTCTGTTGTTGGATTGCCAGTGCTATTGGTGCTTTGTCCTGCACCTCCCAATTGGGGTCTGCCCCGCAATTCAGGAGCTCTTGTACTGCATCAGTATCTCCCGTATTGACGGCCTGTGCCCAGTTTGCTTTTAATTTGTGTTGCAGAATTGTCCCTTTGTTGAGCTGTTCATAATCGCAAGCGGTCAGGTCATCTGCATCTGCCATATTCAGCAGGGGAGAGTACTTCAGCACCAGTTCCGTGGCCGCATTGTGGCCTGTAGCGGCGGCGAGCATGAGTAGGGTGCGCCCATCACTGTCTGTGGCGTTAATGTCTCCACTTTTCCTGACCTTTGTCAGCAGGCTCATAAGGGCTTCTTGTCGGTCCTCATAGGCCAGTTCAGCGGTACGGCGTTCTTTTTCCAAACGACGGATGAGTTCCATCGTGAATCGGGAGGAGCCTTGTTCTGCCCTGAGAGCGTCGATTTCTTTTCTGAGCTCGACAATGACCGGCGGAGCCTCTTTCAGAATACGTTTGAACTCTGCAGGCTCCGGCATAGCGGTTAGTATGCCGCTTATCATCGGTAACCCGCACAGGATGTTATACCACATATTCATGCCTGACTACAGGTTAGCATAAGTCAGCACGCACTGCAAGCTTTCTGTGGTTATTGATGCCGCTTGACAAGGTAAAAGCAGCGCGATATAATCGCGGACGTGTACTACGATACCATATTGCAGCTGAAAAGTGCCGCTGCTGAAGGAGCGGTGCAGGGGACTGTATTTGCTCAGTTGACGCAGAAAATCGACAGAACGACCAAAACCGGTAAGCCCTACATGGAATTGGTTTTTGCAGATGCTACCGACAACATGTCCCTGAAAGTGTGGGATAATGCCCCGTGGAATGCCTGCTGCCGTGCACTGCAGCCGGGGTCTTCGCTGGCGGTGACCGCCGATTGGCAGAGTTCGCAGTATGGAATGGAGGCCGCGCAGATGGAGTTCCGCCCGCTGAGTGTTGAGGAGGAGGAAACGCTGTTGAGCGGTGGCGCCGAGCTGGTGGCTCGCCATGCGTCTGATTGGCAGTGTATTCTTGATTATGTGGAGGGTATGAAAGACCCTCGCCTCGCCGCCCTTTGCCGTGCTCTTACCTCTATGTATGAAGGGCGCTTCTGTCGCGCAGCCGCGGCTCGCGGCATGCACCATGCGCGCCGCGGCGGCTTGGTGGAGCACACAGCCGGGGTCATGCGTGCGGCTGCGGCCATATGCGGTGCTTACCCGCAGGTGAACCGGGATTTGGTACTGGCCGGGGCTTTGTTCCACGATTGCGGCAAGATGTGGGAGACCGGCTGCCCCGAGCAGGGATTCGGCGTGGAATACACGGAAATGGGAGAGCTGCTTGGCCATATTTCCGTCGGAATTGAGATTGTCAACAGCTTGTGGAAAGGAATCTGCACACCCGAGCAGAAGGCTGAGTGGAAGGAGCTGCAGCCCCCGTCGGAACAGGTGCGCCTGCACTTGCTGCACCTTATTGCTTCCCACCACGGTGTGCTGGAGTTCGGCTCACCCGTGGTTCCCAAAACTCCCGAGGCGCTGGTGCTGCACCACGCCGATAATATCGATGCCAAGATGGAGATGTTCCGAAGTGCGTACGAGAGCTCTGCAGCACTCAGCCCCTGCATTCGCGAGAAAAAATACGGTCTGGGCGGCAATGCCGTTCTGCCATTAGGTCATTTCACTGCAGAAGAATAGGGTATGGCAGAGGCGATATGGAGCCTGGTAGTGGTCTGCGGGTTATTGATGCTCTCTCAGCTCAGCCCGGGGCCGGATGTCTTTTTTGTATTCCGCACGGCATTGGCACAGGGATTCCGCCGGGGTGTGTCGGTGGGGGCGGGGATTAGTCTGGGCTTTTTCATTCAGGCTGTGGTGGCATGCACAGCCGGTGCCTGGGTTATGAGTCAGAGCTGGAGCCAATACATGCTGTGGGCGGCTGCTGCCTGGCTGCTGTACCTGGCATGGGTGATTTTTCCTTTCCGCCGCAAGGGCGGGGAGGTGGATTTGTCGCAGAAAGAGAGTGGTTTGCAGAGTTGCTCTCTGCTGCTTTGGCAGGGCTTCCTCTGCAACATCCTTAACCCCAAGTGCATGCTCTTCATTCTCACCCTCAGTGCCGGCCCCCTGCAGTCGCATGCTGCTCTGGCTTGGTATGCCCCGGTGCTGATGGTGGCACTTACCCTGGCCGGATTGCTGGGGTGGTGCCTGTGGTCGGCGCTGTTGCAGTGGGGGCCGCTCAGGCGCTGTTATGTGCGCCATACGAATGGCATAGATGCCGTGTTTTCTGTGCTGTTGGCGATATTTGCCGTCCTGTTATTACTGCCCGAACGCATTTTTTAATGCGTGTATGCGGATTGGTGCTTGCCTTTTCTTGCGGTTTATAGTAGAGTAAGGGGCGCAAAGACGTTATTGCACTTATGAACGATATTATCACGACAGCATGCAAATTCGTCACGTCCTCTATCGGTCGCAAGATTCTTGTGGCTCTTACGGGATCGTGTCTCCTCCTCTTCCTGGTGGGGCACCTGGCCGGCAATATGACCATTTTCGGTGGTGATGTGGCTGCGGGTGACCGCTCCTGGATTGACTACTACGCAACGGGGCTGCACTCCATGCCCGCCTGGCTGCTTTGGTCCATTCGTCTGGGCTTGCTGGCCGTGGCTCTGGTACACATTGTGCTCACCCTGGTGCTCAAGTATGAGAACTACAATGCCCGCACTCACTACCAGAAGGAAGGTACGCTGAAGGCCACCCTTTCTTCCCGTACCATGGTGATTACCGGTATCATGATTCTCTGCTTCATTGTGTTCCACCTGTGGCAGCTTACCTTCAACGGCGATCCCGCCAATTGCTATCAGCACATCCTGCACGCCTTCCAGAACCCCTGGTGCTCCATCTTCTACATTGTGGCCATCTGCTGCCTGTTCATGCACGTGCGCCACGGCCTGCAGTCCGTGCTGCAGACCCTGGGTCTGGCTACCCGCAAGGTGCGCCCGCTCTACAACATCGTGGCCTGGCTCTTCGGTGTTGCCGTGTGCGGTGGTTTCATTCTCATTCCCGTGTGCGTGATGCTCGGCATCCTCAAATAACCCCTTACAAACTCCTCTTCAATTATGAAAGAAATTAAGTTTCCCGTAAGTGATTACATGCCGGACTCCTGCATTCCGGACGGTCCTATCGCTGAGAAATGGACCAAGTACAAGCGCGAGGCCAAGCTCATTAACCCCAACAACCGCCGTAAGTACACCGTGCTTATCGTGGGTACGGGTCTGGCCGGTGGTTCCGCCGCCGCTACTCTGGCTGAGCTGGGCTACAACGTGAAGTGCTTCTGCTATCAGGACAGCCCCCGCCGTGCACACTCCATTGCCGCTCAGGGTGGTGTGAACGCCGCTCACAACTACCAGAACGACGGTGACTCCGTATACCGCCTGTTCTACGATACCGTGAAGGGTGGTGACTTCCGCGCTCGCGAGGCCAACGTATACCGTCTGGCTGAGGTGAGCTGCAACATCATTAACCAGTGCGTGGCTCAGGGCGTGCCCTTCGGTCGCGAATACGGTGGTCTGCTCGACAACCGTTCCTTCGGTGGTTCCCAGCTTAAGCGTACCTTCTACAGCCGTGGTCAGACCGGTCAGCAGCTGCTGCTGGGTTGCTATCAGGCCATGGAGAAGGAAATCGGCAAGGGCCACATCGAGATGTACCCCCGCACCGAAATGATGGACCTGGTGGTGGTCGACGGCCATGCCAAGGGTATCGTGGTGCGCGACATGGTGACCGGTGAGATTAAGAGCTACGCCGGCGATACCGTGCTGCTGGCTACCGGTGGTTACGGCCGTGTGTTCTTCCTTTCCACCAACGCCATGGGCTGCAACGTAGGTGCCGCCTGCGCCTGCTGGAAGAAGGGTGCCTACTTCGCCAACCCCTGCTTCACTCAGATTCACCCCACCTGCATTCCTGTGAAGGGCGACTACCAGAGCAAGCTCACCCTCATGTCCTAGTCTCTGCGTAACGACGGCCGTATCTGGGTACCCAAGAGCCGTGAGGTTGCTGCCAAGATTCGCCGTGGCGAGATGAAGCCCTCTGACGTAGCTGAGAACGATCGCGACTACTATCTGGAGCGCAAGTACCCGTCCTTCGGTAACCTGGCTCCGCGTGATATTTCCTCCCGCGCTGCCAAGGAGGCCTGCGACGACGAGCGCGGCGTAGCCAACACCGGTCGCGGTGTGTTCCTGGACTTCAAGGATGCCATCGATCGCATGGGCAAGGAGTGGATTGATGGCCAGTACGGCAACCTCTTCGAGATGTACGAGGAGATTACCGACGTGGACCCCCACGAGCAGCCGATGATGATTTATCCCGCCTCCCACTACACCATGGGTGGTCTGTGGGTGGACTACAACCTCATGTCCTCCATTCCCGGTCTGCACGTGCTCGGCGAGGCCAACTTCTCTGACCACGGTGCCAACCGTCTGGGTGCCTCCGCTCTCATGCAGGGCCTTTCCGACGGCTACTTCGTGATTCCCGCCACCCTGCCGACCTACCTGACCACTCAGAAGCCCGGCAGCATCACCACCGCTGCTCCCGAGTTCATCGAGGCAGAGGAGGCTGTGAAGGCCCGCATTCAGAAGATGATGGACGTGAAGGGTACCAAGACCCCCGACGAAATCCACCGCGAGCTCGGTAAGCTGGTGTGGGAGGACGTTGGCATGGGCCGTACCAAGGAGAGCCTGATGGACGCTATCGAGAAGATTCCCGCCATTCGTGACGAGTTCTGGAACAACGTGAAGGTTGTGGGTAGCACCGAGGGTATGAACCAGGAGCTCGAGAAGGCCTGGCGCGTAGCCGCTTTCCTCGACTTCGCAGAGGTGCTCTGCTACGACGCCCTCAATCGCGAGGAGTCCTGCGGCGCTCACTTCCGTTTGGAGCACCAGCTGGCTGACGGCGAAGCTAAGCGCGACGACGCCAACTTTGCCTACGTGGCCTGCTGGGAGTACAAGGGTACGGGCGAACTGCCGGTTCTGCACAAGGAGCCGCTCACCTTCGACACCGTGCACCTGGCTATCCGTTCCTACAAGTAAAGCACACTTAGTTCAACCTTCTGAATCTCATACACAATTATGGCTAATCTCAATCTTACGCTCAAGGTCTGGCGCCAGGAAAATGCTCAGGCTCAGGGCCGTATCGAAACCTACAAGGCCAAGAACATCCCCGATGAGGCTTCCTTCCTCGAGATGCTTGACATCGTGAACGAGGAGCTCGTACACGAGGGCAAGGAGCCCATCCACTTCGACCACGACTGCCGCGAGGGTATCTGCGGTATGTGCTCGCTCACCATCAACGGCGTACCCCACGGCGGCAAGAAGGTAACCACCTGCCAGCTGCACATGCGCCAGTTCAAGGACGGCGACACCATCTGGATTGAGCCCTTCCGCGCTGCTGCTTTCCCGCTGCTGCGTGACCTCGTGGTAGACCGTACCGCTCTGGACAAGATTATTGCTGCCGGAGGCTTTGTGGACGTGCGCACCGGCGCCGCCCCCAACGCCAACAACGTGCCCGTGCGCAAGAAGACGGCCGACGCCGCCTTCGACGCCGCAGCATGCATCGGCTGTGGTGCCTGTGTGGCCAGCTGCAAGAACAGCGCCGCCATGCTCTTCACCTCTGCCAAGGCTGCTCACCTTAATCTGCTGCCCCAGGGCCAGCCCGAGAAGAACAAGCGCGTGCTCGCCATGGTGCGCCAGATGGACGCTCTGGGCTTCGGTAACTGCACCAACCTCTACGAGTGCGAGGCCGCATGTCCCAAGGGTATCAGCGTAGACAACATTGCCAAGCTCAATCGCGACTACATGATTGCCTGCGCCTCCGAGGCCGTGGGCGTGTTCTCCTGATAGAGCGCATACGCTAAGCAACATTTCACCGCCGGAGCCGGGAGACCTGCTCCGGCGGTTTGTGTTTCGGAATAAAAATCTTGTATTCTGTTGCTGATACTCGTATAATTGCCCGCGCAGGTCTATGAAGTTCTACATTGTTACCCCCACATTCAATGCTCTTGCCTGGCTGCAGCGCTGTGTGCGCTCAGTGGCCGACCAGAGCGGCAACGGAGTTCTTGTGCACCATCACGTTCAGGATGGTGGCTCAACAGATGGTACTGCGGAGTGGCTTGCCGCGTGGCAGCAACAGAATTCCGGTCGCAATGGCTACACGCTTACTTTTGAAAGTTGCCGCGATAGTGGTATGTACGATGCCATCAATAAAGCCTGGAGCGCCATGCCGGCTGACATTGATATAACGGCCCACCTTAACAGTGACGAGCAATACCTGCCCGGTGCTCTTGCAGATGTGGCTGCCGCTGCAAACTCTGCTTCCGGAGCCGATATTCTGCTGTCATCGTACTTTGTCGTGGACTCGCAGAACCGCTATATATGCCACCGCTGGCCGACTGTGCCATCCCGCTGGCTCAGTCGTACGGTGTGTGAAATCATAACCTGCGGTTGTTTTCACCGTGCCGGGGCTTTTCGCCGACATGGAATCCGTTTCGGGAAAAATTGGCGTTCCATCGGCGATTTGGTATTCTACAGCGATATCATGAATACCAATCCCCGGGTGCATACCATGCCCGGAGTGTTTGCTGCGGCTTTCTCTGTAACCGGTAACAATCTGGGCTGGTCCGAGATTACGGAACAAGAGTGGGAACGGTACAGTGCGGGGCTACCCGCTTATATTGCGAAAACAGGTGCTCTGGCTCGACTGGTGTGCAAGTTTAAGCGTCGACTGCCTGACTTTTTCTATTCTGCGCCGCGCTCGTATTCCCTCTATTCGGCAGCCAATACTGAGCGAACCCAATATTCCATTAAACACCCCACCAGCCATTGGGGCTGCCGGACTGAGGGGGAAGGTTCCTCATAAATCGGCATGCCTGTCGAAAAAAATGCTATGCATCGGTCCCATTATGTAGTATAATCGGGGCATGATGATGAATTTGAAGAAAATCTGTGTAATTGGTGCAGCTCTGTTTGGTTCTTTCATGCCGCTGAGTGCGCAGGAGGATATTGATGTCGATGAGCTGCTGCGTGTCATGCGCGAAATGACGGTCAGTCAGGGCAATCGCGACGTGATGGGCTCCATTCGCAAGGGCCGCAACAAGGTGCCCTTCAGCATCAGCGCCCGTGGCGAAACTCTGGTGTTCCAGTACAAGTTCAACGATGCCTGGCAGCGCTTTGACGTGCGTATTAAGGACAAGAATGCCGATTTGGTTCTGGTAAAGAACGGCAAGGCTCAGGTCATGGCCCCGTCCTCCTACGCCCAGACCATCGCCGGTACCGATGTCTGCTACGAGGATCTCTCCCTGCGTTTCCTGTACTGGAAGGGCGGTAAACTTATCAACGACAACTCCTCCTCCCGCATTAAGGGACGTGACTGCTATATCGTGGAGGTTAAGAATCCCACCCCCGGCGCAGGTCAGTTTGCCTGGGTGCGTATGTGGGTCGACAAGGAGAATGGCACCACCTGGCAGATTGATGGCTACGGCGCTGATGGCAAGCTCAAGAAGCGCTTCTCCATTACCTCTGTTCAGCGCCTGTCAGACGGCACCTGGTTCTTTAAGCAAATGAAACTCGAGGTGCGCAATCCCCAGAATCCGAACCGCACCATCGCGCTCGATTATCTGGAGATGGAGGACCTGCCTGAGCGCAAGAAATAATGTAAAATAAGGCGAGCGGCAATATGAAAAAGTTGTTCCGAGTACTGCTGTTTTTATTGCCACTGGCCTTGTTTGTTATTGTCGTACTCCGGGTGCGTGTATACTTCGACAACGAAGATGCACGCACCGGGCTTTTTATCATGTTTGGCGCGCTGCTTGTGCTGGCCGTGTGGATGGGGGTGATGATTCGCTGCTGGGTGCTGCCGGCCTGGGGGCGTTTTGTGGGGGAGCGGGTGTATATGAGCAGCTATTCGCCTGAGGACGACCCGTTGGTGGCCATGGCGGAGCGCATACGCCATGAGCATGCGCGCGAATTGCTTGCTGAGTTTGAGCAGCTGGTGCAGAGGGACTCCTCGCGCCCGCGTGCCTGGGCTGAGCTGGCCACATTGCTGGCAGATGAGTTCAATGATCCCGCCGCTGCTGTGCAGGCCATGCTGAGGGGCGCAAAGGAGGTCCCCCGCAAGGAGGATAAGGCGCTTTTCCTCTGCCGTGCGGCCCACATGCGTGAATCCCGTATGCACGATTCTGTAGGTGCGGCTGAGCTCTATGCCGAGGCCGCTGACAAATATCCCAATACTGCCTATGGACGAAAGGCTCGCGCCAGCCGGCCAACGTGAAAAATTGTGCGTTGGAACAAATGGTGTTTATTGGTTCCCCGGGTGGGCGTTGCAAGTGAGCAAAGCGGGACTCGAAGCCCCCTGCCACCTTGCGGCGCAAGCCGCCGAACATATAAACTTGTCTATCGAAACATGTAGCTTGTCTATCCACAAATTGTTCCAACGCATATTTTCGCAGCCGTTAGTCCGCTATGGCCTATTTTAGGCTTGCGACTTCGGCCCGGAGGGGGTATGATATCCCCGGAGATTGACAACCATGACTGAGCAGCAGAACGGACAGCCCGTAGAAGAGTTCACCACCGTGCAGGCATTTTTTGTGCGCAAGCGAAATTGCCTGATGTTGAAGGCCGATTTTTCTCCGCTTTTTGTGGACTATTACCTGCACCTCATGCAGCACAAGCAGCGCAATGCTGAGGCGGAGGATACGATGTTCAAGCAGCTGCTGGCCTGGTTTACCCTGCATCTTGTCTCACGCCCCTGGCAGGAGTACCACGCATGGACTCTCAATATCAAAGACCCCATGCTGGCCAATTATTTTGTGTCGGGTTCCTCGCTGACGGAGGATGTGATAGGCCGCGTGTTCACCGAGGGGGTGCGTGAGCCTGAAAAGAATATGCTTTTTGCTCAGAATCTGCGCACCAATAAGGAGCCGCAGACCTCCGTCATCATTCTGCCCGGCAATACCGTAGCCGAGTGGGTGGAGGATTTCTATCGCCAGAGCGAGCAGCGTCAGGCCCGTGCCTTTGAAGTGCAGGGGGATACCTATGCGCTTATTACGGCTCAACCCGGCGCTGACCATGATTGGCTCTGCGAGCTTTCTGCGCAGGATGTGGCTGAAATCGAAGAACACGAGGAGCTCAAACTGCTCGAGACCCGCAAGTTTACGTTCCGTTGCGGCTGCACGCTCGACAAGATTCTGCCCACCATTCGCACCATGCAGAAGGACTTTGCCGACCTGCTTTCAGAGCAGGGGTATCTGGAGGCCTCTTGTCCGCGCTGCGGCGCCACTTACCATGTCACGCCCGACATGCTGCAGTAAGAGCAGCGTTACCGCTACCCGGCCATGACTCGCCTGTTCTCTGCACTGTTGCTCTGCCTGTGTGGCCTGCTGTTGAGCAGTTGTGCCACGCCACGCGGTACGGCTGAGGGGCCGGTCGTTCTGGATATCGGGCACTGTGTTGGCAGGGAAGGTGCAAAAGCTCCGTGTGTTGTCAATGGTCAGCGCGTGCGTGAGCTTGATTGGTGGTACCGCTACGTTTACTATACCCGCCGCGTGATTGAGAACGCCGGCTACGAGGTGCGCGTGGTGAACCGCGGCGACAGCCCCGATAGCGAGCCGCTGCGCAGCTGGGCTCGCCGTGCCGGGGTAAACCACCGGGGCGAACCCGATGATGGCCGCCGCCATGCCTCCGATTATTTCCCTGATCGAGTGGCCGCCGGTATGGCCAGCGCCGACTATGCTATCAGTCAACGGGCCTCCTGTGCTGTATTCCTGCACCACAACAGCGACCGTGGGTGGCGGCGCAAGGGTGGCTCCAAATCCATCATTATCTGCAACAAGTACAACGGTGGGCGTCTGGGGGCTGCTTTGGCCGATACCCTGAACCGCGAGGTACTCAACCACGGCATGCCCAACGGTGGTCGCGAGTGCAGGGTGGTTGTGCGCAGCCGAGATGCCGCACGCTCCGCGGGGTGGATGAATGCCTGTGACGACGCCGGTATTCCCGCTGCTGTAATCGAGGCCGCTTTCCTGAACAACCGTGGTCACGTGGCTTACCTGACCAACGATGCCACTGCCCGCCACTATGCCGAGGCCGTGGGGCGCGGTATCGTGAACTACCTGCGCCGATATGGCCATGAGCCCCGCCACTACCGCCGGGACCCCGATGAGCCCGACAGCGGTTCCTTTGGTTATGCTCCCGAGTCCCGCGGCGTGTATGTTCGCGGGGCTGAGAACCTGTGGGATTGAGAATGGCGTGAATGGGAGGGGCTATCCCCAAGGCGCCAGCCTTGGTTTTCACCATGCGCGCAGCGCATTCTTCACCACCGTGCGCAGCACGGTTCTTCACCGCGGGCTTTAGCCCGCTTTTCACCCGGCCGAAGGCCGTTAAAAAGCATTAATCCCTTGCTCGCCAACGGCGAGTCGTACTTTTAAACCCGCGCTTGCGCGGGTGACATATGAGAGCATGGGGCGTAAGCCCCATGTCAACCGATAAAAACTATGAGAACCCACACTTGTGTGGGTGGCATAAACCGTTGATACAAAATGGCGCCATGTATTCACCGCATTATATCAGAGCCACCGTTTATGCCACCCGCACCCTGTGCGGGTTCCAATATATTTTTCATTGCTGACCGGGGGCTTACGCCGCCCGGCTACCATATGCCACCCGCGCAAGCGCGGGTTCTGATATTTGGCGGGCAAAGCCCGCGGAACTCTCCTTTGTAACTCGTAACTCGGTTAATTTTTTCTGGTAAACTAGTACTTCTACAAATTGCTCATTGTCTCTTTCTTCTTCTCTAAAACGTCATAATCCTGCTTTATAGGTATGACTTACGGAATTGCAGATTGCAATCCTGTGGCTGCTGTGGTAATATGCCGCCATGAGGCCTGTTATATACCAGCTCTTCGTGCGGCATTTTTCGAATTACTGTGAGACCGGCGTACCGTGGGGAACCCGGGCGCAGAATGGCTGCGGCACCTTTGCCGGTGTGACGGATACCGCTCTGGAGTCACTGGCGCGCATGGGTATAACCCACCTGTGGCTCACGGGTGTACTGCGGCATGCTACGCAGAGCTCCCATCCCGGTCTGCCGGCTGACCCTGCCTGTGTGGTGAAGGGGATAGCGGGCAGCCCCTATGCCGTGACCGATTATTTTGATGTTGACCCCGATTTGGCGCAGGAACCTGCAGCTCGTCTGCAGGAGTTCACGGATTTGCTGGCACGGGTGCGGGCTCACGGCATGGTGCCCATGATTGACTTCATTCCCAATCATGTTTCGCGCAATTACCGCTCCACCGTGCGCCCTGAACTGAGTTTCGGCTGTGGGGACGACACGTCCCGATTCTTTGCGCGCGACAATTCGTTTTATTACCTCGAGCCCTGCAACAGTGCCCTGCTCATGCTGCTGCCCGAGGGGGAGTTTGCCCCCGAGCGCGGTCATGGTCGTGTGACCGGCAACAACGTTGCGACCCATAACCCAGGCTCCTGTGATTGGTACGAGACGGCCAAGCTCAATTACGGTACCGATTACCGACAGGGAGCCGCCCCGGCAGAGGGGCTGCCGAGAGAGTTCGCCCCTGCCACTGCGGTGCCGCGCACTTGGCGCCTGATGGATGAAGTGCTGCGCTATTGGCAGGAGCTGGGGGTGGGCGGTTTTCGCTGTGATATGGCCCACATGGTACCCATGCCCTTCTGGCACTGGGCTCTGGCGAATGCCCGCATGAGGGATGAAAGCGCCTTCTTTATGGCCGAGGCCTACAATGACCACCTCAAGCTCTGCCAGGGCGATGTGCATGCCGGGCTGCTGGCCGCCGGGTTCAATGCCGTGTATGACAGCGGCTCCTATCGCGCGCTCAACGACATTTTCGAGGGTTGTGCCTGGGCGAATGACCTGGACTCCTGCAACCGTTCCGAATCGCCCCTGTGCACGCGTGGGGTGCGCTATCTCGAGAACCACGATGAGCCCCGACTGGCGGCCCCCGCTCACTGGGCCGGGCAGGGGGGCGTAGCGGCTCCCGCCCTTATGTTGGCACAGTTCGGCACTACCTGTGGCCCGGTGCTCATCTACAACGGGCAGGAGGTCGGCGAGCGGGCTGACGGCCCCGGCGGTTACGGTGGCGACAATGGCCGCAGCTCCATATTCGACTACACATGTCTGCCGGCACTGCAGCGCTGGAGCAATGGAGGGCTTTTTGACGGTGCCCGCATGACCCCGGCGGAGCGCGACCTGCGCGCGTATTGCGAGCGTTTGTTGCCGCTCCTGCAGCACCCCGCGCTCAGTAAGGGGGAGTTCTACGGCCTGAACTGGGCTAATCAGCAAACTCCCGGCTATGGTCGACTGCCCGGCGAGGAGTGCTCCGGCCACAAGTTCTATGCTTGTCTGCGACACAACCGCAAGGCCCGCGCCACTCTGCTGCTTATCTGCAATTTCGACACAACGGCTCCCGCCACGACCTCCGTTCACATACCGGCAGATGCCTGCCAATGGGCAGGGCGCAAGATCGCCGACTGCACGTTCCGTAATCTGCTCGACCCTGCTGCCCCGGAATGGCAGACAAGCCTGCAACAACTGCAGGCGGAGGGCTTGCCGGTGCAACTGCCCCCCGGTGGTGCTATGCTGCTGGAGTGGTCATAAAATAAACTTTCGTTGGAATAAATGGGAAAGGACAATTTGTGGATATACAAGTTACGATAGACAAGTTGGCATGTTCCGCTGCTTGCGGCACAGCCGCCAAGCTCTATACATTGTAGATTGTAAATGGTAGATTGTAGATAAACATCAATTTATCTGTCAAAATAGGTCTGAACTTCTCATTATTCCAAGGTGTAAACTTTAACCTTCACACATCATGATTCGATTCCTGCTTTTCTTTTTCAGCCTTTGCCTGACGCTCGCCGCCGCTGAGCCTGCAACTTACCCCGCTCAGGTGGTGAAGCACCGTGTGGCGGCAGATGGCAGCGAGAGCCTGTTGACCCCTGTTGCACGCTATGTCGATGCCGCCGGGCGTACCGTGGATTTGGTGGGGGCTGTTCACCTGGGGGATGCCCGCTATTATCGCGCCCTTAACCGCGCTTTCCCTCGCTATGACAAGGTGCTTTATGAAATGGTGGATGGTGAGGGAGTTCCCGAAATGCTGCGTCTGGCTCGTAAAGTGGGGCAGGGCACAGCAACCGCTGAGGAGGCTGAGCGCTTTGATGCCATGGTGCAGCAGAATGGCGACGGGGAGGGTAATCTCTTCGGTAATATGCTCAGTCATTACTATGTTATGATGTCACAGTTGCTTGACCTGCGGCTGCAGATGGAAATCATCGATTACAGCCTACCTAACATGGTGTTTGCCGATATGTCCTCAAAGGAGCTGTCGGCGGCCATGAAACAGCGCGGTGAGAGCTGGCTGCGCCTTATTCTCTCTTCCATGTTCGAGGAGAGCGGCACCACCTCCCTTTCCGTCCTGAGTATGGATGCCGTGCAACTGCGCCGTACCATGATACGCGCTCTCGCCACCGAGAGTGGTAGCTCGCTGGAGCACAGCGCCATTGTGGTGTCCCGCAATGAGCGCTGCATGGAGGTGCTGGATCGCGAGCTGACGACTGCCGAGAGCGGAGCACGCATCGCTATATTTTATGGTGCCATGCACCTGCGCGACATGCATTATCGCATGTTGGAGCGCGGCTTCAAATTGCAGGGCGTACAGTGGCTCACTGCTATTCGTGCATAAAGAGAAAATTTAAGAAAAAATCTAAGCATCAATGAATCAATATACGGACAAGCACACCGGCCTCAGCTCTGCCGAGGTGGTCGCCAGCAGAGAGAAATACGGCAGCAACCAGCTCACCCCGCCGTCTCGTGACCCGTGGTGGGTTCAGCTGCTCGAGAAGTTCACAGACCCGCTGATTGTCATTCTGATGGTGGCGGCGGTTATCTCATTCATCCCGGTTATCATTGCCGACCACAGCCCCATTGAGAGTGTAGGTATCATCATCGCTGTGTTGCTGGCCACGCTGGTGGGCTTTATCAATGAATACAAGGCTAACAAGGAGTTCGATATCCTCAATCAGGTGAGCGATACCGAGCCGGTGCGCGTGGTGCGCGATGGCAAACACTGCCAGGTACCCAAGAATGAACTCGTGGTGGGCGATATCGTCACTCTGGGTACCGGCGAGGAAGTGCCCGCCGATGGTGTGGTGCTCGAGGCCATCTCCCTGCGCGTCAATCAGGCCTCCCTCACCGGTGAGTCCGAACCCGTGCTCAAAACCGCCGGGGAGGTGGAGGAAACACTGGCCGGTGCCTACCCCCGCAATGTGGTGTTGCGCAGCACCCTCGTTTCCGAGGGCCACGGTATCATTTGCATTACCAAGGTGGGCGACGCCACCGAAATCGGTAAGGTGGCCGAAGCCGCATCCGAGGAATCCGACGGGAAATCCCCCCTCAACCAGCAGCTTGACGGCTTGTCCAAGGGGATTAACGTGCTGGGCTCCAGCATAGCCTTCTTCCTGTTCATCTCGCTTATCGTTCACGATACCATTAAGGGCGGCTTTGTGCTCAGCAGTGAGCAGTGGGGCTTCTTTGCCGGTGTAATGGTTTCGTTGGCGATTGCTCTGCTGCGTGTGTGGTACCCCATTCTGCAGGATTTACTCGGTTACATGAAAATCGAGCTGCCAGCTCCCGCTATTGTGGAGAAAGAAGGTTGCATGCCCTGGCTCTGGTGCCTGATGGGTGGCGTGCTTGTGTTCGGCTTAACCGTGGTGGGCATGGGCTCCTGCGGGCTTATCGACATGGCTGCCCCTTCCACCTGGATGAGTGCTGCTGCTGCAGACCACATGCTCACTTACTTCATGATTGCCATCACCCTGATTGTGGTGGCTGTGCCCGAGGGCCTGCCCATGAGCGTGACCCTCAGTCTGGCCTACAGCATGCGCAAGATGGCTCAGCAGAATAACCTCGTGCGCCGGATGGATGCCTGCGAGACCATCGGCGCCGCTACCGTGGTCTGCTCAGACAAGACAGGCACCCTCACCACCAACCGCATGAACGTGCGCGAGAGCCATTTCCCCGCTGTAACAGAGCAGGGGGCTCAGGCTCCCATTTACCCCCTGCTGGCAGAGGCCGTAGCCGTGAACTCTACCGCCGATTTGGGTACAGACGGCGAGGTGCTCGGCAACGTGACCGAGGGCGCCATGCTCATGTTCCTGCGCGACGCCGGCTCCGACTACGAGAGCCTGCGAGCCGGTGCCCCGGTAGTGGGGCAGCTGCCGTTCTCCACCATGAACAAGTTCATGGCCACCTGCGTGAGCTCGCAGGTCATGAAGGACCGCGACATCATTTATGTGAAGGGAGCCCCCGAGATTGTGCTTGCCCGCTGTACATCTGCCTACGGCGAGGAACTGACCGACGCCAGGCGTGCTGAGGTGCTGGCAACTATCACCACGGCTCAGCGCAAGGCTATGCGTGTGCTCGGGCTGGCTTACCGTGAGGGTAGCGCCGACAGTGCCGAGGCTATTAAGGACGCCGCCAATGAATTGGTCTGGATGGGCTGCTTCGTCATTCAGGACCCCGTGCGTGCCGATGTGCCCGGCGCTATCGCTACCTGTCTGAAAGCCGGCGTAGGTGTGAAGATTGTCACCGGCGACAACAAGGAGACCGCCTGCCAGATTGGCCGTGAAATCGGCTTGCTGCCCGAGGGGGACCTGCCGCCCCATGCCGTGATGACCGGTGAGGAATTCGCCGAGCTGACCGACGTGCAGCTCAACGGCTGCGTGAAGGACCTCTGCGTGCTCTCTCGCGCCAAGCCGATGGATAAACTCAGGCTCGTCAACGCCCTGCAGCAGAATAATCAGGTCGTAGCTGTGACCGGCGACGGTACGAACGACGCCCCCGCCCTCAACCACGCCGATGTGGGCCTTTCCATGGGTATTACCGGTACCTCCGTCGCCAAGGAGGCCTCCGACATCATTCTGCTCGACGACTCCTTCGCCAGTATCACCCGCGCCATTAAGTGGGGCCGCTCCCTGTACCGCAACATTCAGAAGTTTATCGTGTTCCAGCTCACGGTGAATGTTGCCGCCTGCGGTATTGCCGCTCTCGGGCCCTTCATCGGTGTCGATCTGCCCCTTACCGTCACCCAGATGCTGTGGGTCAACCTGATTATGGATACCTTCGCCGCTCTCGCGCTCGCTACCGAGCCGCCCAGTGACGATGTGATGAATTGTCCTCCTCGTAATAAACTGGCCTTTATCATTACCCCCGATATGTGGAAGTGGATTCTCGGCCTCGGCTTCACCTTCATTGCGGCCCTTATCGCCTATGTCATTCACATCACCCCCGAAGGTGGTGGTGACCCCACCAGACATGACGTCACGCTGCTCTTCACCGGCTTTGTGATGCTCCAGTTCTGGAACCTCTTCAACGCCCGCGTGTATGGCTCCGACAAGAGCTGTCTGAGCGGTATTCTGAGCAACAAGAGCTTCCTGTTCATTGCAGCCGTCATCCTCTTCGGCCAGGTACTCGCTGTGGAGTTCGGCGGCAACGTTTTCCGTACCGAATCTCTCAGCCTGCAGGAGTGGCTTGTCCTTGCCGCTGTCACCTGTCCGGTGCTCATCATCGGCGAAATCGTGCGCTTCATCGCTCGCTCGCGGAAAGCCAGATAGCCCCGCTGGCTCTCACCTCATTCATCCCTGCCACCGCGTTCACCCGCCGGGGCAGGGATTTTTATTTTATTACGAATAAGTAAATGTAGATACTGTTTGCAATACGCTTATGATAAAAGAGATACAGCTGCTGGCTCGAAAATGAAAACGTACTTTAAGAAAAATGGTGAAATTCTTAAAGTATATTTTAAGGTGAAATAATGTTGATTGAAAACAAAAAGCTTACGATATAATATCCGGCGTAGCGATTACGTGCATCGACCTCAACCTCGTCCTTTATTTGGCTCCCTTCCGGAACAATTCCGCGTTTTTTCTACTGGCGGGTACCATGTAGAGAGAGCTGAGCAGGGTGGTATCCCGGTGGCCCATCTCCAACTGCAACTCCGGCATAGTTGAGAGAGAACTCTATTTAATTGGGCATCTCGAAAAATTCAGCAAAGAGCAATTTGTAGAGCTGAATGGCGAACCGAAGGTGAGCGGAATTCAAAAGCCCCGTGTAAACGGGGCGACAGCACATAGCGCGGGGTGAAGCCGCGCAGCGGCGAAGCCCCGGGTATTGAGCAAAAAATATTGAGAGCCCCGTGAAACGGGG
>JAFURE010000064.1 GCA_017471985.1 Akkermansia sp. | reverse complement strand
GGAAGCTCCAACGCTAGGGCTACAGCCGTTTCTTTTCCTACTCCGATTTCTTGCATCAAAATGCTCATTTTACGAACCATGTATTCATCTTCTTTTATTAAACGATGAAGTTGAGCATTGACAAGCTTTCTCTGTTCCTTGTCTGCCTTTATCTTATCGTTTAACGACTTGCGTGCTAACTCAGACCGACAATCTGAAAGTACCTGCTTTGTTTTTGCTATGTTTTGGGCAATAAAACGCTCAACACGTTGCAATTCTCTCATCTCCGCGTAGTTTTTGCTCATCGGAGCATTGATTTTTAAGTATTGAGAGTAGGTGATGGCATAGTTTCTGATGACTTCGCAGTCTAATTTATCTGTTTTGGCTTCTTTTATACCGCCCTTTGCAAAATGTCTTATCTTTCTGGGCGATACCTGGCAACGCTGAATCCCGTTCATGTCTAGCATTGCTGAAAACTGTAAGCTTAAGCAGCCTGTTGCTTCATAAACAACAACAACATTTTTGAATTTTTGTTTTATATCCCTGCAGAAGCGGTGACACCCACTGTCTGAATTGGGGTAAATCCTATATTTATCGGACATGACATCAAGTTTTGATTTGGAAAGGTCAACGCCAACGTAGGCGACTTTTTCTTCTTGATGGGGGATTTCCGACTTGCTTTTTGGTGTGTAGTTCTTTATCATGGTCATGTCTCCAGCTCTATTACGGACGTTCTCATTATGAGATGTTCCTTTCAACAATACGAGACTAAGTACGGAGCCGTATCAGACGGGAAGGCAGGAGGCCCCTACTAACAATCGGGTGTGAATAATATTAACCCTGCCCAGCGGTGCGGGCTTCCCTGTCTTCAGGAATAATGGGTTGCGACCCCATTATTCCTTCTCCGTGAGCTCGATTATACATCGAACGCAGGCAATATACCACAAAATTTCAATAGAGCCCAGGGTAGAGCCGAAGGCGAAACCCTGAGAAGTGCGAAAAAGGAATGAGAGCCCCGCACACTTGCGGGGCGACGGAAGGCCATGGCAAGAGAATGACAATGAAAAAAAGAAATGCCGTAATTCTGCCATTATTTGTTCTTGTTAATGACTGAAATACCCCTTTTCTGTCACCCCGCAAGTCTGCGGGGTTTCGATATTTTTTATCACTTTACCCAGGGTTCCGCCTGCGGCTCCACCCCGGGCTAATGTTCTGTCGCCCTGAAGGGCTCTGATGTATCGCCTCCTTGCGGAGGCTGTGAAAAACAACCGACCGCGCCGCGGTCGATATAACCCCGAAGAGATATAACTGTGCCAACGGCACAATATAACCCGAACTCCGTTCGGATATCACCGGCTGCACCGGCAGCCGATATTCACGCCTCGGTGAAAAAAGCCGCTGCGTATGATACGCAGCGGCTTGGTGAAAAATCCTGTCAATCCTATCAGGCCTCGTCGGGGAAAATCAGGGCCTTGGGAGCGGGCTCGATAGCGGTGATGGTCATCTTGACCTGCTCGCCGCCAAACTCGACCGGCAGGCGCAGGCTGTCGCCTACCTTGTTGCCGATGAGCTTGGTGCCCAGCTTGGAGTTGTAGGGAACCACGTTTTCCTCGGGGATGGAGTCCCAGGCACCCAGAATGGTGTACACGACCTTCTGGCCCTTGTCGGTCTCGAAGGTAACCTGAGTACCCATAGTGGTCTGCTCGCAGGTAACGCCCGAGAAGTCGGTGGGCTCTGCCTGAGAGAGCAGGCGGGAGAGTTCCTCGCTGCGGCGCATGAGCACTTGACGAGTGGCCTTGGCGTCCTGATAGCCGCCGTTCTCGCGCAGGTCACCCTCGGCGCGGGTGATTTCCAGGTCGTGCTTGTTCTTGGGAATGCGCACGTTGATGATGTCCTCGTACTCAGCCTTACGGGCGGCGAAGGAGCGCAGGGAGACGTAGAGGTTCTGCTTCTCCTTAACCTGCACGCGGGAAAGTACCACTTCCTGCAGAGAGGGGTGCACCTTCATCATGTTTGCCAGCAGGAGGTTGCGGTCCAGGTCGGGCAGTACGGATGAATCGTAGAGCGACTTGGCGAAGGGGCGAGCCTCCAGCTCAGAGATGCCGGACACGAGGTCGGGGGCAAGCTCCTTGTCGTCCATCAGCAGGTTACGCAGGCGCAGGGCGCGGTTGGGGCCACCGTCGGCGCTGTCCTTCTCGATAGCGGCGATAACAGCAGAACCGAGAGCCATCTTGTTCTTGTCCACCAGCTCCTTAGCCAGACCGTTACGCTCCTTGCAGACCCAGATGAGTACGTCGGGGCTCAGGTTCTGGCGGGAGATACCGTTGGCAATGTCTGCGAAGAGCTGCTCCTTGGCACCCTTGGCAATGATGAAGTCGGCTGCGGCAGCCGTGGCACGTGCGCCACCGAAGAGGAAAATGTTGGTGGTGTAGGCCAGCCAGCTGTCGGGGTAGGCCTCGGGCAGGGCGGTGTAGACGGCATTCTGACGTGCCACAGAGAGCTCGCCAACGTAGGTCACCAAATCCTCAGAGGGAATGCTCTGCAGCTTGTCGGCCAGGGTGGTGAGTTTCTCCACACCGGCGGCAGTCAGCGCGGCATCGAACTCAGCCTGCTTGGCTGCGTCCTTACCGTGAGTACCCTCCAGAATGTCATCGCGGATGATGATGAGCTCCAGCACATGCTGCGGCTCATTGCGGTCACGCTCGATGTCGTCCTCCATGGCTTTCACCAGCTTAGCGGCAATCTCGTACTCGCCGTTGAGTATCTCCAGACGGGTCTGGTCGAGGATACGCACGCAGCTTTCCAGGGTGGTGGCGTCGCTGTAGTCCGACAGCAGAGCCTCGGCGGCACTGGCGGCATTGCGGGTCACGATAGCCTCACCACGCTTGGTGGGCAGACGGAAGCGGGGATCGTCGCGCATGGCGGCGCGGGCTTTCTCCCACCAGCTCTTCCAGTTCTCTTCGGCAATCACGCGGCCGCTGAGGAACTTCTCCAGATCCTCGGGCTGCATTTCCAATACTTCTTCCACACCTTCGCGCAGGGAGAGATTGTGCTCCAGAACAAAGGCGATGAACTCCAGAATCGTTTCCTTCCCCTCAGCCTTGGCCTTGCAGCCGGCGGGGTCTTCAAAACACGTGACGAGGAAGTGCCCGGCAGGTACCGGGGTGAGCTGGTTGAATGCCAGCTTAAGGCCCATCACGTAATTGGGATTTTTCTCGAAATTGATTTTGACACGCTGCTTGGCCAGTGACCACGCCTCAACCTTGCCCACACCCCACTCAGGGTGCATCACATAGTTGGCGGGAGAGAATTTGTCCAGCCTGGCAGCGAAGTCAGCCGGAATCTTACCGGCTGATACGAGTTTTTCTAAATCACCATGCATACGTGAATACAGTATAGCATTCATCTTGTCAAATTCAAGCCCCGAATTAGCTTTTTTTGCATTTTTTTAACAATTTAGTGCTTTTTATGCGAATCCCGGAGCAAATCGTCGAGCTCGATGCCCGAACCACTGATAAACCCATTTGTTATGTTTTCGCCGTTGTGATTGCGGAGTTCGTGCTCGGCTTGTTCAACGAGAAGTTGCAGCAGTGAGGGCAGGTGCAATCGCAGGCGCACCCCGCTCCACCAGGCGTTCAGCATGGTGTTGTGGTAATCTCCGGCAAGGATAGTGCGGGGCATGAAAGGGTGGCCGGGGTGATTGCTTATGTCGCCGGTAACGTGATATTCGCTGAGGGGAACACTGAAAAGGAGTTTTCTGTCGTCATCGTAAAATTGTAATTTGCAGCCGTAGTCTGCCTTTGTGACTGAGCTGTTGAGCGCACCTTGCAGCAGGCGGCGCATAGCCTGCTGCTCCCACTCAGTGAGTTGATATTCCTTGCCATCGGCATAGCGCAGGCTTATCTTCGCTGCATGCTGCACAGCTTGTTGCAGGGCGGCCGTGGCAGCGGCATCCGGCTGCGAGTCGAAGCCGCGAATCAGCCCGAGATTGTGGGCGTGGAGGGTGACTTTTGTGTTGTCCCGGTGCTGCAGGGTGAGAGTGAGCTGTTCGCCCTGATGGCGATACTGAACCCGAATGTCGTCGCTTGTGTAGCGGGGCCGGGACTTGCTGAAAAAGGGCTCGGGATTGTGGTGGCGGTAGCGGCTGCCATCGGCATGCTTGACCTCAATGTACCAGTTGCCCTGCGTTTTGTTGGCGCCGGCTCGCACGCAGTAGCGGCTGCCGTTGTGTGTCCATTGGCAGATGAGTCGTGGGAGCTCCGTTTGCTGTAGGCGCGGTTCAAAGAGTCCCCTGAGCGGTTTGGTGTGCATGATGTAGGCTGCCTGTTCGCCGATTTGCTGACTGATACAGCCGGAGAGCAGGGTGGGCAGCAGGAGAAGGAGCCAGAGTGCGTGTCTCATCATAGTGGGTACGTACGCGATAACAGCGCCTGGAGCAGGTTCGCTCGGGCGCTGCTCTTATCAATTCCAAAATCAAAAATTCAAAATCCAATTTATTCCACACTTGCCATCTCCCACAAATCGGGGCGGTGGAAATCGGGCTGCGTGTCGCAGGGCAGGGCGGTGGTGAGGAACACCTGCTCGGGTGATTTCAGGATAGCGGCGGCTGCCAGTTTGCAATCGGCGGGGGAGATGCCCAGTTGCTCCAGCACAGCCGTGGGGATGAGAGCGCGGCAGCTCCAGCCCTCGCTATTGCTGCAGCCGGTAGCCTGCACGCCGGCGGGAATCCAGCCCTCGTAGCCGGAGGCAACCTGTCGGGGCGCGCAGAACACAGCTGCCCACCAGGCGCCGTTCGGGCTCAGGTTGAATTCCATGTAGCGGCTGCCGTCCGCCGTGGCAAGGAAAAACTCTGCGGCATCGTATCGCCATAATTCCGCCTGAAAAGCACCACATACACCCTGAGGGTGAACCAGAGCAGGGGACTTGCGCGCGGCGCAGAACTCCAGACCTTCTGCCGTGAGAGTAAAGGAAAACTCGTAGGGCGGCTCAACGGCTTGCCCGTACCATTCTTTGTCTATTTGCTGAACCTGAGCAGTGGTGGTGGAAATGATGACTTTCATACGTGGTATAGTACCACTATTCTCGCGTGCGCGCAAGAGAAGATTTCGAAAGTGTGGTAAAAATGCTTTCAAAAATGCCGATATTGCAGGAAAGTAGAAGAAAATATGACAATTTTACAAAAAAAGTCTTGCAAATTGAGTTAATTACGTGTATTCTTCGGCGCGCGAGCTGAACAAAACCGACCGTTGGTCCTCCATTTCTTCGGAAGTCAGCTCGTATGGAGGGAAACCCGGTCACACCAAACAAAAATCATGTCAGACGAACTGAACAACGAGCAGGAGGTCATTGAGTTGGCCCATTTCGAGATTCCGAATACCCTCAAGCGCATTGAGGACCCCGAGGATCCCAATCATATCACTTTCATCGCTGAGCCCATCGAGACGGGTTTCGGTCACACGCTGGGTAACTCCCTGCGCCGTGTGCTGCTTAGCTCTCTGGAGGGTGCCGCTATCACCAGCGTTCGCATTGCCGGCGCTCAGCACGAGTTCACCTCTCTGCCCGGCGTGGTGGAGGACGTGACCGACATCATTCTGAACCTCAAGAAGGTTAAGTTCGCTCACCACGGCAAGGAGCCCCGCACTCTTTCCCTGCGCGCTAACAAGCAGGGTGTTGTGACCGCCGGTGACATTCAGGACGACCACATCTACTCCGTTGTTAACAAGGATCAGGTTATCTGCCACCTTGACCAGAGCACCATCTTCGACTGCGAGTTCGAGGTGAATGTCGGCCGTGGTTTCTACACCGCCGAGGACAACAACGACAAGGACCGCCCCATCGGCGTGATTCCGATTGACTCCATCTTCTCCCCCGTGACCCGCGTGAAGTACGCTGTGGACAACGCCCGTGTAGGCCAGATGACCGAGTTCGACAAGCTCGTGCTCGACGTATGGACCGACGGCCGCGTGAGCCCCAACGATGCTATGCTGCAGGCCGCCAGCATTATGCGCCACCACCTCGACGTGTTCGTGGAGAGCGACAGCCGTCGCGTATCCTTCGACCGTGCTTCCGGCGGCGATACGGATGCCAACACCGCTCAGCTGCGCAAGCTGCTCAACATGAGCGTGAACGAAATCGAGCTTTCCGTGCGTGCTGCTAACTGCCTGAACAACGCCAACATCACCACCGTTGGTCAGCTGGCCATGAAGACCGAGAGCGAAATGCTCAAGTACCGCAACTTCGGTAAGAAGTCCCTCAACGAGATTAAGGAGAAGCTCGTGCAGCACGGCCTGTCCCTGGGCATGCAGTTCGACCCGAAACTCCTTTCCGCCCCCGGCAGCAGCCCCCGTCTGCGCGACTCCGACGAGCCCCGCGCTACCGACCTGCAGGCCCTTATCTCCCACAATATCGAGGCTTACGGCTTCGATGATGAGGACGAGGACGATTTCGACGAGTAAAGCTCCCCCTGCGCCCCGCGCAATCCAACCATTTCACTATTAACACTACAAAACATAATATAGCACTATGAGACACGGCGTCAAAAAGGCCAAGCTGCAGCGCACGGCCTCCCATCGTAAGGCTCTGCTTGCCAACCAGGCTTGCAGCCTCATCTCCCACGGCCGCATCACCACCACTCTGGCCAAGGCCAAGGCCCTGCGCCCCTATGTGGAGAAGCTCATCACCCTCGGCAAGACCGGCACCCTGCACGCTCGTCGTCAGGCTCTGGCCACTCTGCCCCAGCCCAAGGTTGTCACCAAGCTGTTCAGCGTGGTGGCCGAGGCTACCAAGAACCGTCAGGGCGGCTACTGCCGCATCGTGAAGCTTGGTCAGCGCATGACCGATAGCGCCCCCATGGCTCTTATCGAGATCATCGACCTGCCCCAGCTTTCCGCTCCCGAGGCTCCCTCCACCACCGTTGGCACCGGCAGCTCCGAGGCTCCCGTTGCCGCCGCAGCTCCCGCTGTTGAGGAGGCTCCCGCCGCTGAGGAGGCTCCTGCTGAAGAGCAGAAGTAATTCTCATTACTCGCATTGTGAAAAAGCAGAAACCCGCAGCCGAAAGGTTGCGGGTTTCTGGCGTAATGAAGTGATGTGAGGGGGAACAATTAGGAAAATAGCAATTTGCCGAGCTGTACGGCGAACCGAAGGTGAGCGGAATTCAAAAAGCCCCGTGAAACGGGGTGACAGCCTGACTGATAAGAGCGGTAGCTTTGGGATTTAGATGTATGCAACCGTCAGGCCGCGAAAGGCTGTCGCCACCGTTTCACGGGGCTTCATTTCCACTTATTCCTGTAACAGGGGCTACGCGAGCTATCGCTCGCTCACCCCTGCCTATGTG
>JAFURE010000063.1 GCA_017471985.1 Akkermansia sp. | reverse complement strand
TTAAGTTGCATCAAGTTCCTCGTTATCATCAAAGAAAGAATCTTTGAGGGTGAGTAAATGGTAACGGTTTAGAGTGACCCCAAGGTGATATTTTACCAGATTATCGATGAGTTTGCTTCCGTTGATGAGGGCGATATCACAATGTGCATCTTTTCTTTTAGCTTCTTCTTTCGCACCTTTGCTAAAATCGCTGGTTGTTACAAACAACCCTTGTTCATAAGTTCTGAGGCTACCTCTCAAATTTTGAATGTGCGGTGCCTGAATGTTGTTCTTCCATCTTTTGACTTGGACTGCCAATTTAAGGTTAATAGTATCGTGTATGTTTAATGTGCCTTTAACGTCTATTCCGTGATCTCCTGAAGGTTTAGTTTGTTCGGCCTGCGAGAAGCCCATACAGATGAGTAATCGAAGAACTAATTTTTCAAAATCTACCGGTTCTAAGTTCATGACTCTATTGAGCAATTCCTGGCGAACATTTTCATTATGCTGTTCGATTTGTTGCTCAAGAGGTGACCCTATCCATTCTGTGAGAGATACATACCCCTTGTTTATTGAGAAAATAGAACGCCGACCTTGGCTTTCACAACGTTTGATATATGTATATATTTGGGCTCCCATGCTTGCCTCCGGCGTCAGGCCGTTACTTTGCAGCCAGCCGTTTTCTATGGCGTGGGTGGTTATTGTCTTGTAGTGCATGGGATTCTTCTGAGCTATCTCTCTAAGTACTCTTTCTGCGCATTCCAGAAATGAAAGGGGCGTTTGGTTTGATTGCTCAGAATTATGTCGGGCTGTCAGAGTTGTATTTGTTTTCTTTTGAGAACCTAATTCCTCCCGATTGCGATTTAAGGCGAATAGTCCTTTACCTGCTTTAACAAAAAAAGAGCCATTGGCATATTTTTTGATATCGGTGTATAGAGCAGCTCCAACTGTTGCCTCCGGAGTTTTTCCACTCGTTTGCCACAGTTTGCGTGAAAGTAATTGTTCTAAAATTTGCGCAGCAGATAAAGGTACTGAGCTTTCAGCGAGAATGATGCGAGCGCCTTCGGTTAAATTACCCATATCGACATTCTAGCTAGTTTTTATGTAAATGCAAGATTGAATTTGAAATTTGCATAAATATTTGTAATGTTGTTATGTTAATATGTTAACGTGACTGTAAGCGCAAAGCTGCCTATTTGGGGTAGATAGCAGTTCGTATGATGAAATGGGGCTGAATTGGTGGCTCATAATTACCTCACACCTCCTCGTAATCCTGAATCAATTCCACGAAGGCGCGCAGGACGTGCTGCTTAGCCCAGGGGCCTACGCCTTTGAGGCGGGATGCGGCCTCGATGGTGGTGGGTTTGACGGTGGCGAGGGCGCGGAGTGTTTCGGTACTGAGCACGCGGAATACGGGCATGTGGAACTCGGCGGCGAGGTCGCGGCGCAGTTCGCTGAGGTGGTCGTAGAGCGCCTTGTCCATGCGGCCGAGTTGCAGGGCATCGAGCACGCGCTCGGAGCGGCGCTTGAGGGTAGAGGGGCGCACCTGCTTGATGGCCGTACTGCTCCAGACACGGCGTGCCAGACGTGCAGGGACTTTCTCTTTCATCACATCCTCACCCTTGGCGGTGAGGGTAACGAGCGGGAGCTCGCCGCCGGTGGTGGCAATGAGCCCGCCCTCCTGCAGGGCGCGGAACAGGGCTCGCAGTTTGGCGCCGGTCATGTTCGACAGCAGGCCGTAGGTGCTCAGGCGCGTGAGCTGCGGGGGCAGCCCGGCGCGCTGAGAACCGCGCAGCATATCGGCAATTTTGGCGCGACCGAAGATAGCCTGCCAGCTGCCGTCGGGTTGGCGCCTGCTGGCGCGAGCTACGCCGGCCAGAGCCTTGCGCACAATCACCAGGTCCTCGCCGTCAATGTCTTCCACATCGCCGGGTTCCTCGGCATTGCATACATCGCAGTGGCCGCAATCACCGCTCGACGACTCACCGAAGTAATCGAGAATCCAGCGCTGGCGGCAGCCTGCGCTGTAGGCGTAGCGCGTGATGGCCTCAATCTTCTTGTGGTCGCGGCGGGCTTTCTCCTCAATCACATTGGTATCGAGGGGGAGGGCGGCGAAGGGCTGAGCCGGGTCGGTCAGGCGGGTGAGCTTGGTATTGCTGCCGGGCACATCGGAGCGGGTGATAGCCCCTGCATGAATGAGCGCCGAGAGGGCCGTGCCCACAGCCATGGGGTTCACGTCCTTGCCGAGCTCGGCCCCCATCTGGTCCACCGTCATTTGTAGTTCGCCATTGGAATTGCAGCGCGAGCGCAGCAGGTTATAGACGCTACGGATGGTTTGCACCGAGGGGTTGCTACCCTCGAAAAAGAACTCCTGAGTTTTGAGGTCAGCGTGATTAAAGAGCAGCTCGCATACCGAGAGCTCACCGTCTCGCCCGGCGCGGCCTGCCTCCTGATAATAGGCCTCCACGCTGCCGGGAATCTCGAAATGCAGCACAAATCGCACATCGGCGCGGTCAATCCCCATGCCGAATGCATTCGTGGCCACCACCACATCCGCACGGCCGGAAATGAAGGCATTCTGCGAGAACTCGCGTTCATCATCCGTCATGCCGGCGTGATAGGCCACAACCTGCGAACCTGTGCCACTGATTTCGTCGAACACGGTCATCACGTTCTTGCGCGTGGAGCAATAAATGATTCCCTTCTTCCACTTGGCAATCACCTGACGAATGCGCTCAAACTTAGCGGCTCGGTTCTCACAGTGTGTGATGGCGAAGTCGAGGTTATCGCGCCCGAAACCGCTGATGATGACGGCAGGATCGTGCAGTTGAAGGGTGTTCAGAATATCCTGACGAACGGCATCGGTCGCCGTGGCAGTCAGTGCTACAGTTTGCGGGTAGCCCAGCTCCTGCCGCACGCGGCCCAGTCGCAGGTAATCAGGGCGGAAATCGTGACCCCACTGGCTCAGACAGTGGGCCTCGTCGATGGCCAGCAGCCCCACTTGCATGCTGCGCAGCAGGTTCATGAAGCCCTCCTGCCCGAAGCGCTCCGGGGCCACATAGATGATGCGCAACTCGCCGCTACGCAGAGCCGCCATGGCCTGGCGATATTCGTCTGCCCCCAGGGATGAATTCACCGCTGCAGCGGGCACTCCGCGTGCCTGCAGGGCGTCCACCTGGTCTTTCATGAGAGCAATGAGAGGGCTGACAACCACGGTAAGCCCCTCGCGACAGAGTGCCGGTAACTGGTAGCACAGCGACTTGCCGCCACCCGTGGGCATGATGGCCAGACAATCCCGCCCCGCCATGATGGAATCCACGATGGTATCCTGCCCGGCGCGCAGTCCCTCGAACCCGAAGACTGTGCGCAGAACTTCATGCACGTCTGCTATCTGTTGTACCATGCGCGCGTATTGTACCAGACTTGCCCTCTCGGTGCAATCCGTAAAATTGTACGTCGCATTTTCAGGGGCAGAAATGACAGATGTGATACAGATTAAAATATGAATACAAAAGATGTGTAAATTAGTAAAAGATTAAAATAAACAATGAAAAAAAATATAATATAAAAGCACTGACGAATAATGTAAAAATATCATAATAATAAGAAAAGAATTGAAGTGAAGGAGAAAGTTAAGCGTATGTTCTCAGACGAGGATTTTATTTCCTTGTGGGGAAGTGTGAATTGGAGTGTCGAGTAAACGAGCTTATTTATCTCGATGAAATAGTCGACAGCATCCTCCAAGATTGTGTAAAAGATAGCCAAAACAGTAAAAATACACCCCTTAAAATTATAGGAATATGGCGTTCGTTTATGAAATAGACTTATCATCTGTCCGCAGAATTAAAAATCTCAACAGGGTAAATTTGAGGTAAAAATTCCGTTTTCGACAAAAAATTCTCTCATACCTCTGGGAGCAGAGCAGGGGATTAGCGCCACTTGAGGCAAAATTTCGGGTCGTCTTTCTGAAGCCTGGCATGGGTGGTCACATGAAAAAGGTCTTGAAAAAATTAGGCAAGCCTGATTTTTCTGAGGCTCACATGTTTGCAACTACTGTGAAAAAATGAGAAAATTTCGCCCTCGCTTTTCGTCGGTCTGTGAGAAAAATCAAATTTTCGCATACCTCACGATGGTAAACGCGGTTTATGATTTGGCCGGGAAAATTCTCATTGAGGGCGCCTTTTCACGAGCTTGAAAAGTGGTGAAAATAAGCCTAATTCCCCATAGTAAAGTAGGCAATACTATTAAAAAATCCATGAAAAGTCCCCTTCGGGACACTATTTTACAGCTTCAGGGTGATTTCTCCGGTTCTTGAAAAAGTGCCGATTTTTAACGAAAAAGCCGAAAAATTGAGCTAAAAAGTCCCAAAAAAGATAAAAGTGACTTTACAACCGTTGCTAAAACGAGCATTTTTGGGCATTTTGAGCGTCCGGCAGAGCAAACGTAGGCAGGTGAATTGATTCAGTCCTTCTGACTTGACAAAAAGGCGAATTGGTAGTAGGGTATGTGTCGTGCAAGAGAGCGAACAGGTGCAGATGAATCTCCCCTTTACGGAGAGTGAAGTTGCGGCGCTGCAGGAATCCCGCGAGGAGGCGCTGCAGGCGGCTGCGACTGAGCGCTCGAATCGTCGCCCGCGCACCGTCAAACAGGGGCGCCGCGCCGCCACCAATGAAACGCCCTGCCGTCTGGGGAGCGAGCTCAGGCTCATCAGCGGCATTCATCGTGCCTGCAAATTGGTGCCCACGGAGGTGCAGAAAAAGATGCTTGATTACGATGAGCTCGCCACCGATGAAGCGCGCGATGTGAGTGAGCGCCTGGAGTTCGATGGTTCCCACTTTGTGCTCACCCGCTACCAGCATCCGCGTTTTCTGCGGAGCGGGGCCGGTGACGATGCCTATTACATCACCTGTCGCCTGCCGGAATGTACCATGGGCAATTCCTCTGTGGGCGACACACTGCTGGTGCACTCGGTCTGCAACAAATTCATCGATCGCCTGCCGCTGTACCGCCAGCTGAAGTTTTTCTCGGACTCGGGCCTGGTGGGAGTGGATGAGCCCATGCTTCGCCATTGGTTGCAAACCACGGCCGATGTGCTGCGCCCGCTCTACGATTTATTCCTTGCCCAACTGCAGGAGGGCGCCGAGTTACAGATATACGAAGTGCCGACCGGCGACATTCGCGACAAGCGCCCCATCGGTCACATGTCCGCCACGCGCTGTGCGGATGACGGGCGAGTGCACTATCGCTGGAGCGAAGAGCTGCCCGTGGTCATGCCCGGTCGTGAGCAGGTGCTGGAGCAACCGCCTGTTCAGCGCGACCCGCTGTTTATTGCTGCCCCCGGGGAAGGGGAGCTCTCGGCCATCTTCTATACCTTCATTGATGAGTGCGACCGCTGCGGGGTTGTCTTCGGCGAGTGGTTGCTGGCCACCCTGCAGAACCTGCCGGGCGCACGTGGCCGACTGGGCGATTTGTTGCCCTCGGCCTAAATCAATATTCCGGTTCGTTGAACGAGGCCTCGGTAATATACGGCACGGTCTCGGTGGGAATGCCCTCGAACTCTGCCGGCACATTGTCCTCGGTGAACAACGTGTAGCTGTGTAATTGTGCCCGGTGGGGGGCCGTGTTGGTAAGAAGGGCGGAGGCTACCGGCACAAGCGTGCGCGGAGCACATGCTGCAGCCGCCTGTGCCCAGATTGCCTGAGCGGCGTGTCTGTATGCCGCATGCTCGGGGGCGAGTGCCGCGGGGCAGAGCAGGGCGAAATCCGGCTGCAATTCCCGCATTACCTGCTCCGGATTGGCGTGCGTGAAAATTCCTGCCTGTTTATCGAGTTCGCCGCCGGTGCTGATAACCCGGTGCTGTATGGCTGCGGGAGCCAGGGCTGTTACCAGGCGCGGGGAGGCAGTGATGAAAGTGCAGGGCTTGTCTGCCAGTTGGGTGGCAAGCACGCGGGCCATGGGGCCGGCATCGGCATAGATGCGGGCACCGGGCTGAATATGAGCCGCCACCAGCTGAGCCAGCTGCACATCGAGCCGCGGGCTGTCAGCCGTTGCCGGGGCAGCGGGCATACTGTAGCGGGCGCCGCCGTGAACACGCTGCAGCAGGCCGAGCGCCTGCATATCCACCAGGTCAGTGCGTATGGTTTCATCTGTCACGCCCAGTTCGCGGGCCAGTGCCGAGGTGCGTATGCTGCCGCGCTGCTCCAGCAGGCGCAGAATATACTGACGGCGCTCGCGGGACATGTACATAGGCAGCAGAGGGGGCGGTCAGTTCGGAATGGTGGCCAGGAACAGGCGCAGATTCTTCATGAGAGATTCTGCCGCCTGCTGAATGGCGGGGCGTGCCGATTGGGGCAGCAGCTCAATCATGCCGCCCAGAACAGTCATGCGCTTGCAGAGTGCCTCCACTCGCTCAGCTGCCAGAGCGGCCGAGTACAGCTCCTGCCCGGTCAGCAGAATGGTGGAGAGCGTGTGGGTTACAATACCGGCATAGAGCGACAGGAATGCCGCGGCTTCCTTATTGGTATTCAGTTTATCGGCGTGTTTCTTCAGCAGCTGTTCCTGCACCACGGCCGTCATGTGCGAGGTTTCCTCAAAGAGCGGGTGGCGCATGGCCAGTCCCACGGCTTTCTCATGCGGAGTCATGAAATCGATGACCTCCCAATCATGCTCAATCACCTCGCGGTCGGGCGGCATGTCGGCTTCATCCTGCGCGGCAATTCTGCCGAGGAACTCCGGCCTGTCCATCACAAAGGCCGCCGAGAGGTAGCCGCCGGGAATGGGACTGTACTTCTCGTGAATAGACGGGTAAATAGCCATGCAGGCCTCGGCCCGGTTCAGGCGGTAGTCCCACTCGCAGGGGGGCATGTCCTCCCCCAGTCCGGCCATGGCCGGGCCGCGGTACTGCCTGACGTTGGCCCGCACGTGAGCCCTGAGGGCCTCCATATTCATGAGCGACTGCAGGTTATCAATCTCCCAGGTGGGTTCCCACTGGGGCAGGGAAATGGTGAAATCCACCGCGCCGAAGTCCATCAGTACGCGCACATTGGTGTTCATGAAGAACTCAATGTAAAGGCGGTTGGAAATACCGTGGCGATTGTTGTGCTCGAGTATTCTGCGGGAGAAGGTGATGTCGCCGGCATCAAACTGCGCCGAGCCTGCCTTATTGCGCAGTTCTGATATGAGTTCCGGTATCTGTGCGGGCGGGCTGCCGGCGGCGGTGTTGGTGAACTCTAACCTGCAACCTGCGATATCGCGCAGGCAGTTGCCGCGCATACGCAGGTGCAGTGGTTCGGCTCCATCGATACACCACAACCTCAGGTCAATGAGGTCCTGCAGCGTGTTGTCAATCACGCCGCGGGCAATCAGTGGTGTAATGGTGGCCAGCATAGATGAGGTTGATAATCAGGAAAGAGCCGGTGCGGGCAGCTTGGCAGCCAGCGCGGCTACGGCCTCGGGGGCGTTCATGAGTTCCACCACGGCATCCCAGCGGCCCTGCATGAGGGCTTCGCGCGGCTCGGCGGGCATGGTGATGGGCAGGGTGGCTGCGGGGCAGCTCAGGGTCATGGCGGCCAAATCGAGCACCCACTCGGTGTCGGGCTGCTCGGTGGTGATTTGCAGAGCGGTCTGCAGGTCATCATGAGCTGCGCACACGCAGGGCATGCCGATGCCGGAGCTGTTGCCGAAGAAAATCTCAGCAAAGCTTTCAGCCACAACAGCCTTTACGCCGCTGCGCTTAATGGCCTGCGGGGCGTGCTCGCGCGAGGAGCCGCAGCCGAAGTTCTCGCCGCCCAGTATGATGGCGGCGCCGGCGTGCTGCGGGGCATCGATGGGGTGGCCCTTGCTGCTGCCGTCGGCATTGAAACGCTCGTCGTAGAACATGGTGCCGGCCAGTTCATCGAAGGTCACGCACTTCAGGAAGCGGGCGGGGATGATGCGGTCGGTGTCCATATCGGCACCGGGTACGGGAACGGCCTTACCGGTGATAGAGGTGATTTTGTTGAGGGGCATGTGAATGAAAAGTGTTGGTGGTTAGCGGATGTCGAATACCTCGCGCGGGTCGGCCACGGTGCCGGTCACGGCGGCGGCGGCAGCCATCAGCGGGCTCATGAGCAGGGTGCGGCCGGTCGGGCTGCCCTGACGTCCCTTGAAGTTACGGTTACTGGTGCTGGCGCAAATCTGGTCGCCCTTCAGCTTGTCGGGGTTCATGGCCAGGCACATGGAGCAACCGGCCAGGCGCCACTCAAATCCGGCAGCGCGGAAAATGTCGGCTATGCCTTCCTCCTCGCACTGGCGGGCAGTCTCCTGCGAGCCGGGCACAGCGAGTGCCTTCACGCCCTCGGCCACCTTGCGACCCTTCAGCAGCGGAGCCACTGCGCGGAAGTCGGATATGCGGCCGTTCGTGCAGGAACCGATGAACACCACATTGATGGGCATGCCCTTGAGCGGCTGGCCGGCCTGCAGCTGCATGTACTCCAGCGCGGTCAGGCGGGCCTTGCGGGTTTCGGCGTCGGGGGCGTCATCGGGGGAGGGAACCGTGCCGTTGATGCCGATGCTCATGTCGGGGGAAATACCCCAGGTTACAGTCGGCTCAATATCTTCCGCATCGAAGATAACCACGTCATCATACTCGGCATCGGCATCGCTCGCAAAGCTCTTCCAGCGCTCTACTGCGGCATCCCAGGCAGCGCCCTTGGGGGCGTAGGGGCGGCCCTTCAGGTAGGCGAAGGTCTTCTCGTCGGGGTTCACATAACCGCAGCGGGCAGCACCCTCGATAGCCAGATTGCAGAGGGTCAGTCGGCCGTCCATCTCCATGTTCTCAATGGCACTGCCGCCGAACTCGTAGGCGTAACCCAGGCCGCCGTCGGCCCCGAGCTTGCCGATGATGTAGAGCGCTACGTCCTTGGCGGTTACGCCGGGGCGCAGGGTGCCCTCCACTCGCACATTGCGCACCTTGAGGGGCAGCATGGCCAGGGTCTGGGTGGCCAGTACGTCGCGCACCTGTGTGGTGCCGATACCCATGGCAATGGAACCCACGGCACCGTGAGTGGCCGTGTGGGAGTCGCCGCACACGATTGTCATGCCCGGCTGGGTGATGCCCAGCTCCGGCCCGATGGAGTGCACGATACCCTGATTGCCGGTCGGCAGGTCGAACAGGCGAATCCCCGCGGCGGCGCAGTTGCTGCGCAGAGCGTTGAGCATGGTCTGAGCACGCGGGTCGGCAAAGGGCTCGGCCTGATTGTCGGTCGGTATGATGTGGTCTACCGTGGCAAAGGTTCGCTCGGGGTGCAGCACGGGTAGGTTCAGCTCGCGCAGCATGGCAAATGCCTGCGGTGAGGTAACCTCGTGCACAAAGTGTGTGGCGATAAAGAGCTGCGTGCGACCATCCGGCAGTATGCCCACCGTATGTGCGTCCCAAACTTTCCTGTATAATGTCTTGCCCATGGTATGTAAGAATCTCCAGTCTACCACCGCGCGCGCGAGGCGTCAAGATACCATGCCGAAGAATGACACGCTCACTGGAATCTACAATCTACAATGTACAATCTACAATGTAATAAACTAGGCGGCTAACGCCGCAATGAGAATACTTATATCAGATTATTGCGGGGGATTTACTTCGATAAGCCCCAAAAGAGCGGAACATGTGGTAGAAATGCCTTTGCCTATTCTTGCGAGCGAAAGCGAGCGGAACTTTTACATTGTAAATTGTAAATGGTAGATTGTAAATAAAAAATGGCCCGCTCGAGGCGGGCCATTGAAGATATGCTGTTGGGTTCGGGCTTTAGCCGAGCACCTCGGCGCGCTCCTCGAGCAGCTCGGCGCAGGAGGCGTCGATCTTGCCACGGGAGAACTCGTCGATGGGCAGACCCTCCACGATGGTAAGGGTGCCGTCAGCCTCTGTGCGGCTGGGCATGGAGCAGATGATGCCCTCGGGCAGGCCGTACTTGGTGCCGTCGCTGTAGCGAGCCACGGAGTACCAGTCACCCTCAGCGGTGGGGGTGGTCAGGTTCTTCACGGTCATGAGAGCGGCATTGGCGGCGGAGGCGGCGGAGGAAAGGCCGCGGGCGGCGATGATGGCGGCACCACGCTGCTGCACGGTCTTGATGAAGTCGGTCTTGAGCCACTCGCTGTCAGTAATCACCTCAGTAGCGGGCTTGCCGCAAATCTTGGCGTTGGTGAAGTCGGGGTACTGAGTAGCGGAGTGGTTGCCCCAGATGGTCATGTTGGTCACGTCGGACACAGCCACGCCGGCCTTGGCAGCGAGCTGAGCCTTGGCGCGGTACTCATCGAGCATGGTCATGGCGAAGAAGTTCTCCTTGGGCATGCCGGTAGCGTTGTGCATGGCAATCAGGCAGTTGGTGTTGCAGGGGTTGCCCACCACGAATACCTTGCAGCCGGGGGCGGCGTTCTCGGCGATAGCCTTGCCCTGGCCCACGAATACCTTGCCATTGATGGAAAGAAGGTCCTTACGCTCCATACCGGCCTTGCGGGGTACGGAACCCACGAGCATGCACCAGTCGGCGTTCTTGAAGGCCACGGCGGGGTCGTCGGTCGGCACGATTTCCTGCACCAGCGGGAAAGCGCAGTCCTCGAGCTCCATCACTACACCCTTCAGCTTGTCGAGGCAGGGGGTGATTTCCAGGAGCTTCAGAATCACGGGCTGATCAGCACCCAGCATTTCGCCGGCTGCAATGCGGAACAGCAGAGAGTATGCGATATTGCCGGCGGCGCCGGTCACGGTCACGGTTACGGGTTTCTTCATAACGCGGGCTATTATGCCTGTTTGCATGGGCAAAGTCAATCACGAATTCGGTCAATCTGATTGACGTGCGGTAAAAACGCCGGTCTGATTTGTATTTTTGCTCGTATTGCTTCAAAAATACGGTTACCGAAAAGTGGCTACCTTTCAGACTTGTGCGAAAAGCAAGATTGTGGTAGAATTCCCGCGCTTTTCCGCCGACATGCCGCATGGCGGGTGACTACGTTCACCGTCAGCGGGAAGTAAGCCAGTCCTTACCGCTGATGGTAACGTAGTCGCAAGGGTACGGAACAGCAGCTAACCATGGCTGGTGGAAAGGATGTTTCATGAACGTTCGAATCATGATAGAGCTGATAGTGCTTATTTTACAGGTAGTCCTGTTTGTGATGAAAATCACACAATGAGCATTTAAAGGCTCCGCACGGTGGGCTGCCACCTACCGTGCGCTTTCCTTTCAAAATAGAGTCGCTTAAAGCCAAAAAAAGAGTTGACAAAACACTTCGATATGCTAAGATGACCTCATCAGGAACGAACGTTCTGATATTCCTTTCTAAAGACCTCCTGAGTGGCAGCTCCGGGAGGTCTTCTTTTTGTTCTTATCGCTCATTGATAGGAAAGGTTATCAGGGGACGGGAGCGGCCTCGGTAATGAGGGGCTTATGTCCATGCGTCTCTGGCTCTTCTTTCTGAGTCTGATTCAGTTTGGCGGACTGCTGAAAATCTTTTATATTGCAATTCTGTTTCAATCTGGTATAATACGCGCGTTCATACGATTATGGCTACTCCCCAAACCAAGAGCCCGTTCGGGTCGAAACTGAAAATTGCCACGGCAGAGGTGAAGCGAGTGAAGCCCGAAGGGCCGCTCTACTACATCCTGCCGCCGGTACTGGTGCTGGCTGTGCTGATTTTCTGCTATACGGCCACTCCGCCCAAGTCGGCTACTGCTCCTGCTGAGCCCGCCGCCGCTGCTCAGGAGTAAGAATTGCTCCGCTCGTTATTATTTTACAACCCACTCATTTACAGAATTATGACCAATGCTTCCCCCATCACCATGGGCCCGCAGGGATTGCAGGTGCCCGATTTCCCCATCATTCCCCATATCATCGGTGACGGCTCCGGCCCCGATATCTGGCGCGCCGCTAAGCGCGTGATAGATGCCGCTGTGACTGCTGCCTATGGCACCTCCCGCGCGATTATGTGGAAGGAAGTGCTGGCCGGCCAGAAGGCCTTTGATGAGGTGGGTACCTGGCTGCCCAACGAGACGGTGGATGCGTTCCGCGACTACCTCGTGGGTATCAAAGGTCCGCTTACCACACCTGTGGGTGGCGGCATTCGCTCCCTCAATGTGGCTCTGCGTCAGGGGCTTGACCTCTACTGTTGCGTGCGCCCGGTGCGTTATTTCAACGGCATCGAAACACCCGTGAAGGACCCCTCGCTGGTGGATATGGTCATCTTCCGCGAGAACACCGAGGATATCTACGCCGGTGTGGAGTTCAAGGAGGGCAGCAAGGAGGCTGAGATTTTCTATAGCTGGCTTTCCGAAATGTACCCTGACCGCGCCGGTAAGGTTCGTTTCCCCAATACCTCGGGCTTCGGTATCAAACCCGTTTCCCGAGAGGGTACGGAGCGCCTGGTGCGCTCGGCCATTCAGTATGCCATCGAGAACAACCGCCCCTCCGTCACTCTGGTGCACAAGGGCAATATCATGAAGTTCACCGAGGGTGCCTTCCGCGACTGGGGCTATGAACTGGCTAAGCGTGAGTTCGGTGCCGAGGTTATCGGCAAGGGCCCGTGGTGCCGACTGCCCAACGGTATCGTGATTAAGGACTGCATTTGCGATGCCTTCCTGCAGGAAATCCTCATTCACCCCAAGGATCACTCGGTCGTGGCTACGCTGAACCTCAACGGCGACTACTGCTCCGATGCTCTCGCCGCTCAGGTGGGCGGTATCGGTATTGCACCCGGTGGTAACATTAACTACAAGACCGGTCATGCTGTATTCGAGGCCACTCACGGCACGGCTCCCGCCCTTGCCAATCTCGACAAGGCCAACCCCTGTTCCTTCCTTCTCTCTGCCGAGATGATGCTGCGCTATATGGGCTGGACCGAGGCCGCTGACCGCATCGTTGCCGCTATCGAAGCCGCTATTACCGACAAGAAGGTCACCGCCGACCTCGCTGAGATGATTCCCGGCGCCACCGCTCTGAGCACGAGCGAATTCGGAGCTGTTCTGGTGAGCAAAATGTGATTTTTAAAGTACTGGTTACGAGTTACAAAGGGCTAGGTTGAAAGCTAGGCGCGGCTGAAGTCGTGCAGGGTTATCGCCCATGAGTCTGTGGATAATTTCAAAACAGAAATGACCGCTCGCCCCCGCGGCTTTGCGCTGCGGGGCTCGGTTTGTGCTCCGAGCTTCATGGGGGCACCATCCACTCTCGCCTCAAAAAATAAACTTGTCTATCGTAACTTGTCTATTATCATAGCTCGTCTATTTATGCAAGACCCCACCTTTGTTCACAGTGTCTTTTCGTCCATAGCTAAGCGCTATGTTACCGCCAATCACATCCTTTCTCTGGGGGCTGATATTTTGTGGCGTGAGCGTGCACTCAAGATGGTTGCTGAGTGGAAACCGAGAAACCTGCTCGATATTGCTACCGGTACCGGGGATTTGGCGCTGACTGTCAAAAAGGCTCTGCCCGAGGTGGATGTGCTGGGTACGGACTTCTGTCGCCCCATGCTCGATATTGCGGTGCAGCGTGGGCTTACGAACGTGCTCGAGGCCGATGCCATGAATCTGCCCTTGCCGGATGCCTGCTACGATGCCGCGACGGTGGCGTTCGGGTTGCGTAATATGGCGGATTACGAGAAAGCCCTGCGCGAGTGGCATCGTATTCTGCGCCCCGGTGGCCACTTGCTGGTGCTGGATTTCAGCATGCCCGAGGGCGTGTTTGCTACGCCCTATCGCTTTTACCTGCACAACATCCTGCCCCACATTGCCGGCTGGCTTACAGGCAACAGCGGCGCCTATGATTACCTGGGCGAGAGTATCGAGGCTTTCCCGCGCGGAGCTGCTTTCTGTGACCTGCTGTCACGCTGCGGCTACCAAGCGCCCGCAGCTCTCCCGCTCATGGGCGGTATTGCCACCATTTACACGGCCGAAAAGTAACAGAACGTAAATTGCGGTTCTGATTAATTTGCCGGGGCGTCATCTTAACGGATGACGATCTTTCCCGTTGGAGCAGTCTTAACCCAGCGTTCTTTCCACGCAGGCGTAGGCGCTGTGGTTGTGGATGGATTCAAAGTTTTCGGCCTCGATACGGTACCAGGAGAAAGCATTGTACCGCTCGGTTGCCACGGCGACGTTGCGCACGAGGTCTTCCACAAAGACGGGGTTTTCGTAGGCCTTATCGGTCACGTATTTCTCATCGGGGCGCTTGAGGAGGCTGTAGAGCTGGCAGCTGGCGCAGGCCTCGACCAAATCGATGAGGTCCTCAATCCAGACGGCTGCACCCGAAAAACGCACGGAGTATGTGACCACGCCGCGCTGGTTGTGAGCCCCGCGCTCACTCATGGCCTTGGAGCAGGGGCAGAGGGTAGTGACCGGCACCTTAATCGTGAGCGTGAAGGTGCCCGGTTGGTTGCGCTCGGCATCGATGACAAAGCGCACATCATAGTCCATCATCCCCTCCATGCCCGTGACCGGGGCTTTCTTGAGGCGGAAGAAGGGAAATTCAATCTCCACGCGAGCGCGCTGAGCGGGCAGCTTGCGCAGCAGGCGTGCGGGCAGGCGCACGGCAGAGTGCACATCGAGGTAACGACGGTGCTCGTGCAGAGCCTCGACAAATCGGCTCATGTGTGTGCCCTTGTATTGTTCGGGCAGGTCGACCATGAGCGCCAGTGTAGCAACGGTGGACTGGGTGCGCTGCTCTTTGTCACTCACAATGATAGGATAGCGAACCCCTCGCACACCCACACGGTCGATGGAAATCTGGCGTGTGTCGCGTTCATTCTGAGTGTCTTTGAGCTCTTGCATGGTCGATGTTGTAAAACCTGATAAATAAAATAGAGGGAGCTTGCAGGCGCTTTCGCAGCTTACAAGCTCCCTTTAATCAACGACAATCTGCCGTCGAGAACTCCTCCATATCGGGAGATTAAAAAATCAGGGGAGCAGGTTCACGGCACGAGCACGACGAATCTCGCGCGTAATCTTGCGGTGCATCTTGGCAGATACGCCGGTCACGCGGCGGGGAAGAATCTTGCCCGTCTCGGAGGTGAACTTGGAAAGGAACTCGGGGTTGCACATATCGACAGCACCGGCGGGGATGTCAATGCGACGACGGGGCATTGTCTTGTTGCAGGTGCGGAAACGGATACGACGCTCGACGCTCTTGAATTCTGTAATCATAATGCTAAATCTTACTGGTTATGCGGAGGTTTAGCGCATCTCGCGGTGAAGAGTGCGGCGCTTGAGGTAAGGGTTAAACTTAACCTTCTCCAGACGACCGGGGGTGCGCTGGCTCTTCTTGTTACGAGTGGTGACGTAGCGAGAGGGGGTCTTACCCTCGGCCTTGGCCTCCGTGCATTCCAGGATGATGATATCTCTAGGCATATTCGGTGATTAATGTTGACTTGCGGGCGCCTATTCTACACTATTCTTCGGATTCGTCAAGCGCAAAAACGTTTTCCATGTCATTTTGCAGCCCGGAATAGCCCACATCGTCAGATTTTTTGGCCAGATAGCTGGCATAAGAGCCATATTTTTTCTCGAATTCCTCCTGACATTTTACGGTAAGGCGGCAGAAGGGGCGCACCTCGAGGCGTTTCTTGGGGATGGGTTCGAGGGAAATTTCGCAGATTCCGTAGTAACCCAGGCGAATGCGCTCGAGGGCAGCGTCGATTTCAAAGAGCTGCTCGCGGTCTTTGCCCAGCAGGCGAAGGGTGAGATCGCGCACCTCGGCTTCGCTGCCGGCGTCGCCGATATGCTGGCCGGAGGAGGAGGATACGTTGGAGGCGCCGCTGCGCAGGTGGTCGCGGGTAACGTCCTGCATGTTGGGCAGCAACTTATCGCGCAGCTCCAGCAGGGATTCCTTGCGGGCGGCAAGGAATGCGGGCCACTCGGGGTCAGCCTTCAGCAGGGCGAGGGTCTCCTTCAGTTTGGCTTTGCGGGCCTTTTCCTCGGGGGTAAGGGTCTCTTTGGCGGCCGATTTGACGGGAGCCTCCTTTGTCTCGGTTTTCTTCTCTGCAGCCTTGGTGGTTTTAGGCTTGGTAGCCTTTGCCTTGGTGGTGGAACCGGTGGTTTTCTTGCTGGTTGCCATGGGTGTACTGATAATGTGTGAGAGTATCGTTCTGCTGATTGCGCGCAATGCTGTTATAGATGCCTGCGCGAACGTTTGTCTGCTAATATCACAAACGCCTGCAAATTGCAAGAAAAAATTGCGCTTCCAACTTATATCTCCCCGCTAATTGTGACAGCGGAGGAAATGTTGGATGTTGAATGTTGAATCTTGAATGTTGAATGTCTTTGAGTTTGGCGCCTGTCGGCGCAGGCTGCGAGGCTTATTCCACCGTTCAGTCCCCGCGCACAAGGCTCGAATTATGTAGTGGTAAAGGAGCATTGTGTATTTTTGCGAGCAAACGCGAGCGGAATTTAAAGCCCCGTGAAACGGGGCGACAGCCCTTAGCGCGGGGTGGAGCCGCGATAGCGGCGCAGCCCCGGGTATGGAGAAAAAATCAAAGAGAGCCCCGTGAAACGGGGTGACAGCCTGATTGATAAGAGCGGTAGCTTTGGGACTTTGCTTGTATGCAGCCGTCGGTCCACGAAAGGCTGTCGCCGCCGTTTCACGGGGCTTCATTTCTTCTTATTTCTGTAACAGGAGCTGCGCGAGCTACGCTCGCTTACCCCTGCCTATGTGCTGTCGCCCGCAACGCGGGCTCAGAGTACGGCTTCAGCCTTCGTCCACGGTCCTGCGGTGGCGTGCATTGTTGGCTTTCCGACTGACCGCCTGCCGGAAAAATTCTGCCGTATAGTGCTTAGTTGAATTTTATACTTGTTCTTATGGTATGATAATGCTAGATTTGTATAGTCGTTATATGGGTAATTCATTTACAAGTCACACTGTTCATATTATCTTCCATACAAAAAATGGAGCACCAAAAATAGAGGAAGAACATTTGTCGCGAATATTTCATTACATAGGTGGAACTATTCGCTCCATGTTCGGACATGTTTTCATAGTAGGGGGTAGACCGGACCACATTCACATTTTAACATCATTGCCATCCCATAGAGGCACGATAACGAGCCGCTATGGCGCATGATTGCTGGATGTATGGATGATTTTCTTTGAAAAAAGGTTTAGGAATTAGGGGGAAATCTTTCGGCGGGTTTCTGCTGTCCCATATCAAATAAG
>JAFURE010000062.1 GCA_017471985.1 Akkermansia sp. | reverse complement strand
CTTATTTGATATGGGACAGCAGAAACCCGCCGAAAGATTTCCCCCTAATTCCTAAACCTTTTTTCAAAGAAAATCATCCATACATCCAGCAATCATGCGCCATAGCGGCTCGTTATCGTGCCTCTATGGGATGGCAATGATCTACAATTTACAATCTACAATGTAAGTAGTAAGTCGTGGCAGGCCCCGCGAGCGGAAAGGCCGCCGTCTTGACAGATGGTGGCTTTTCTGCACGCTACGACAAAGAGCAATTTACCGAGCATAGAGCCCGCCCCGGCGGGCGACAGAACAGTAGCCCCGGGTGAAGCCGCAGGCGAAACCCGGGGAAAAGGCGAAAAATATAACTAAACCCCGCACTTCTGCGGGGCTCTGATTATTTTTTCTCATTACCCAGAGCTTCCGGCTTCTCTGCGATACGCCGAGACAGGGCGCGAGCTTGCTCTGGGCTAATTCTCTGTCGCCCGCATTTTAAATTCCGCTCACCTTCGGTTCGCCGTACAACTCTACAAATTGGAGTTTGGTGAGCGTTTACAATCCACAATTTACAAAGTGTTGAGCTAGGCTGGCGTTTCGCCCGCGGATATGCGTGTCTATCCCACCGTTCACGCCCCTCGCTTTCAGGCGCGGGCGGTGGTAAGTGTGATTCCGGCTTCGCTTACCACAGGCGTAAGCCTGCATTCTCCTACATTGTAGATGGCAGATTCTTTTTTGGATTGACTTTCACGGCGGGGGCAGGCACAATAGCGCGCATGCAAGAGAGAGTCATCATACCGCTTGAGGAGTTCCCCGAGGAAGGCCTGTTGATCGAGGGGGAGGCCAACGGCGCGCTTTTCGGTATCGACAACACGGGGGCGCAGAGTGTGGGTCCCCTCAGCTACAGCCTGGAGGCTCAGCTCTACGAAACGGAGCTCGTGCTGCGCGGCAGCATATCGGCTCCCTTCCGTATGCGCTGCGATCGTTGCCTGCGCGAATTTGACTATACGGTCGAGATAGATGAGCTCACCATATCCTGCGATGTGCGCGGAAAAGTCGCTGCCGATGTGACCGAAGATTTGCGCGAAGAGATTCTTCTGGAGCTCCCCGGATACCCAAAATGCGAAATTTCAGGCCTTGAATGTGAAATAAATGACACATTTTGTGATTTTAGGCTGGACAAAGACCCCCATTCGGGTGTAAACTCTGCCACCCCGAGTGGCAACAGCGTCTGGGATGCCTTAGATGATTTCCCCCGAAAGTGACGCGAAAGCCCCACTCTCACTCACAGTAAATCTTAACCAGAATACAGAACTATGGCAGCTCCGAAACGCAGAACGTCCAAGATGAAGCAGCGCTCCCGCCTGGCCGCTCAGGCCTGGAAGGCCCCCAAACTCGGCAAGTGCCCCAAGTGCGGTGCAGCCGTTCCCGGTCACACAGCTTGTGCCCAGTGCGGTACATACAAGACCCAGAGTGGGGCTGAGGTGATTGTGAAGCTGGTAGACTAATCTACCTCCTCGCAATAGAGAACCCCTGCTTACCAAAAAAACTTCAATCGCCCCGCAGATTTTGCTGCTGGGCGGTTTTTTTGTTGACAGGACAGGGTGAAGTGTGTTAGAGTATGCTTGAACATACCATATATAATCGCGTATGAAGTTAGCAATAGATGCTATGGGCGGCGATAATGCGCCGCAGGTGAATATCGATGGTGCCGTACAGGTGCTTTCGAAGATGAATTTTCTTAAAAAGCTCTTTCTCGTTGGCGATGAATCCACTCTGAAGAAACAGTGCGATGCCGCGGGTATCGGTTCCAACGCTAAGGTGGAGATTGTACATGCTCCCGAAGTGGTGGGTATGGAGGAGAGCGGTCTGGCCGCCGTGCGACAGAAGAAGAACTCCTCCATGAGCATATCGGTCGATATGGTGAAGAAGGGGCTTGCTGATGCTGTGGTATCTGCCGGCAATACCGGTGCCGCCGTGGCCGCCAGCACCATCAAGCTGCGCCTGCTGGAGGGCGTGGAGCGTGCCGGTATCATATCCCCCCTGCCGAGCATACATGGTTACGTGCTGGTGAGCGATACCGGTGCCAATCCCGACGCCAAACCCCGCCATCTGGTGGGCTATGCCGTGATGTCTGCCATGATGGCCCGCTACGTCTACAACCGCGAGATGCCCAATGTGGGCGTGATGAGCAACGGTACCGAGGATTGCAAGGGCAGCGAGTTCTCACTGAAGGCCTTCTCCCTGCTGCGTGCTCTGGCTGACCGTGACCTGTTGCCCTTTAAGTTCAACGGCAACTGCGAGGGGCACGACCTCTTTGAAACGGAGCTCGATGTCGCTGTGACGGATGGCTTTACCGGTAACATACTTCTGAAGAGTGTCGAGGCCACAGCACACGCTTACACGAATTGGATAAAGTCCGGTATCATGAGCAGCACTCTGGCCAAGCTGGGTGCCATCTGTATGCGCCCCGTTTTCAAGACCCTCAAACAGCGTATGAGTGCAGATGCCATCGGCGGCTGCCCGCTCATGGGTGTCAACGGCGTGTCCATCATCGCTCACGGCTCGGCAAATGCCACCGCCATTCTCAATGCCTGCCGCATGGCTGCCGGTATGGTGCAGAACAGTGTGAACGACCGCATTATCGAGACCATGGCCAAAATCAACCCCGTGCTCAAAGAGCTCGATTGCTGATTAGCCATCCAAAACTTACACAAAAAAGCGCAGTCATCCGGACTGCGCTTTTTTGTCGCGGGGCAAATCCCCGCCGAACTTCCTATATTGTAGATGGTAAATTACTTCATACGCGTTGGCTCAATTAGGAAAATAGCAATTTGTAGAGCTGCGAGCTTGCGAGCCCACTTCAAAGCCCGAGGTACGAGGGCGGTAGCTCAATAGGCAGGGGCGTAAGCCCCTGCAGCGAGTACAAAAAGAACATGAGCCCTGAAAGGGCGGCAGAAACGGCGCGTAATGAAATTGTCGCGTTATTTATGCCAACCTG
>JAFURE010000061.1 GCA_017471985.1 Akkermansia sp. | reverse complement strand
GTTTTGGTTTTGTTTTTTCACACCCCGATTATGAGTTGTAATCGGGCATTTCCAAAACACCATTTTTGTCATCTGGTGTTTTTTGTAGTCATCAGCACCCCAATCTTACTGTTTCCTACACGATTTATGGGATGGCAATGAAAAAAAATCAACTTTTTTACACTTTTTGCTTGCCAAAGTCCCCGCCGTAGTGTATACTCCCGCCGTTCCCACTAGGGAGCCACATCACACAACGGGGTATTAGCTCAGTTGGTAGAGCGCTTCAATGGCATTGAAGAGGTCAGCGGTTCGAACCCGTTATGCTCCAGGCTTCATAAAACAGCGTATCAGGTCACCTGATACGCTGTTTTTCTACGCCATCCGTGTGGGCGTAGCAAGCGATTTTCTCTGAAAGCCAACCTAAAATGAAACATCGCTTGCAAGGGGATAAATAGCCTCTTGCAAGCGATTGCCGGATGCCGGGTCTGACAAGCGAACAGCCTTGGGAGGAATCCTAGGCTGCAAGATGGCTTTTTATGCGTTATTTCCCCGCCGCAAGGCACTGGGTTGTGGAGGTAAGGATTTGATGGATGGTGGGCATGGTCATTAAAGGGAGGCAATGTTTATTGCATGGTTCATCTCACTTCATCAATATATAAGGAATCATGAGAATGTTAACCGCCGAATAAATGAGAGCCGACGGCACATCCACCGTGACAAAAGCAGCCGCCACAACCCAGCGTACATCACGAAATCACTTCCAGCAGAAGAAATAGCAAAGTGTATCAACAGAGTGGCTTGGCATCGTCTCATACCACTGCACAGCTGAAAACACCTCCTCCGGCCCATGTACCAGCTCCGATAACATACACACCTCAGAAACCGCCATTCTTCTTGCAGAATCCGCAGAACCCCTCCCATACTGTACCGCTTTCTGTAATAATTCCCTAGGCGCTTTTACATCAGGGAAATCATCCGTTTTTAATCTCAGTTCCGGCACATTATCGAAGCATCGCTGCATGAGCTGCAACTGCCCCGGAATGCGGCGTTCTGCACGTTGTTGTAACATTCCGGGAACCGAATGCCTGCCTCGCAACACCAAACGCTCCAAGTTTCGCATTTCAACGGCATACAAGACTCGTTCCTGAGCCTCATCCAGCAACCCGGCGTCGCATGCAACACGTAGTGCAGCCCGTATACTACGGGCATAGCGTGCGCCATCTCGCGGGCAAAGCCACAGCTCACCGGCCACTACATTCAGCGCCAGAGCGAGAGCATCGGGTTCTCCTGACGCCACGGCCGCAGTGAACTCCGTTTTATTCCGGCCGCCGCAATAATAAAACGCCTGCTGTTCCGACTTCGGCAAAGCAAGAGCCTGCTGCGCACGCTGCTGCATGCGTGAAATATAAGGCTGAAGACTGATGGACTTCTTTTTCATGGCGGCCTTCTCCGATTGTAGCTTCCATCCTTATTTAACCAAGCGGATGATAACGGGAATCACCTTTTCTACCGGGGCGGGCAAAATAGATTCCTCCGACAATGAGCCGTCAGCCTCAAAAATGCGCCACTGGGAGCATGCACCATTCACGGCATAATCCGGGGCATACCCCACATAGCGCAGCGTGTGCCCTATCTGCAAAGCAAAGTCATTCATTGGGTAAACAGAAATGGGGGTACGTTCGATAAAATCATGAACCTCCTGCTCCGCATAAACCACCGGTTGTTGATAGGCCGGCTCCAGCAAAAGGGTGGAGGCGCCGCCCACCGGCACGTAAGAGCGATACCGTACAACCGGCGCCCACGGTCTGCCACCCTGTCCCTCTCGTTTATAGTTAACGGATTGCACTTTATCAGGAGCAGATGCGGCAACCGTAATGCACACCTCCGTTTCATTACCCTGCAACTGCAACGGCACAGCAATATCCACCTCTCGCGTCTGTTCCATCAACAGCTTTTCCCATTTGAGGTAGCGGGCTCCGGCCAATGCTTCCAACGCCACATCCTTCACGAACGATTGCAAATCGTCGGCCAAATTCTCCGCAGTATAGGTATCATCCTGTGCATTTTCAACAGCAGCCTCTAAATCACAGCTAGCATACTGCTGTACCAACTCATATTGAGCCACACATGCAGGAATGCGCTTGTGCTTATACGTATCCAGATAAAGAATGGCAGCAGCAGCTTTCATCTCTGTATCTTCTTGCTCCGTAGCATCGCATACTTCCATAACAGCTTGATTGACAGACACCACAGAATCCGCGCGCAGCAGCACAGACATGCGAGCCACGGCACACTCCACCTCCTCCGCCGAGTAGTCGGGGATCTCCGTTACGGGCTCCGGTTGCTCCTCCACATAAGGGTCCGCATATTTCGGCGCAAGCGCCTCCGCAGGCGGGGATGCCTGCTGCGTAATACAAGGCAACAAGGCGGGGCAACGCTGCTGCAACGAGGAGTACGAGGGGGCAACCGCCTCTACCCGCACCACGGGTTCGGGCGCAGCGTTCTGCAACTGTTGCGGGGTTAACAAAGGCAAAAGCAAATCTAACAACGCATGCCCCTGCTCACCGTTGCGAATCTGCATGGCATAACGCAACTTCAGGCGGTCTCGGTACATGCAATCGTTGCTCAAATAAAAAAGGCCACAGTAAGTTGCAGCTATATCGCGCGGCATAACATGCAGCGCATGGCTATGCTGCATCATACGGATGCAATATGCCGCCAGCTCGGGCGTAGTATTACCGCGCGCCAACAAAATGCGCAAAGCCTGCGGACAATCTGCCATGGTAGCCAAAGCCACCGCGGGGTGGTCGTACAAGCAATCCGTCTCATTAAACGCAGCGTATCGGCAAAAACACTCCACCAAGGGCTCCACCTCTTTGGTTCCCATGGCAAAGCGGAAGATAACTCCGGCGGGAGTCATCCCGCTTTTGCCGCGCATTCCCCAATTCAACTCGGGCGCACGGAACAACTGCTCCGCCATCTGCCGATACTCCTCGCGCGTATGAGGCAGCGGCTCACCGACATCCGACATTTGTTTGCCGGCAAGGTAATACTGCATCAGCAGAATCTCCATCAACTCCTCGGCCATTTCGGGGTGTGCCGACACCAAGGCGCGATAGGCTTGCGTCTTTTGCTCAACGCTCTGCCCGCTGTTCAAAATGTGGTAAAGCTCCACATAGCGTGCTTCTGTGTACCTCTCCGTGCGGTCATATGACGAACGCCCATATTCCACATCTTCCTCCTCCCACTGCAGGGGGGCTTGAAAAGTACTGAAATTACGCCTGCACAACTCCGTAAAAAACACCTCATTCGGTTTCTCGGCTGCCTGCATCATGCCATGCACACGCGCCTCTTCTTCCGGCAGACAAATCGCCTCACTTACTCCGCCACTCATCCACAAAAAGGCTAATATCAGAACAGATAACTTCATGGGGTCTTCTATTTGGTGAATAGCCTTCGACAGGCCAGGATTCTTTGGAAAATTATCTTCATCATACGTCTGCTACTGTCTTGCAAGTATTATTCATGGGATGCCTACTCCGGTGTCGGGAGAGTTCCGGAGAATACTCTTACCCAGTCCGCGTCCTGCCGCAAACGCAGAAACTCCACCAGATATCGATTATCCTTTACTTCGTGTCGGAATTTGATTAAGTTTGATGATGCTACAGTTCCTGTATCTATCAGCTTCCAAGTATCATCGACGTGATTATACCATACAAGGGCGAGATTGAGGATATAGATACCTGAACCAACGTCAAAAAAGAGTAAATAAAATCCCGGAGCAATCTCACGGTAATTGCCGGGATTCTTTGCCAAAGGCTGCAATTCCGGAATGCTCCGGCAAATGGATTGCAATCGGTCCTGCCCCGGAATGGGGGCTTCGCATTCCGGGGCTGCCTGTACTAAAAGCGCAGACAAACACAGCAAGGAGATAAAGGCTCGCATTATCATGTTTTTTCTATATCTTACACATATACTAACATATTTCGCAGACGAATCCACCACAAAAAATGGCAGAAAGTGCAGATTTTCTAATAAATAGACGCTCGCGGCGGGCATTTTGTTGCGCGGTTCATGCAATTTTGTTGCAGATGGCACAAAAACAGAGCTGCAAGGGGAGGATTCGCTCGATGTGGAGCCCTTGGTCTGCCGGGTGCGGGTCATGGTCTTTCGAGCCTGTCTGGGCGTATCAACGAGGAGCCTGAGTGGTGTTTTGTGCGTTGCTTACAGTTCGGCCTGAATCTTGTGGAACTCGCTCATGGGGTACGCCCCGGTCATGCTGATATCCTTGTCTTGGAACACGAGGAAATAGCGATACCCCGGCCCGGCTTGTTTCTGCCATGCTCTGCCCAAGTGCAGCTTGGCCAGTGTCTCCTCATTGGCCAGATGGTCGCCCTTGGTCTCGATGATGACTATCTTTCCGGAGCGCGTCCGCACGATAAAATCCGGATAGTGGTTGATAAAGCCATTGATGGCGAAACCCGTTCGCGCGATATTGCGATGCCACCACCGGATATTGGGTAAGCCGGTGATTGCCTGAATGAGCTCCGTCTCGAACTTGTTGGCGGATTCCTCAGCCTCGTACAGACTCTTGTCGTAGATG
>JAFURE010000060.1 GCA_017471985.1 Akkermansia sp. | reverse complement strand
GTTTTGGTTTTGTTTTTTCACACCCCGATTATGAGTTGTAATCGGGCATTTCCAAAACACCATTTTTGTCATCTGGTGTTTTTTGTAGTCATCAGCACCCCAATCTTACTGTTTCCTACACGATTTATGGGATGGCAATGATTGTAGATGGTAAATGAACTCAGTCCTTCTTCGCACTGCGGTTGAGCATAAAGCACAGAGCCCCGATGAAGAGCAGGAAGAACGGAGGCAGAAGGTAGCCGGGCTTCACGGTTGTGGCGGTCTCCGGCTCAGGGAGAGGGGTAGCCTGTACTTCTTCCTCAGTTTCGGCGCTGTCAGGCTCGGCGGTCTCGGTGACTTCTGCGGCTACTTCTGCCTGTTCCGCCATCGGGTAGAACACGCCACCGGAGAGATAGTTGAGCAGAGCAAGCTGACGACCGACAAGCTCTTGCGTCAACACACCGCTGCCGGTTCCGTAAGGACCAAAGCATTCGGGCATAAAGAACGTCTCGAAGCAGTAGTGCATGAGTCGGCTCCATTCATCCTGCTGCCGGATAATGAGGGAGCCGGCAAGGGAGTAGTCCAATTTGCTACCGTTCCTGTCCGGCGTACCATCGGCCATTTCTCGCAGCGGGCACATATCACCGTATAAATGCATATTGGCCAGCATGTCAGTATAGGCGAACGCCTGCTTAATCATCAATTTTTCGGGCTCGTACAAGCTGAAATTGATAGCAAACTGGGTCATGGCGTTTTCCGACAGTTTATCGGCAATGCGAACGATAGTGGGGTCTGTCGGCGGAGTCGGCAGATGAGGGATGGGAACAAGATTTTTCTTCGTCCATTCTGCAATTCCGTCGTAATGTTCTTCATTGCCAATCAGCGAATTATCGCCACCACCCCATTCACAATGCTTCAAAATAACCATGGTCAGGTAACGACATTCGTTCTGAATCGTTTCGATATAGGCACGATACGCATCGGGTATGTTTTCCTGCGGTGTTTCCGGGGTTACCCCAAAACACACTTGCCCGTAAAGCTCCAGCATGCTGTAATAAGTGCTGAGATGGCTGAATACCGTATCAATTCCCGGTTCAAGCAAACTGATATAATAGTCAGCCGAATCTGCATGATATTCGGTCACATACTCATGGAGTTCCTTTCTGTAGAATTGTTTGTAGCTCTCCAGAAATTGCGTGTCGGCGGCACGAAGCTCGATGGGATCTTTTCTGAAGTACCTGTTCCAGGTTTCAATCGTATCCTGTATATTACGGACGAAGAAATTACAATCCCGAGTGTCTTCCTCTGCCGGAGCAGCGCTGAATACCAACGGGAGTAGAATACCTGTCATGAGCTTTTTCGTGATTTTCATAAGCGTTTGTATTTTTAATGATACGTGCCGCACATTCTAACGAATAGCATCCTGCACCGCAAGAACAAAAGCCGACATTTTATGCTCATCATGACAGAGTAATGCACTTGCCCCATAACCGCCGATATGCTATTCTGAAGGGTTATGAACGAAGCAACGATTCAGAATGAGCTATTTGCGTCCATCTGTCACAATGAACACGAAGCCGTGCAGAAATTACTGGCGGAGGGAGCCGAGGTGAACGCCGTCTTTCCGAACGGGCTCAGCTCGCTTATGGTAGCTGCACGGGCCGGGGCCCATGCGGTTATCCCTGTGCTGCTGAGCCATGGAGCAGATGTCACTGCTACTGATAAGCAAGGGCGAACGGCCTTTCACCACCTCTGCCGCTACGGGCTGGGGAGCCATTACCACATTGCAGCACACACGGAATCCGCCCGAGCCCTGATGGCTGCCGGGGCAAATGCCTATTGCAGCGATGCGGAGGGAGACTCCCCTTTCTGGCTGGCATGCAGGCGAGGGTTGACGAGCGTACTGAAACTCATTCATGCACACAGCCCCATACCGATAGATGCCCGCGATGCCAACGGCGATACTCCCCTGCACCTGGCCGTCCGCAATTCCTACAACAACGTTCACTTTCTGCTCAACATCGGCTGCGACCCGCATGCCCCCGGCGCCGATGGCAGGTCGATGTACGATATCGATGACCTGAGATATGAAGTGGCTCAGCGCCATACCCGCAACGGGTGCTCTGAGGAGCAATGGCACAAGTGGTACATTGCCCCGCCGGAACCTCCGTCAAAACAAAGCACCGATTACACGGCATGGGCACTCGCAGCTGACCTGCATGCCGCAGACAAACGTGGTTACACCGCCCTGCACCACGCCGCTGTACAGGGGCTGTACGATGTGGCGGTCATCCTCATAGAGAGAGGGGCTGAAATCGATGCAGCAGCGCGCTCCGGTGCCACGCCGCTCATGCTGGCGGCCCGAGCCGGGCGCTGGAAAGTGGGGCACCTGCTACTGGCCCATGGAGCCGACGCGTACCGACAGGATTGCAGAAAACTCAATGCCTGCGACTATGCCCGTCGCGCCGGGAACTACAGGATGTCGGCCTTATTCTGAGGCCAGGGTATCGTAGTAGTGCTCGAGCAGGGAAAGAATGCGCCCACGCTCGTACGAGGCGAATGATGCCCAGCCGGCACGATCCATGCGCAACCAGTTGGCCTTGATGGTGTTGAGCTTTTCCTCACCGGCCGGGGAAAGGGCAATGATGCGGCGGCGTTTGTCCACCGTAGCCCCGGTGCGGGTGACGAGCTCAGCCCCCTCCAGCTGGCGCAACAGCAGGTTGACGTGCTGGCGGCTCATGTCACGGGCATCTGCCAGGGCAGAGGGCTCCATGCCCTGCGGGGCGGCCTGCAGGCTCTCCAGCAGCAGATACTCGCTGTAGGATATGCCCGCGCGGTGCAGCTCTGCGTTGAATACGGCGTCTATCTTTTTCCACAGCGTCATCCAACGCTGAAAAAACTCACTGTCGGGGTCACTCATGTCTGCTCAGGAATAAAAAAGTGCGTAGTAAACTTGGCTTTATTATGTACTTTTTAGCCCGACTGTCAAGACATTTGCCTGACAGGAGAGCACAAAATCAGAGTGTGTCAGCTGCCCCATCTGCAGGCAGCTCGGGCGCAGGCGGAGTCTCGACCGCCCCCGTGACCGTCGATTGCTGTTCATCGATACCTTGCTCCGAATTTCCAAGCAAGGCCAGCAGACCTGCGCCACAGGCAATGGCCAGCACCACATGCAACAGTGGCACCAGAACACCTGCACACGCAACCCGCCACCAGCTGAAATGCAGCAATTTGCGACCAATCACCACAGGCTGCAGCAGCAACAGTAAGGCCACCAGATAATAAGCGGCACTCACCCAAACGGGTGTAGGCCCCTCGCCGACCGCAAAGAAAAGCAGCAGCAGGCTCAGCCCCACCAGTACAAAACAATTCACCGCACAGAGCCCCGGGGCAAGCAAGCGGCGCCACCACGCCACCCCGGCACCAATCCCCGCCAGCATGAAACTGAGCCCTGCCAGCACGGAATACAGCAGCGGCAGGCCGAACCAGATCATCAGTACGCCACCGAATAAGGCCGTCAGAATGCCGATGGGGTCATGAGCAATAATGATAGACATAGCCGCATACTAACACACTCACCCTGCCCTGTCAATGCACATTTACACAGAAAGGGCGGCCACTCGGGGCCGCCCTTTGAAATCATGTATCGGTACTTACTTGCGCTATTAGTTAGCAGCGTGGTACTCCTGAAGGGTACGCACACCGGCCACCTTGTTCTTGTTGTGCAGAATGGCAGCGGCGCAGGCACGGGCCGAGGAGAGGTCCGTGGCGTAGGAAACCTTGTTGTTTACCGTAGCGGCGCGGATTGCCACTTCATCCTCACGAGCATCGTGAGAACCGGGAGTATTAATCACGAAAGCGATATCACCGTTCTTAATGCGGTCCACGATGTTGGGGCGACGCCCTTCAAGCACCTTGTAGGCGCGCTCACACTCAATACCGTGCTGCAACAGGTGAATCATGGTACCCTTGGTGGCACAGATATCGAAACCGGCCTCGGCAATATTGCGGGCGATGTCGAGCACGGAGTCCTTGTCGCGGTCGTGTACGGAGATGAACACGAGCCCCTTCTCGGGCAGCGGGTTGAAGGAGGAAATCTGGCTCTTCATGTAGGCCAGCTCAGGATCGGTGTCGATACCCATCACCTCACCCGTGGAGTGCATTTCGGGGCCGAGAACCACGTCGATGCCCGGGAAACGGTTCCAGGGGAACACGGCCTCCTTCACGGTGTAGTAGGGGGGCACAACCTCCTTGGTGAAGCCAAGCTCCGAGAGCTTCATGCCACTCATGACCTTGGCAGCCAGCTTAGCAAGCGGCACACCGATGGACTTGGACACGAAGGGAACGGTACGGGAGGCGCGGGGGTTCACCTCGATGACGTAGAGCTGCTCATCCTTAATGGCGAACTGGCAATTCATGAGACCCTTCACATTGAGCTTGGCGGCCAGCTCCTTAGCGGCACGCATCATCTCGGCGTGCATCTTGTCGCTCACCTTGTTGGGCGGAATCATGCAGGCGGAGTCACCGGAGTGAATACCGGCGGGCTCAACGTGCTGCATAATGGCACCCACCACGCTCGTCTCGCCATCGGCAATGACGTCCACGTCAATCTCGAGTGCATTCTGCAGGAAACGGTCCACGAGCACGGGACGCTCGGGGGAGGCATCCACAGCCTCGCGCATGTAGGTGCGCAGCTCCTGCTCATCGTACACAATCATCATGGCGCGACCACCCAGCACAAAGGAGGGTCGAACCAGCACCGGGAAACCGATGCGCTGAGCAACGGCCACGGCCTCCTCCTCATTGGTAGCGGTGCCGGCCTCTGCCTGACGCAGGCCGATTTCATCGAGAAGGGCGGAGAAGTACTTGCGGTCCTCAGCCAGCTCGATGCTACGGGGGCTGGTGCCGATAATGGGCACACCGCGCTCGGCAAGAGCTGCGGCCAGGTTCAGCGGGGTCTGACCGCCGAACTGCACGATAACGCCCTCGGGTTTCTCGACGTCGCAGATATTGAGCACGTCCTCCAGAGTGAGCGGCTCGAAGTAGAGCTTGTCGGAGGTATCGTAGTCGGTGGAGACGGTCTCGGGGTTGGAGTTGACCATGATGGTCTCGTACCCGAGCTCCTTCAGAGCGAATGAGGCATGCACGCAGCAGTAGTCGAACTCAATACCCTGACCGATACGGTTGGGGCCACCGCCGAGAATCATAATCTTCTTGCGGTCGGAAATACGGGCCTCCTGCTCCTGACCGTAGGTGGAGTAGTAGTAGGGGGTAATAGCCTCGAACTCAGAGGCGCAGGTATCCACCAGACGGTAGGTGGGCAGAATACCGGCAGCCTTGCGCTCAGCGCGAACCTCGTCCTCGGAGCAACCGCGGGCATAGGCAATCTGGCGGTCAGAGAAACCGAGTTTCTTGGCCTCGCGCAGGTCGAGGGTCTTCAGCTGCATGCCGGCCTCTGCCAGCTGCTGCAGCTGGTCCACGAACCAGGGGTCAATCTGGGTGAGGTCCGCAACCTCCTCAGCCGTGAAGCCGTTCACGAAGGCAGTCTGAATCCAGAAAATACGGTCGGCATTCGGCACGGAAAGCTTGGCGGCAATCTCCTGACGGGTAGGATTGACGGGGTCCTTGGCATCGAAGCCGAAGCCCCAGCGGCCTGTCTCGAGGGAGCGCAGGGCCTTCTGCAGGGATTCCTTGAAGGTGGCACCGATGCTCATCACCTCGCCCACGCTCTTCATGGCGGTGGTCAGGCGCTCATCGGCCTTCTTAAACTTCTCGAAGGTGAAGCGGGGCACCTTGCACACCACGTAGTCGATAGTCGGCTCAAAGGAGGCCGGGGAAACCTTGGTAATGTCGTTGCGGAGCTCGTCGAGCGTGTAGCCTACGGCCAGCTTGGCGGAGAACTTGGCGATGGGGAAACCCGTTGCCTTGGATGCCAGAGCCGAGGAGCGGCTCACGCGCGGGTTCATCTCGATAACCACCTGACGACCGGTGCGGGGGCACACTGCGAACTGAATGTTACTGCCGCCGCTCTTCACACCGATTTCGCGGATAATGGCGAAGGAGGCCTCCCTCAGCTCAGCATACTCGCGAGCGGTCAGGGTCATGGCCGGTGCCACGGTGATGGAGTCACCGGTGTGCACGCCCATGGGGTCAAGGTTTTCAATGGAGCAGATGGTAATGCAGTTGTCAGCGATGTCGCGCATGACCTCCATCTCAATCTCCTTCCAGCCGAGCAGGGACTCTTCAATCAGCACCTCGTGCACGGGTGACAGGTCAAGGCCACGCTGCACAATCTCCTCGTACTCAGCTCGGTTGTATGCAATACCACCGCCGGTACCACCCAGCGTGAACGCGGGGCGGATAATCATGGGGTAGTTACCGATAACGTTCTTGGCTATGTCCCAGGCCTCGGTCATGTTGTGAGCCACGCCCGATGCCGGCACATCGAGGCCGATTTTGAGCATGGCGTCCTTAAAGCGCTGGCGGTCCTCGCCCTTGTCGATGGCATCGGCATCCGCACCAATCACGCGCACGCCGTACTTCTCGAGCACGCCGGTGCGGTGCAGTTCCATGGCAGCGTTCAATGCCGTCTGACCACCCAGAGTCGGCAACAGGGCATCCGGCCGCTCACGGGCAATGATCTTTTCAATGTACTCGGGGGCGAGCGGCTCGATGTATGTGCGTGGTGCCGTCTCCGGGTCCGTCATGATGGTGGCGGGGTTGGAATTGACAAGCACTACCTCGTAACCCTCTTCTCTCAATGTCTTACAGGCCTGGGTACCGGAGTAGTCAAACTCACAACCCTGCCCGATGATGATGGGGCCCGAACCGATGACCAATATCTTTTTGATAGATGTGTCCTTAGGCATGGTACAGTGTAAACTTGCAGATATATGCCACACTTCCCCCTGAAATGCAAGCCTTTTTTTAAATTTTCTTCTCAGAAAAAATTGACCGCCATGTTCCAACAGAACACGGCGGCCACAAAATACACCACCCGCTCAATGGCTGAGCGCTCCACAAGACCATCCGGCTTAGCCCTTACTCGGCATCTTAATCACTTTCTTAGCCGCATACAGCAGGATATGATCAAAGAGGTACACCTTTATACGAATGCCGCTGCGCACAATCTTCAGCAAAGGCAGAAAGCCAAAAAGGCGCACTCGCGTGACGTGCTCCGCGCGCATCAAATACTCGTTGTACAGCTCAGGATTATCTGTAGCCGCAAACGCACGGACTGCATACGTTGCTACGGTCATCTGCTCCTCCATGCGCTTGGATGTATTCGAAGCGTGGACGCGATAATTGAACAACACGTCAGGCAAATTATGGAAACGCGTGTGCGGTATCAGGCGGCACCACAATGCATAGTCCTCAGAGGGTGTAAAACGCTCTTCATAGCAAATACCATGACGCTCCAATAAATCCCGGCGAACCATGGCAGCTGAATGGCTCACCATGCAGCCCCACATCAGCCCCAAACGAATCTCCGTATCATTTTCCGGCTGAATAACAATCTTCCCGCTGGAGTACTCACGCATACCGACGCCCAGCACACCTACCTCCGGGTTGGCATCCAGATACTCCACCTGACGCTGCAAGCGCTCCGGCTCAGATATATCATCATGATCAAAAATAGCCACATATTCGCCACGGGCGGCCTTCAGCAAACGATTTCGACTTCTGGATATACCCAGATTTTTCTCATTCACCGTGTAGAGTATACGCTCATCAGCATAGGAAGCCACAATATCCCCCAGAGCCGTATTATCTGGAGAATCATTGAGAATGAGGAACTCGAAGTCCTCATATGTCTGATTCAGAATGCTCTCTATTGCCTCACGCAGGTGGTCATCCCGCGTGTTCCAAATGGGCATTAAAACAGAAACTCTTGGCATATGCGTTTTCTCCTTATCAGGCTTATACCCATCACCATACATTCGTTAGAAAAAAGCTCACCTGCAATGATTGGCTCAGGATTTCACCGGCATTAATCTGAATACATTGGATAGGCAAAATCAGCAGTTGCAATAACTCTCACAACCACGAACTGATTGTACCACAGCCTCGCTATTTTGCAAGACTTTTTCGGAAGAAAAAGCCGTGACTCATCACGAGCGAGCCCTCCTGTGATACACCGGAATCTTGCATATCTTCACTACGCACCTACCATCAATACCCCGCTTACGGAAAAACAGAAATTGCCCCAAATGCCGCAAGGCCCGCATCACACCGCTCTGTTTCCATGATGCAGTAAACACATCTTCAATCCTATACCCCTGAGATATCACAGAAAGACCGAAGAAGCGCTCCATCTCATGTGCCAGATTTTCCGAATGAGCAGCATCAGCCAGCGGGAACTCAGCAGGCGATAAGTTCATCCGCTGCAAGGGCTTCAATAATTCAGCGCGGCAGATGAACATACTCCCCATCACATATTCATACCTCTTATACTCTAGCCCGGCACGCTTCAGCAAGCCCTCTTCAGCCTGCAGAAAACGCCTTTCAGGGCGGCGGCATATCAATCTGTAATCAGCCACCATCCCCAACTCCGGACGGCGCTCAAATGCTTTCAGCACGCAAGGAAAGTGCTCATCAGAACAAAAGCTCAGAAGATAACGGCGCCAGTAATCATACCCGTAATTGAACGGCAGCGGCTTCAGATACGCATCACCGGGCAAATCACGCTTAGTATGTAGCTTTATCACATAACTGTAACGTCCTAAATCAACTCCATTTATCACCTGAACAAAAGGAGCTATATCATAGCCGCGATTTTCCACCTCTACAATCCGCGAAATCCTACTATCCCCCTTCAGTTCCGACAAAATATCCTCCCTGCCCTCCGGTACCGTCACCACGCACTCGTATGGCATACAGGCCAATGAGCGAAGGTATTCACACACCCCACCCCACAATTCGGGATAATAAACATGCACATGGATTAAAATAGGTTTCATTTTCGGAATCAATTACATCAAATGCTTGGCCATACGCTTGAGGCTTTTATACATATACCGCCTCTGCCCTGCCGTGATTTTTGACATCAGCACATACCAGAGATACCTCAACTTGCCGGGGCTTCCACCACGCACCAGCTGCAAATGCATCTCCATAAATTGAATTTGTGCGAGTTTGCTACAATTAAAGCGTTTCTCAACGGCTTTATAAAAACGAATATGCGGTTCAGCGCAGCGTTCAAACCAGCCCGGAGACTGAGCATCACCCGCCCACAAACTGGAGGAATGCCGCAGATAGGCAGACATCTCCCCGGGTATGTAACCTATCCGCCCACGCTCTGCGTGCAGCAAATGCAAGAAGTGGTCGCCAGGCAGAATATCCCCGGGCAGCTGGCTAAGCAAGGAGCCATCATTAAATGCCCACCGATACATTACTGCATTCGTTTGCAGGAAATTATACTCCAACAAATCACGAAAATCCATATTCCGGCAATATTTCTTTACCGGGAAACTCGCAGCACTTCCGGCTTCATCACCTTCACGCACCACCTGAACAGAATGAAAACAAATGGAATATTCAGGGTGCTCGTCCAGCCAATCCACCTGCCGCTGTAGCTTAGATGGGTCAATCAGGTAGTCATCCCCGTCATTCACCAGAACGTACTCACTTCGAACATCCGCCAGCGTACGGCGGTAATTTTCCATGGAGCCCAGATTTTGCGGTCTCAATAATGGTACCACTTTACCGGGATGCTTCTCCGCGTATTCACTGATGATGGCCGGACTGCTATCAGTGGAGGCATCATCAGCGACAAGTATCCTGTAGGAAAAATTGACCTTCTGCATCAGGATGCTTTCCAGAGTCCGACGCAGGAATTTTTCATGATTATAACTAAAAATTACTATGGTTAACTTTTCCATAAAATCACAACGCGGCAGTTCTAAACCTATCTCAACACCTACATTTTCATATAAATAGCGCAAGGGACAGCCCATCGGCAGCTCCCCATCAGGAAGATTATATTTGTATGTTAATTTATGATGAGGCGTTATATACAAAATATTCTTCAAAACATCTTCGCTTAACGGTTTCAACAAATTATTCTGAAGCCGCACCTCAGGCAAATGAGATAGCCATTTTGAATTGTCAAATATTCGTTTACATTCATCGTCGGCAAACAATGCCCATGTTCCCATATAGTGGAGAAGAAAATAGTCAACAAGTTCGTCCCGTTCTTGTACATATGCTAACAGCATCGCAAGGATTTTGCATATGTAACGACATCCTTTCGGAGCAGTTATATACCAAGATGAAAAACAGTGATACGAATTAGCGTCAGGCGAACAGAAAAAAGGCAGATTATCCGGAGTACAGGGCGTCTTCCCATTTTGAATCCACCCCCGATTTCTATACATAAAGAAAGAAGACTCTCTCATAGATTTCGGCATAGGTGCAGATTGATAAACAGTTGCGTCCATCCACGTTCCGCCGTATTGTGCAAGAATCATAAACCTTACAATATCGGATAAAAAAGTTATAGAAAAACAACCTTTTTCAAACTTTATTTTCAGATATTCAGGGATGTCAATATATTCAGAAATCGTACTTTCAGACAATACTATTACCCTTCTTTCCGGATTTTGTTTTCGTATGCTGTAAATGCACATCTTTACAATATCCGGCGCATCATCTTCTCCTTGTAACCACATCGTCCATATACAATTGGAAGGAACCTTAACTTTAGGAGAAGATGGTACATATGGTGGCACAACCCTATACTTTTCCAAAGACCAAAATATATCTTTGGGGGAGATTCTTCGAGGGACAGGGGGAGGCGGAGGAGGTGGTGGTGGAGGTGG
>JAFURE010000059.1 GCA_017471985.1 Akkermansia sp. | reverse complement strand
TATCATATTCCGTGTAACCATATTGCACCATAATGTGATTTATATTACTTTTAAAATAACAATATTTAAAATATTTATCTTCTCTATATTCTTCTGTTTTAATAACCGGAGAATAGGTGCGAGCAATCACTTTGCCATTACATTTTAATTCTGCGTCCTCATCACTAGTTTCGAGTATCCAATCTGCAAGTGTTTTTTCATGATGGCGGGTTTCATCAACATGAAAATACGATTCGCTTTTCAGGAACGTTTTCTGAGTTCCATCATCAAAAGCAAACAGAATATATGTATCACGAATAAAAAAACGGCCTCGTGTGTACATAAGCACGGCAATTCTCGGCTTTTCCCCCTGACATATAATGGATATGTCTTCTGGATAAGAAGCAGCAGTCTTGTTGCAGGCCATGTCATGCAATTTGTATTGATGTTGCTTGGGCTCTCCTATTGTAAGAAGCGTATTGATATTTTCGTCTATACACCTATACGATTTATAGGCAAAAAAGATGATATAGTCGAACCACACTATCACGATAGCCGTGAAAACCAGCGTCCAAATCATCTCACTACGTGTGACTTTTCTTCTCAGGTTCAACATATCAACGTGTTGGTATAATTAAAAAAACGAAAACTAAATTTGCCATAAAAGGAAAATTATGATTGTGTAACAAGTTTATATGCAGTGCAGCTAAATAAGCCGAAACACGCACTTGCACAAACACGCTATGCAACCACACAGACAGTTTGACAGAATTTTGGAGATATGCAAGTCTTTTTTTCGGATTTTTTAAATAGAGATTTTATGCCTCAGTCATATACGATGTATCCTTGTTAAGATAAAGTTACCCTACCTCCGGCAGATGCAGGAGGTAGGGGTTAAGTAATACCGATAAATATGTTATGCTTAATTACTTTTTCTCCACCCAGCCGTGGTGCCGGACGAAGCTGAAGAAATCCTCCAGCAGGAGCGAGTACTGTAGACGGTGGCGTGAGATTTTGATGGAGGACAAAATCTCCTCGGTGAGTTGGTCTTGTTTCACCTCGTGCATGAACTTTTTCTGTAGTTCTGGATTGAGGCGATAGATATTGCGGAACATGCGACCAACGAGGATATTCATCGGCGGACGGTAGGAAGTCAGATATTCCTGAACGGCACAAGCAACCGAGGGATTGCTCGATACATATAGATGTGTGCGAATGGACATGTGTTTGATGATAGGTGAATTGCCCGAATTTGGCAAACAAAAATCAGCTTCGTCGTGATGTGTCATTGTTGTGGATTGGTTGTGTGTTGTTTGTGTATGATGCATATTATACATGGTTAAGGTTTATTGTTCACTACCCGGAAAGGGTGGTGTGGTATCATCTGAGCGTTTGAGGCCCGAGGCGCGACGATGGCGGTCGAGTTGCTCCACCTCATCTCGCAGGTAATAGAAACGCAGTCGGGGACCTTCCGTCACGCGCACGCGCAAGCGGAAGCGCTGCAGGAGGCCCTGCTTGACAAAACGGCTCAGCGAATTGCGCGACACTCGCAGAATCGCCAGGGCCTCTGCCGAAGCAATCAACTGTGGCGATACATGGGTGAGTGGTGTGCGGAGTTTGCGTGCCAGAGCCTGTACCCGCCGCCTATCCCAATAGGCCATAGGCGGGCACCCTTTCTCAGCCACACGGCAAAAGCGCACTCGCTCGCGGTGCAGGAGCTCACGAGTCGACGATTGCTTGCAGCCCAGGATTTCCGCCGCCTGTCGGCTGGAGATAGCCCAGGCGGGTGGCTTGCTGAGAATCACCGGCAAGTGGCGCTCCCGCTGCGTCTTTTCCGTCAGCATGTGTGGCGGATAATACACACCGGGAATGTTAATCAACCGCACCCCGTTCACCCCTATCAACGTACGCGGGAGTTGTCCCGCCCGCCTGATACCGCCATGGAATTTATCGTTCATCGTGCTCATGCGTTAGAAATTATGAAAAGCCCGAGAGCGTAACACACCCCGCACCATGTGAGTAAATCAGAGCATGCACCATTCAGCATCGATTGCTATTGTTTGCCATGCAGCTATAATATGCGCCGATTGAAAGTGCGACAGAATAACAGGTAAAGTGAAATAGGGAAGCTCTGAAAACTCGATAAAGGGCAATTTGTGGAAGTACTAATTACGAGTTTCGAAGGACTAAGTGATAAGACAGGCGGGCTTTCGCCCGCGTGCAGCGTGGCCGATTCCTCCGCTACTGTCCCGAGCTTTCAGGCTCGGGGCTTTTCCGCGGGGCTTTTTACCCGGGGCTTCCGGCTTCTCTGAGATACGCCGAGACAGGTCCGGCTTCTCTGCGATACTCCGAGACAGGTCCGGCTTCTCTGCGATACGCCGAGACAGGGCGCTTGCTTGCACTGGGCTAATGCTCTGCCGCCCGCACAAAAGCGGGCTTATTAAATTAGTGTTGCCCCTTAAGCGGCGGAACCGGGATTTTCCTTGAAACAAAAAAGCCCTGCGAATGCAGGGCTTTTTGAGCGGAGCGGGGGGGATTCGAACCCCCGGTACTGTTTAACGCAGTACGACCATTTAGCAAACGGTTGCTTTCAGCCTCTCAGCCACCGCTCCGTGTGCGGCAGGAGTATAGCGGAACTTTGGGCTTTCGTCAATATGAAAATGAAAAAAATGGCAAAAAAGTGTGTATGCCGACGGATTTTTGGCTTAGAACTGAGCTGCGGATGAGAAAAAAGGTGAGATTTATTCTGGTTCGGGTGGGCAGTATCCTGCCTGTTTGTTCAGCCAGCGGGAGCGGTAGCCGTTGCAGCCGTCGGAGAGGTGGTACCACAGGGAGGCGATATTCGCGGCTTTTGTACGCGTGTTCCGGTCCATATCCGGATTTTGCTGAACATAGCGTACCAACATGTAGCCGCCATACCCCTCCATCATTTCCTGCCCGCCCCGGGTAGCCAGAATTTCGTATTGTTCCGGGGGCAGGGTGGCGGCGGCTCTATGGAGGACATTGTTCGGGTTACTCAGATTTTGGTACAGCTGCATATCATGCAGGCGGTCAATGTTGTCGGCTATGAAGTCTGAATCCCCGGCCTGCATTCCCTGAGAGAGGAGCCACTTATCGTATTCCTGCACATAGGCCAGAGCGAGAGCTTCCTTTTGTTCCCGGCTCATGCAGCCGAGCAGTTTTGCCGCGGCATCCAACTGAGCGAGAGTCCGGCGGCGGTTGCGAGCCCAGTTGCGGCTTGCTCGGTTGGTACTCTGTTCGGCTTGGCGTAACACATCATCCCTGTGCCCGGTCAGTGCCGCCGCATGGTAAAAGTTCTGCATGTCGGTCTCGGCGGCATACCACTCTGCACTCAGAGGACAGATGGGCACATGCTGAGAGCAGGCCGCCGGCAGCACGAACAGGCAGAGAGCGCAGAGATGGCTCACTTTCTGCATGGTCGGGGGTAGAGTTTGCGGAATTCGCCGACGCACTGTACTTCTACCTTGTCAGCGGAAATGACAGCGCGGTAGGGGGCGTAGTCGCCGCTGAGGCCTGCGAGGAAGGTGAATGTGCCGTTCTCTGCCCAGGCTCCCTGTTCACAGAAGAGCCGGGTATTGTTGTGGCTGACTTCAATGCTCATACCGCCGCTCAGCAGGGCTTGCGGCAGTTGCTCCACGGGATAGAAGCGGAACCCGGCTGTTGCACTCGGTCCGGACTGCACGGCCAGCCATTTGCCATCCGGTGACCAGGGGCTCAGCACGACCTGAGAGGTGGATTTCCCGTGGCATTCCTCCAGCAGGTATTGTTGCCCGCTGCGGTGTACCAGCGTAACGGTAGCCACACGTTGCAGGGTCGGGGCCTTGCAGTGGCGTCTGCCGGTGTAAACGATTTCCCACTCATTGTCGGGGGCGGCGAGGCGCAGCTCAGCGGCTACCCAGCAGTCTTCATCGTATATCAGCACATCCTCAGCCGCCGGGCCCGGCAACGGAAGTAGTGCAAGAAATGTAGTCAGAAGTAAGGTTCTCATAGGGGACGGTGATTTGTAAGAGGGAAGAAATTCCCCATCAGCTCTCAGAAGGCAGGGGACTGAGTTCGATGCGAGCCTGAGTAACGCGGCGACCATCGGTACCGGTAACGGTGAAAATATAGTCGCGTATACGAAGCTGTTCGTTGAGCTCAGGCAGGTGGCCCAGGCAGTCGGTGATGTGGCCACCAATGGTGGTCATGCCGCTCTCGCTCTCAATTTCGCCGAGAGCGGGCAGGGCTTCCTCCAGGTCAAAGAGTGCCATGGAACCACTGGCTATGTACTGGTTAGGACCAACCGTCAGGAAATCCTTGGGCTCCTCCATTTCAAACTCATCCTGAATGTCGTTGCCCACAATCTCCTCAATCACGTCATCGAGGTACACAAGCCCGGTTACAATGCCGTGCTCATCCACCACGAGGGCGGAGTGAGTTTTCTCGGTGGTGAAGAAGTTGAGCAGGGTGTCGAGCTTCATGGTTTCGGGCACGACTTTAATGGCTCGCTTAACGCTCATGATGTCCTTGCTGCCGCTGCGCAGCAGTTTCATGATATCCTTCACGTGTACCCAGCCTTTCACATCGTCCAGATGCCCGTCCACAAGGGTGAACCTGCTGTGGCGGCTGTTGGTTACGATGTCGACGTTCTCCTCGAAACTGTCGTTGATATCCAGCACCTCAACCTCATTGCGGGGCACCAGAATGTCGCGCACGGCACGGTCGTTGAGTTCGAGTGCATTGGTGGAAATCTCGGCCTCGGTGGCGGTTACTTCGTGGCTGCGGCCGCTTTCCTCCACAATGTGGGCAATCTCCTCGGCACTGTGGTGAGATTCGGGGGAATAGTTCGGGTCAACGCCGAAGATGTGGTGGGCGATGGCGTTAGCCGTGTTGTTGAAGAGCTTGATGATAAGGGATGTACACTTGGCAAATCGGGTCATCCAGACCGAGGTGCCCATGGATACCTCGAGCGGTTTGCGGATGGCCAGACTCTTGGGCACCAGCTCACCCAACACCACGTGGGCAAAGGTGAACAGGGCGTAGGCCAGGGTGTAGGAAATGAAGCTCACCACTGCCGGGCGCAGGTGCAGGTAATAGCTCAGGAATGGCTCAATCAGGCTCTTGATGAAAGGCTCACCCAGAGCACCCAGAGCCAGAGAGGCCAAGGTGATACCGACCTGGTTGGCCGAGAGGTAGGAGTCGAGATGGTTGACGATATTGAGGGCCTTGGCTCGTTTGTTGGCCTGAGCTTTGGTATCGGAGCCGGTTTCGCGCAGCTGACTGGGGCGCACGCGGGCGCTCGCAAACTCGTTCGCTACGAAAAAGGCATTCAGAAAGAGGAAGAAGCCGATGCCGACAACAAACAGGAAGATGGAGAGAAAGCTGGGGTATTCCCATTGCAGTTCCTTGACTTCATTCGGACTGAGAAAGAGGTAATTCAGAATCTGGTCTATCATTGTGGGGGAAAGTAGTGAGCCGGTCAGAGTTTTTCGTAGACGCCCTGGTCACGCTTCTGCATGACCGTGAAGCCGGCTTTCTTGGCGTCGGATATGGAAATAGGGGCAAGGATTTTGGGCACATTGACCTTGCCGATTTTTTTACGGACGGGATTTTTGCAGTACAGGCAGTGAGTGAGCGGGGCACGATCCACCGGTCGCATCAGTTCGAAACCGTTGCGGCAGAATCGGCAGGACTTTTGCGGGTCCTCCGGGTTTTCAGAGATGTACTCGTATATCGGCATAGACAAGCGCAGGCTATCCGTAGAATAGCCTGCGCTACGAAGATTGTCAAGTTCAAACCGTGGCTTACCAGCTGGACTTGGTAACACCGGGAATCATGCCGGCGTTGGCAAGCTCGCGGAAAGCGATACGGGAGAGGTGGAAGCGACGCAGGAATGCGTGGCGACGACCGGTGAGCTCGCAGCGGTTCACCAGGCGAACGGGGGAAGCATTACGGGGGAGCATCGTCAGACCGATGTAATCGCCCTCAGCCTTCAGCTTGGCGCGGAGGTCTGCATAGCGAGCCGCGACAGCTGCCTTCTTCTTGTTTCTTTCGATCCAGCTTTTCTTAGCCATAACTTTGTGGGGGCGGATTTTACACGACTAAATATTTTTGTCAAGCAGAATTTGTAAAAAAAGATATATTTTGCCTTGAAAATGCAAATTTAGCAGATATCCAACGGGGCTGTGGCAGGCTGTGTCCATTTCTGGGTATGGATATGCAGAATGAACCCTTCCCGCTGAATGAGCAAAGGGAGCCTGAACCGGGGGAGTTTTACCCCCTGAACCGCATGAGCTTGCTCTACTACGAAAGTACGGGCTACGCTCCGGGCGCAGACTTCCCGACCACAAACACCCCTTCGTATGAACCCGAAGATAACACACTCTATGAATAAGAAACCATCAACTGACGGAACACCCCGTCGTGCCGTACCTGCGGCCACGCTGGGTGTATTCACCCTGGCCATGATAAACGTGGCCGCCATTGTAAGTCTGCGAGGCCTGCCGGCCGAAACGACCTACGGCCTGAGCTCGGCCTTCTATTATTTATTTGCGGCGCTGTTCTTTCTGGTGCCTGTGTCTCTTGTAGCGGCCGAGCTGACGACGGGCTGGCCGCAGAAGGGGGGAGTGTTCCGCTGGGTGGGGGAGGCCTTCGGCACGCGCCTGGGGTTCCTGGCCATCTGGCTGCAGTGGATTCAGACCACTATCTGGTTCCCCACGGTGCTGACCTTCGCTGCGGTGAGCATAGCTTTCATCGGGCCGAATCAGAGCTGGGACTCTGCGCTTGCCGCCAATAGTCACTACGTGCTGCTGGTAGTGCTGCTGGTATATTGGCTGGCTACACTGCTCAACCTGCGCGGCATGAGCACGAGTGGTTCCATCACGAAGTGGGGTGGTCTGCTGGGGACAGTGGTTCCGGCGGCCCTGCTTGTGCTCATGGGGCTGGTGTACTGGCTGCAGGGGAATGCTATTGACATCAGCATGCAGCCGGGGGACTTTTTCCCGGATCTCAGCAAGTTCAGCAATATCGTGCTGGCTGCCAGTATATTCCTTTTCTATGCCGGTATGGAGATGAGTGCCGTGCACGTGAAGGATGTGCGTAACCCCGGCCGCGACTACCCCATGGCCATCGGTATAGCGGCGGTGCTGACGGTGTGTATCTTCGTATTCGGCACGCTGGCCATCGGCTTTATCATACCGACGAAGGATATTAACCTGGTGCAGAGTTTGCTGGTGGCATTTGACCGTTTGTTTGCCTATTTCAACATGCCCTGGCTGGGGAATGTTCTGGCGGTATTCCTGGCTTTCGGTGTATTGGCTCAGGTGGTAGCCTGGGTGGGCGGCCCGTCGAAGGGCTTGCTGCAGGTGGGCAAGGCCGGCTACCTGCCGCGCTTCATGCAGCGCACCAACGGGCACGGTGTGCAGGTGGGTATTTTGCTGCTGCAGGGTGGAATTGTCACGCTGCTTTCCATTTTGTTTGTCGTGCTGCCCAGTGTACAGACGGCTTATCAGGTGATTTCCCAGCTTACCATCATTTTGTACCTCATCATGTATATCCTCATGTTCGCGGCTGCCATTTACCTGCGCCACAAGGAACCGCAAGTGCGGCGTTCCTTCCGTGTGCCCGGTGGCAATGTAGGTATGTGGATTGTGGCCGGTCTGGGCTTGCTGAGCAGTGTACTTGCGCTGGTGTTCAGTTTTATACCCCCGGCTCAGATTCCCGTGGGCAGCCCGGCGGTCTACGTGGGCATACTAATTGCGGGCGTGGTGATTTTTGCCGGTATTCCCCTTGTCATCTATGCCATGCGTAAGCCCACCTGGGCCGACCCTGCCGCCAGTGCTGACTTTGAGCCCTTCGGGTGGGAGGAAAAGCGGCGTTCATAAATTGCCGACTTGCACTGCTACTATATCAAAAGTCCGTTGGCTCTGTAAAGGCCACGGGCTTTTTTTTATCATTTTGCTTGACTCAAGTATGGTGGGCTGATATGGTGAGCTCACGGCCATTGACGCCGCAACTCGTATATTGCAGTAACAACTTATGTCCACGGAACTTCCAAGCAGATCCCGGGCGCTGCTCAGTGCAGCGCATGTCGTCGTTGTCGCCTCCACGTACAACGAAAAATATACTTCTGCATTGCTTGAGAATTGTCTGGATGAACTGAAGCAGAGCGGTAACCGTATCACGGTGGATGTGGTGCGAGTTCCCGGGGCTTTTGAGGTGCCTGTTACGGTTAAGCGAGCCATTGTGAAGGCTAAACCGGAGGAACAGCCCGATGTTGTTATTGCTCTCGGGGTCATTCTGCGCGGCAGCACGGCGCACGCTGACCTTATTGGCACGGCTATCACCAATCAGCTGCTCTCTATTTCCTGTGATCACGTTGTACCGGTGATTCATGAGGTGCTGCTGCTGGAGGACGAGCAACAGGCCTTTGCCCGCTGTATTGCCTCTGCCCTTAACCGCGGACGCGAAGCCGCCCGCGCCGCTGTAACCATGCTTCACATGCTGGAGGACCAGGGTGACTTGCAAAGCATGGTACGTCGCAATGCCCGAGTGGACCGAACCGGTTCCATTATGCACTGATAATTAATTTTCTGCTTACTATGTCAATTAACAAAAGCAAAGTACGCCAGTCTGCTCTCAGCTTGATATATGCTGTTGAAGAAAACGGCGGCGGACTGCAAAATTTTGACCTCAACCTCTTCTGGCGTATTTCGCAGGAGAAGGAAACCGACCATTACCGACAGGCACTCTGCAAGGCCATTGCTCATGTGGCACGCGCCTCGGCAGATTCTGCCCGCCTGCTGGCTACGCGAGCTCAGTCTGTGCTCGATGCCCTGCACGGCGACTTGACAGCCTCGCGCCTGGTGGCTGACATAGAGCGACTGGAGAAGCGCTCCTCGGAGTTTGATTCTGCTCTGGCAGCCATGCGCTACTGCGCGAAGGACAAGCGACAGGACACCACCGACAAGTTGGAGCTCTGCTGCAGGGACGTTATCGCACTGGCCATTGCCGTGGAAGGATTGGGGCGCGACATGCTGCCCTCGCTCGGGGATTTCCCGGTATATCGTAAGGTGCTCGACCCGCTGAAGAGTGCTATTATGCGTCGCGGCAAGCTGATGGCTGCTGTGGCGGCACTGGCAACTCCGCTCATGCTCGAAGGTCAGCAGGAGTTCACCGGTCTGGTGCGCTGCGCCCGTGTGCTCGAGGAGCTGCGCCCCGCTGCCGAGGAATTCGCCCTTGCTGTTTTGGCCCGCAAGCCCCAGCTTGAGGAGCGCCTGACTGCTCTGCTGCAGAATTACTCGACCGCACGTCTGGATGTGGTAGACCGCTGCATTCTTTACATTGCGCTCTATGAGCTCGAGTACACCAAGCTCGAAACTCCCATCGTGGTTTCCGAGGCCAATGCCTTGGCAGATGCCTATTCGGGCGGCAAGAGTGCACCGTTCATTCACGGTATCATATCGGCTGCGGCGAAAGCCTGAGTTACTTCACCCATTCCATTATGGCCAATTTCTTTACAAGACTGGTAGATAAGTTCCTCGGTGAACCTGAGATAGACTGGGATGAGCTCGAGGCTGACCTCATTTCCGCTGATATCGGCGCCAAGCGTGTTATCCCTATGGTGGAGGAGCTGCGCGACCGTAATGAGCAGGATGCCTGTGACATAGCCGACTTTATCAAAGCTCAGTTGCGCTCAGCGTTCCCGGCTCCGCTGCCGGTGCTGCCCGAACCTCAGGCCGGCAAGCCCTGCGTTATTATGATGGTAGGTGTGAACGGCGCGGGGAAGACCACCACCAGTGCCAAGCTGGCCTACCGCCTGCAGAAACAGGGGCGAAAGGTGCTGCTGGCTGCGGCAGATACGTTCCGAGCCGCTGCTGTGGAGCAGCTGCAGAGCTGGGCTGACCGCCTGAATGTGCCGCTCTATAAGGGTAACCCCAATCAGGACCCCGCTTCCGTTTGTTACGAGGCTCATACCCGTGCTCTGGAGGATGGAGTGGATTACCTCATTTGCGACACGGCAGGCCGCCTGCATACCCGCCATAACCTCATGGAGGAGCTCTCCAAAATCCGCCGCTCCATTGCCAAGCAGGATTCCGCCGCTCCCCACGCCTGCTATCTGGTGGTCGATGCTACGACAGGCGGCAATGCGCTCATGCAGGCCCGTGAGTTCCACAAGGCAACCCCGCTGGATGCTGTGGTCGTGACCAAGATGGACGGCTCGGGCAAGGGCGGTGTGGCTGTGGCCATAAAGGATGAGCTGGGAATTGCCCCCATCATGCTCGGCGTGGGTGAGGGTAAGGATGATTTGCTGCCTTTCAACGTGGGGCAGTATGTCGATAAGCTCATGTAAGTTTTTACCGATTGTGGGAATGAATAAGTCCTGCCTGTTGGAGTACACGCGCGAAGCCCTGACGGCACTCATGGCCGAGCTGGGGCAGAGACCCTTTCGCGCGGCTCAGTTACAGGAGTGGGTGTGGAAGCACCGTGCCACTTCCTTTGAGCAGATGAGCAATCTGGCGCCCGCTCTGCGGGAGCAGCTTGCCGAGCGCTTTTCCCTGCGCCCGCTCACAGTGGTGGAAGTCAGTCAGAGCTCAGGCAGCGGCACGCGCAAGTTCCTTTCCCGTATGGTCGACGGGCACCTGGTGGAGTCCGTTATCATACCAGCGGCTGTCGGGCAGGGTGGTGCCCACAGTGACCGCATTACCCTCTGCGTGTCCTCACAGGTCGGTTGTGCCTTTGGTTGTAAGTTCTGTGCCAGTGGTCTGCTGGGCTTCACCCGCAATCTGACCGCCTCGGAAATTCTGGGGCAGATTCTGGCGGCCGAGGAAATAAGCGGTACCCGTGTGGATAACCTGGTATTCATGGGCATGGGTGAGCCACTGGCCAACATAGACAACCTTCTGCTGGCGCTTACCCAGATTATGGACCCGCACGCCCTTAATATCGGTGCGCGCCATATCACGATTTCCACCTCGGGTAATGTGCCCGGACTGCGCCGTTTGGCAGAGTTCGGCAAGCCGCTGCGACTGGCGGTCTCCCTGCATGGTGCGAGCGACGACGTGCGCTCTCAGGTCATGCCGGTGAATCTTAAGTGGCCCCTGGGGCAACTGTTGCCCGCTCTGGAGGAGTGGACCCGCACCAGCAAGCACAAAATTACCTTTGAGTATATCCTTATCGATGGCGTGAACGCCATGCTGAGCGAGGCTACAAAACTCGCCCGTATATCCCGCCGGTTGAATGCCAAGGTCAACCTGATTCCCTACAACACGGTGGAGGGCCTGCCCTGGGTGCGCCCCACCGAGCAGCACTGCCGGGCTTTCTGCAAGGCTCTTATCGCCGCCGGTATTCCCGTGACCATGCGCTACGAAAAGGGGCACGATATCAATGCCGCATGCGGCCAGTTGCGCTTGCGCAGAAAATTGGAGGAAGAGCAGTAATGAAAAAAGCGGGCCGTGCAGCCCGCTTTTTGCGTAAAATATTTCCGGGATATTTACTCCCAGTCGATGATGAGTTCGGCGCGCAGCTCACCTTCACCCACAATGCTGTGCTGAGTTTGCTTGCCGGCAAGACGGTGCTCAACGCTGATGGCGGTTCCGGCAAAGGTCTCGCGCTTGAAATTGATGCGGAAACGGCGCGGGGCTGCACCCGGCTGCATGTCCTCGGGCAGGGTTTCGAGAGCCCAGATGAGGTAGGAACCGTTGTTAATGTGGCCGTTGAAGTCAACATCGCGGCGAGGGGCTACCATCTCAACCGTTTCGGTGCGCTCAAACTCCTTTGCCGGCTCCATCTTTGTTTCGATAATGGCCGGGCACTCATCGGGCATTTGCGCCATGGCGCGCTTCAGGGGAATGGGGCGGCGGCTGTTTACATCGATAAGCACCCACATGAGATCAGCACGGGCTATGATATTGCCCTCCATGTCGCTCATCTCCACAAATCGGCGGGCCTGCAGCGCACTGGCCTTGCCCGTATTGGAGCGCAGTCGAACGGACTCCTTCCAGGAAGGACGGCGTACAAACTCAAAATCCCCCTGAACCTCAACCCATATCATACCGTTGCTGATGCTCCATTCGTAGCCCAGATTGTTGCCCGAGGCGTGAGTCTCTGCTGCCTCCTGACAGAAGTGCATAAAGCTTGCCGGTTTGAGCAGGTGGTCGGCTCCGCATTCGTAGCTGGTAACGGTATGTGTGATATTGAGGTCGTTCATAGAGTTAACTCTATCATTTGTGGGCGGCTCCGTCAAGTGTAACATTCAGATTGTACTTGACTTTCTGTCGGGGTCGGTTAACATGGCAACAGATGAAACTGCTATCGGCCCTTATACTCGCTCTTCTGTGCTGCTCGTGCCTGAGCCGCACCTGTGTGCCTGTGCGTGCACTGGGGGAGAGTGGCGAGGGCGTGATAAGTAGGGCAGAGATGGAGCGTAATCCGAGGCAGCCGGTTCAATTAGGGCGTGAGCCTGACTTACGGCTCATGCGCGTGGGGCAGGATTATTATCTGGAGGGCGTGCGCACACGGTTCAGCAAGAGTTACGACTTTCCCTATGCCAGCATGGTGGGGCTGGGGTTTAGTGACAAGCACCCCGATTATGTGCCCGTCAGCGGGGCTGCGCGAGAGACGGTGTGGCGCCGGGTGGCGGTGCGCAACGGGCACTATGCCGGAGCTGTGAAGGACTGTGGTTGGGTGGGATCCCTGCCCGCCGGCGCAGTGCCGGTGATGGTGGTGGGTTATGGGGATGTTCTCTGTGACCTGAACTTGCGTGAACATGGTCCGCAGCATACGGATTGGCATGCTGTGTATGCTTATCCTCTGGCTGCGGCGACAGCCGTGGGGATTGACCTGCCCTGCACGGTTGTGGGGAATACGCTTATTGGTATAGCGGTTGCATGGGTGGAGTTCCGCGACCTGGTGGGCTTGTCGAAGCGACCCGGGCTGAAATCCGCTGATAAAATAGAATCTACCTCAGAAACTGATTGATATTATGAAAAAGCTTCTTTTCTATACGATAGTATGTGCCCTCTGGCTGAGTTCCTGTATACAGATTGCCACTCGCAAACCGCTGGCTGATATGGGGTTGGAGGGGCAGTGGGTTCGTATACCGGGGGCGGACAGAGCCGGTCATGCAACGGTATACAAGGCCGATGATGGTAAACTGTATGTGCTGGGCTTACAGAGTCCCTTTGTTCGTTGTGACCGCCCACTTGTGCAGCCCTTGCGGGAAATCAAAGAGCTGGGGCCCTTCGAGAATTATCGTTCTGTAACCGGCCAACCTCGTAAGGTTGTGTTTGGTGAGGTGAAGCCGCTGGAGATTTTCTGGTTGGATGGACAGGTGAACCGGTACCTGGTGCGCACGGATGCTCCCTGGCTGTCAATGGCTCCGCCGGGGGCTAAGCAGGTGACTCATTCCGATGTGGTTGTGACGCGACCCGGTCACACAGTGAAGCTGCGTGAGCAGAAAACGGAGCATACTGCTGAAGTGGTGCAGCCTTTGCAGCCGACGGCTGCTGCGCTGTATGCCTTCCCGTTGGCGGCAGTCGGTACCGTTGTCGATATTCCTGCCACTGTGGGAGTCAATGTGATGGCCGGTGTGGGTATGCTGCTCTACTCGCCTGCCATTATTTCGGAGGTTCGCCAGCAGCAAGAGGCTCCGGCCGAGCCTGTTCAGCCCTGAGATACTGCGAAGGTTAATCCCCGCAGGGTAGCCTGTTCCATATTCAGGCCACGTACCAAGGCTCGCAGCAGGGTGAGCGAGCCCGCTGCATCATACAGGGCATCGTGCCAGTGCTTGTCGGGTACCAGTGCGCTGACTTCGGGGGAAATACCCAGGGCATCGCACACGGTGCCCAGAGAGTGGTCCTGCAGGGTCGGCAGGGCTTTGCGAGCCAGTGCCAAGGTATCGAGCCAGGGACCGAACCCGTGCCCGGGGAACGCCCCCAGAAAGCGCTGCTCGGTTGAGGGATTGTGCCCCAGAACCACGCAGTCGCTGAGCAGGCGGCGAAGTTCACTCCACAGCTCACTGAAGTGCGGAGCTTGCTTCAGCATGTCGGTTGTGATGCCGTGAACCTTGGCCGCACTCCATCGCACGGGGCGATCGCAGGCAATGTAGGAGGTAAAGCACTCCTCGGCTCCGAAAAGGGTGCCAACCCGCACAATGCCGACTTGCACGGGTAAATCCGTTTCACCCGGGGCCACCCCGGCAGACTCGAAATCAATGGCGGCTATGGGCAGCTGCGCCAGTGGGCAATCCATCAGCTGCGAACCCATGCGCGTGCTTTCTGAATTTCGGCAGAGAGAGCCTCGAAATCGCAGGTCAGGAACTTGCCGTCGCGGTAGAGCTCCTTGCCGTCAACCACGGTCAGCTTGTTTTCTGCACCGGTGGCGGCATAGACGATGTTCGAAACAATGTTGTGAACCGGCTGCATATTGGGCGCGCTGAGATCCAGTGCGATGAAGTCGGCCTTCATACCGGGCTCGAGAGTGCCGATATGCGGGTCGTGCAGGGCTGCGGAACCGCCGCGCGTTGCCATATCGAGTGCTGTCTGTGCGGGGCAGGCGGTGGGGTCGAGCTTGCTGACTTTGTGCAGCAGGCTGGCTACGTACATTTCGCGCAGCATGTTCTGGGCGTTGTTGCTGGCAGGTCCATCGGTACCCAGAGCCACGGGGATATGGTGTTTCTGCAGAGCTCCGACCGGGGCCACGCCGCTGGCCAGTTTCATGTTGGAGGACGGGTTGTGAACCACCGAGCAGTGTCCTTCCATCAGCAGTGCCATATCTTCTTCATCGGCATGCACGACATGGAAGAAGGTACTGCCCGGTTGCAGGAGCCCCAGACTGTTGCAGTAAGGGATGGGGCGCATGCCGAACTCCTTCAGGCAGGTCTGAGTTTCGCTCTCGGTTTCGGCCAGGTGCATGCCGAAGAGTGCTCCGTTTTCTTCTGCAAGCGCATAGCACTCGCGCAGGAGCTCCGGGTTAGTGGTGTAGGGCGCATGGGGGACAATAGCCTGACGAATGCGCGGGTGGTTGCGCCAGGAATCTGCCTGAGCACGCACCAGCTCAAAGTAGGCCTCTTTATCCTTGCAGGAAAGGCTCGGGAAATATTGAGTGGTACTCTCACCCAGTACGGCGCGCATGCCCATGGAATCTGCCGCGCGGAACACGGCGTCCTCAATCATGTACATGTCGTAGAACGCGGTGGTGCCGCTGCGTATCATCTCTGCCAGACTGAATCGGGCCCCGAGTTCCACCAGCTCGGGGGTGAGTTTGGCCTCCTGCGGGAAGATGTCCTTCGTGAGCCAGTCCATGAGTGCCTTGTCATCGGAGTACCCGCGCAGCAGGCTCATGGGCACATGAGTGTGGGCGTTGATGAGCCCGGGCATGAGGGCGGCATTCCCCAGGTCTACTCTGCGGGCATCGGGGTAGAGAATCTCAAGGATATCAGTATGTCCCACGCAGAGAATACGGTTGCCACCAATGGCTATGGCTCCGTTCTCGATGATGTCGCGCCCGTCATTCTGAGTAACGACATAGGCGGCGGTATAAAGGGTATCGCAGATATTGGCGCTGTTCATGGCTGTCAGAAAAATCAGAACCAGAAGAAGGAGCACAGCAGTACCAGCACACCGTAGGCCAGACCGAACATGTTGCTGTAGCGGTAGAGTGCCGGGCGGGCTGTGTACCATGCTGCCCAGTCACGGAAAAGGTAGGGTTTGCCTACCCAGAACATGGCAACGGTGAGTACCGGGTACCACCAGATGGGGATGAGCAGGCGTGTGACCGGCTCTTTCAGGAAGGCGGCGGTCAGCGGTACAATGGCCATCAGCAGCAGGAACAGCCCCAGAGCCCGGGGGAATACCAGCGCTTTTGTCTGCCCATAAAGTACAAACCAGATGATGGGGCAGAGAATAATGAGCATGGAACGGAAGGCGTTGAAATCAAAAAGATTGATTCGCAGCGGGTTCCAGCTGACGTCAAACAGAAGCAGGAAAATCCAGATGAAATCCACGGTCAGTAGTACTCGGCCGGCCTTGTCGTTCTCGGCTGCTTTGCTCAGGGCTGCCTTGGCGGTTTCGGGCTTCAGCAGGGCGTAACCATGAAGGGCAATGAGTGCCAGCCCCATGAGCAGCCCGGCCCAACCGAGCGGCAGTTTTTCGTAGATGTGGAGATATTGGTCGTACATGTCTGCCGCCCATTCTATCTCATGCGCGCGCGATTGACAAGCCCGCAGAAAGTCAACATGAAAAAATCAACCGCCTCAGTGCTCGTTCAGGCCGTTGAGGAACTCGTCAATGCCGGTGGTGGGGTAGAGCAGGGTGTTGTGCCGGAAGGTGCGTAAATCGCGAATGGCTCGCTTGTGGGTGCCGAATATCTGCTCGGTGCTCAGGCGCTCCGCTTCGGGCAGTTCGAGTTTGTTTTGCAGCACGAAAAGCAGGGTGCGCAGAGCCGGTACGTGGTTGCGGGAATCCTCGAAGAGCTTACGTCCCAGGGTGTAGGCCTCCCGCTCGCGGCCGCGTATACGACAGAGATTATAGAACCTCAGTCGGTTGTAGATGTTGGGTGCTCCCAGTTCAACGGCTTTTGCGTAGGCCTCGGCTGCTTTGCCGAATTGCGGGCGCCGGTACAGGTCGCTGTAGAAGTCGGCCAATCGGGCGTAGAGCAGGGCACTTGTCGGGTTGTTGGCTATGCCTCGCAGCAGGTAAGCTTCCCCGCGCTCAATGTAGTGGCGGGCCTGCATGTTACGTTCCCGTTCATCCAGCCGTGAGTTGCTCAGAAAGTCGCCGGCTGCATTGGTTGCCATTTCGCGGGATGCGGCGGCCCAGTAATTGACACGGCGCGGAGCCAGGGTGGTCACGGTTTGCCAGCGGGCATCTGCCCTGGGCCAGTCGCGCTTGAGCCAGGCGTTGGTGGCATCCAGCGAGGTGATTTCGGCTGCCAGTGAGCGCAGTCCGCCGAGTGTGAAGAAGGCGAGCTGCTGGGTGAAGGCGTCTTTTTTAGCAATGCGGGGCGGGGGGAGTTGCAATCCCTCTTGTTGCTGATGCTCTGCTATGTGCCGGCTGAGCGGTAGTACAATCAGCCCGCCCGCCATGAGCATGACGAGGGCTACCGGCAGGCGGCTCAGTTGCTTGATGCGGCAGAGTGTTGACATGGGGGAAATCAGGCTTGCGGGTATCTCTCTGCCAGGCGAGCCTGAATGTCGGCGCACAGGCGCTCCCATTCGGGGACATTGGCTCCTACCTCGCGGGCGCGCTCCAGCGGGGTGCCCCAGATGGCGGTATATTCCACCGGGCGGTGGCGATTGTAATCTATGGCGCTGCTGGGTATGAAGTCACCCATTTTTGAAGTCTGCTCCATCTGGCGGTGTATGATTTCCTGCGGTAGGGGAAAGCCGCGCATTTCTGCTGTGCGGCAGACTTCATTCATGATAGCACGGGCGCGCTCGGCCTCTCCGGGCATGAGGAAGAGTTGGCGAATGCTGATGCCGCCGTGGGCCAGGCAGAGCCCATTGAAGGGGATATTCCAGGAGAGCTTGGTCCATAGTATCTGCTCGGTGTGCAGAGCAGTATGGGTTTCTACCGGAGTGCCGTCAAAGAGGGCGGCTAGTTCGGCGGCCTGAGCTGCGCCCTCTTCTGTGGGAATCAGCGGCGCAAACTGTATGGCGCCGCCCTCGAGGTGGGTAACTTCACCGGGAGTGTCCATCATGGCACATACAAAACACAGGCCGATGAAAACGCGCTCGCCGGGAACAACCTGTGCAATGGCCTCGGCATTGCCCATGCCGTTCTGGAAGGTGAGCACGCGGGTTGTATCCTTCAGTAATGGGGGCAGTGCTGAGGGCAATTGGGCATTGCAGGTGGTTTTCCAACACACGATAACCAAATCGACCGGGCCGCACTCTGTGGGGGTGCGGGCAATTTGCGGGGTGGGCAGGTGGATGTCGCCGTATACACTGCTGACGTGCAGCCCCTTTTCCCTGACCGGTTCATAGGCTGAGCGCAGAATAAACGTCACATCGTGTCCGGCCTCTGCCAGTCGTGCTCCGTAGTAACATCCCAGCGCTCCTGCACCCAATATGGCTATTTTCATGGCCCGGATTGTAGCATTTACACCCGATTTTGGCAATAAAATTTGCATTTTATGGCAGGCACACACACTTTAGCCTTGCAAACTCGTGCGGAAAGCGCTATTTACAAGTGCGTATCTCATTAATATCGGGCAGACAGCTGCCCTACAAACATAAACCAGAACCATGGGTCAACAGCACCGTAAGGAAACGAAGCGCCGCCGCCGCAGCGCCTACATCAAGCGCCAGAAGGAAATCGCCAAGAACAGCAAGAACACTGCCCCCGTGCAGCTTGCTACTAAGGTCGTTAAGGCAGAGGATGCTGCCAAAGCCTGATGCGTGGCTTGATATTGTCTCTCACGAGAACATCTTAATTCCTCTCCCCCGGTATTGCCCCTCGGTGGTACCGGGGGAAATATTTTTAAAAAATAATTGTTGAAAAGTATTGACAAAAATCTGAAAACAGGCTACAAGTTCGCCGCTGACACGAATATCCGATAATTAGTAACACATTCGCTGATGAAACGATTTTCTGCCATTTCTCTTCTGCTCGTGAGCCTGACTCTGTTGGGTATCACAGCCTGTTCTCAGGTTTCTCCTGAGCTCCGTGCCCGCATTTATCAGGCTGAGGAAAAGCTTGATGCATGTCCTGCTCCCGAACCTCTGCCCTATGCAGAAGGTACGTATGAACATTTCATCTGCAGTAACGGTTATCCCACTACTATGGAGATTTATCGTGACGATGCTCTGCTGAAAAAAGCTAACAGAAAGAGTGTTGTGCATATTTGTCTGCCGCAGCAGCGTGGCCGCCTGTATGTTGACGGTAAGGTGGCGGCAGACTGGCCCGTTTCCACTGGTGTGGCAGGGCGAGAAACCCCGACCGGTACCTATTTCATTCTGGAGAAAAAGAAAGACTACGCGTCTAATCTCTATGGTAACATTAAGGATGCCAATGGTAGAACCGTGAAACGCAATGCCGACTCCACCAAGGACACGATTCCCGAGGGCGGCAGCTTTGTGGGCTCTCCCATGCCCAATTGGATGCGACTTACCTGGGATGGTCTGGGTATGCACACCGGTAAGGTTCAGGCCGGTAAGCGTTTGTCGCATGGTTGCGTCCGCACGCCCAATGACATGGCTAGCCAGCTGTTCGGTATCACTGCCACCGGAACCCGTGTACATGTGGATGGTGAGTTGGAGCAGGGCTATCCCGTACGGCACCTCCTGCCTTTCAGTGAGCAGTATCAGGCTGTGCTGAAGGCTCACACCGATGCTCAGGAAAATCTTGATAAATTGCGCAAACAGGCTGCTGATGAAGTGGCTGCACGCAAAAATAAGGCTAAAAAGGCGGAAAATTCCGTCGGTTAAGCTGTTTCAAGCTTGAAATAAGCTAAATAGATTGACATATCCCTTTGATAGTGGTACAGTTTCGTCAGGGAATTGTACCACTTTTTATTTTTTTGACGCATGAGTAGAGTTGGCTTTAGCTTATGTATGCTGCTGCTGGTGGCGTTGCCATCGTGCCGCAGTGTGTTTTCGCCTTCTCTCATGCCCGATGATGAGAGGAAAATTGAAGCGCTGAAGGCGCAGATTGACGCCATTCCCAACACGCCTTCCGTAGCATCATCGTACCAGGAGGGTACGTATGAGTACTTCGTGAGCCATCGTTTTTATCTGGATACGCTGGTGGTTTATCGCGATAGTCAGTTGCTCAGCAAAGCCACGCCTGAGTGTCCCATTTATATATGTTTACAGCAGCAGCGCGGCCGCCTGTATGTGGATGGCAGGGTAGCTCTGGATTGGCCTGTTTCTACCGGTACGGATAAAACACCCACCTCCCGCGGCTCTTTCGTGATTCTGGAGAAGAAGAAAGAGCACTTCTCCGGCAGGTTCGGTTCTATTCGTGGGGCAGATGGTTCCATCCTTGTTGCAGATGCCGATTCCCGCAAACACACGGTACCTCCCGGTGGTAAGTGGGAAGGGGCTGCCATGCCTAACTGGATGCGATTGACGGATTCCGGTATCGGTATGCACACTGGTCTGGTTATGCCCGGTAAGCAGCTTTCTCATGGTTGCATTCGCATGTCTCATGAGGTATCGTCCGTTATTTTTGATATAGTAAAGCTGGGCAGTCCGGTTTTTGTGCTTGATCGAGTGGAGGACGCATTCCCCTGCAAAGCTGCGCTCAGAGAGGGTGATGTTAAACGCTCAGGTGATGAAGCGCGCAGGATTTTACAGGAGAAGCTCGATACCCTCACGTTAGAGGCTGAGAAACGTGCTGTCGTTTATGCGGAAACGCTTTCCCGTGAAGCTGATGCCCGCGAACGCGTTGAGCAAGACGCCGAAGCCCGAGCCAAGGCCGAGCGCAAGGCAGCCCGCGAGGCAGAGCGTGCCGAGCGAGCCCGCCGCAAGGCTGAGGAACGTGCTGCCGAGGAAGCCCGCGAACGCGCTGAGGAAGAAGCCGAAGCCCGCGCCAAGGCTGAGCGCAAGGCAGCCCGCGAAGCTGAACGTGCCGAGCGAGCCCGCCGCAAGGCTGAGGAGCGTGCTGCCGAGGAAGCCCGTGAACGCGCCGAGGACGAGGCAGAAGCCCGCGCCAAGGCTGAGCGTAAGGCAGCCCGCGAAGCAGAACGTGCCGAGCGAGCCCGCCGCAAGGCTGAGGAACGTGCTGCCGAGGAAGCACGCGAACGCGCTGAGGAAGAAGCCGAAGCCCGCGCCAAGGCTGAGTGCCGAGCAGCCCGCGAGGCAGAACGTGCCGAGC
>JAFURE010000058.1 GCA_017471985.1 Akkermansia sp. | reverse complement strand
TTCATATTTCTTTTTTTATCCCTACCACAGGTTCCGTTCGCGTTGCTCACTACACCTGAGGCTACTTCTCTGTCGCCCGCTCCGCGGGCTTAAATCCCTACGCTCGCAGCTCGACAAGCTCCAATTTGTAGAGCTGAATGGCGAACCGAAGGTGAGCGGAATTCAAAAGCCCCGTGTAAACGGGGCGATAGCACATAGCGCGGGGTGAAGCCGCGCAGCGGCGAAGCCCCGGGTATTGAGCAAAAAATATTGAGAGCCCCGTGAAACGGGGTGACAGCCTGGCTGATAAGAGCGGTAGCTATGGGATTTAGATGTATGCAACCGTCAGTCTGCGAAAGGCTGTCGCCACCGTTTCACGGGGCTCCTTTTTCTCTTATTCCTGTAACAGGGGCTACGCGAGCTATCGCTCGCTCACCCCTGTCTATGTGCTGTCGCCCGCCGGGGCGGGCTCTGGTTTAGTCTCTCGTCTTCGGCTACGCCTGGGGGCTTCTCGTTGATACGCCCACCCTGAATGCCTCCTTGCGGCGCACCTGTCTCGGAGTATCGCAGAGAAGTCGGAAGCCGCCTAACTTGAATATCCAAAATCCAAAATTCAAAATCCAACTTTATAACGGCCTACGGCCGGGTGAAAAGCGGGCTTTGCCCGCGGTGAAGAACTGTGCTGCGCTCGGTGGTGAAGACTGCGCTGCGCGCAGGGTGAAAACCAAGGCTGGCGCCTTGGGGATTGGAGCTGTAGGATAGAAAATAAATAGCTTTGCTGAAGGGCTGCGGCCTTAAATCCCACCCCTGGGGGCTCTGTAAACACGGGGTACGCGTGCTGAGATAGAGCAGATGATGTTGCTCGGTATAGTCTTGGCGCGCGCTGTCAGTTCTTCCCACGGCACATTGGGGCCGAGGATTTCAGCCACATCCCCGGGCTGTACGTTGTCCACGTGGGTGACATCGACCATAATCTGGTCCATCGTGATGCGCCCCAGCACCGGGCAATAGTGACCGTTGAGGTAAACACGCGCGCCGGTATTGGACAGGTAGTGCAGGTAGCCGTCACCGAAGCCCAGACCGATGGTGGCTACTTTGGTGGCACCGTTGGTGATATAGGTGTGGTCGTAGGATACGCCGTGATTGTCGGGCAGGGTGCGCAGCAGGGTCACTCTGCTGTAGAGGGTAAGGGTGTTGCGCAGCTCTCTGTTGTAGGGTGAGGGCATGGGCGAGAAGCCGTAGAGAATGCGCCCCAGTCGAACCATATTGGTGCTCGGTGCCTTGTAGTTGAACACGGCTGCGCTGCTGCACAGGTGGCGGTAGGGAAGTTCGAGGCTTTGGGAAAGCTCTTTCACCGCGGCCTCGTAGGTGCGAATCTGGCGGTGGGTGAAGGTGATGTCCTGCGATGCTGCTGAGAGGTGGGAATAGACGCCTTCGATGTTAAGGTATTCAAACTGTTTGAGTTTGTCACCCAGTCCGGGGATTTCGTGCGGCAGTACACCGGCGCGCCCCATGCCGGTATCGACGTTGATGTGAAGGTTGACCTTTTTGTTGTACAGGCGGCCCAGCGAGTTGAAGTGCTCTGCCTCCTCCACACTGGAGAGGGCGGCGCGCCAGCTGTGCTGCACAATGGCCTCGCGCTCGGTGGGGAAGCAGGGGCCCAGAATGAAGGGGCGAATCTTGCAGCCGGCAGCTTGTACCCGGGCGGCTTCGGACGGGGTTGCTACGCCGAAAAAGGTGATATCTTCGTCATCCAGCGCCTTGACCACACCTTCCAGCCCGTGGCCGTATGCCTCGGCCTTTACAATCGGCATGCGGCTGTGCTCCGGCATGACCCGCCGCACAACGTTGAGGTTGTGCTTCATGGCATCGGTGTCGATTTCTGCCCAGGCGCGGTAAGTGGTGGTGGCGTCCATGGCGTTATTTTATACTTGTATGTTCAGGATTGCAAGTCTAAATCTGAATAGGCGAAAACCTTATACAGACCGATTGGAGCGGTCTGTTCCAGCAGATGGGCAGCCCGCTGCTCATCAGTTCGGCACTGGTGAGCTGCGCTCCGGCCTGAGGGCAGAGGCATTTCGGTGTATCGGGCAGCAGTTCCTCCACAGTATAGAGCTTGTCTGCCTGTAACCCTCTCAGCGGTATACGGGTGTGCTGTTGTGTGAATGCCCGCTCCGTGGTGTATGCCAGTAGCAGGGCCTGCTGCCCATCGGTATAGAGCAGGGCGCAATCGGGTCCCTCGTAGGGGCTGACCAAGCGGTAAACATCACCCAGCTGAACCAGCGGTCGCAGTTCTTTGGCCAGTGCCAGTCGGGTGCGGATTTCTGCTTCCTCGTCCTCACTGAGGGTGCGTGGGTCGAGCTCAAAACCCAGTCGACCGGCCAGAGCTACATCGAATCGGAACTTCAGGGTGCTTCGGCGCCCGGTGTAGAGGTTGGGGCTGGCTGTCACGTGGGCTCCCACAGCGTTGGCCGGGAAGAAATGCGTGGCGCTCCACTGCATACGCAGGCGGTCATGGGCGTCGGTATTGTCGCTCAACCAGAACTCCTCGTGGAACTGAGCTGCGCCGATATCCATGCGTCCGCCGCCGGCGGAACAACATTGGAAGACAACATTCGGGTGGCGCAGTCGCAGCTCGCGCATGATGCGATAATAGGCCGCGATGTAATCGAAACAGATGTTGGGGTGGGGAATATCAGTCATCATGCGATTACTGTCCCACTTCACATAAGCGATACTCGGGTTGCTGCGCAGCAGGTCGCTGACGGTCTGCAGTACAAAGTCTGCTACCTCAGGACGAGCCAGATTGAGCACCAGTTGATAGCGTTGCTCGGTGGGGGCAATGCCCGGCAGCTGCAGGGCCCAATCGGGGTGAGCCCGATAAAGCTCGCTGTCGGGGCATATCATCTCAGGCTCAATCCACAGGCCGAATTTCAGTCCCTGTGCTGCGGCATAGTCGGTGAGCGGTTTCAGGCCCTTGGGCAGTTTGTCGGGGGCTGGGTACCAGTCCCCCAGTGAGGAATGGTCGTCCTTGCGGTGTCCGAACCAGCCGTCATCGAGCACGAACATTTCGATACCCAGTGCCGCGGTGCGCTGCATCATTTCCCTGAGGGTGGGCTCATGTACATCAAAATGCACACCTTCCCAGCTATTGAGCAAGCAGTCGCGTGTTTGCTGCCCGCGCGGTATCACGCAACGGCGCAGGTAACGGTGCAGCCGCCGCGTGGCGTCTCCCTTACCGGCCACACTGTTGAGCAGAAGGGCCTGCGGCAGCTCCAGCTCCTGCCCGGGGGCCAGTGTGTAGGGAGCCTGTGCAAAGTCATGCCCCAGCCCCAGAAATCCCTGTCCCTGAGCGTTGTGAGTGAAAGCCAGTGTGTAGTTGCCGCTCCAGGCAAGTGCGGCAGTCAGACTGTGCCCGTATTCTTCCTGAGCCGGGCTGTCGGTGGCAATGATGATACCGGGGGTACCCTCCTGAGCGGTTTTGATTCCCGTGCAGGCATTGGCGCAGAGGGTGTTGCCGCGCATAACCTCTTCCTCCTGCATGCTATGTTCCCCGGCCCAGACACCGCGGAATGTGGTGGCATGGTAACGGCTGCCCTGCAGAACTGCCGTGGCTGAGTAAGCACGCAACAGCTGCAGTTGTCCCTTTGTTCCGTTATACAGCGTGGCTTGTTGGGTGAACACGCCCTCTTCGTGCAGTTGCAGACGGAGGGTAAGTCGTATGTCAGGATGTCGTTCATCGGCGAGCGTGAGAACGAGTGCGCCCCCTTGGCATTCCCAACCTGTCAGTTGAGGGTTAAAGCCCATGCTGCCGTCCGCAAAGAGCAGTTGAAGAGCGTACTCGCCCGAGAGGTGTTGCCGCGGGTAACCCGTGCGCGATTGATAATCCGTCAGGTATTCACTGCGAATGCAACCTGTCTCGTGGTGGTTGACGGTAGCGCAACCATCGGACCATGCGATGTTACCGTAGGGATATTCGATGCGGGCGGTGGCGTTCATGGTAACCAGGCAGTTTCTGCTGTTCGGGGGATGGGGGGGCAGATGCGGCGCTCCAGAGCCTCGCCGCTTTCCTCGCTCAGCGGTTTTTGCGTGTGCATGATGTGCTGCAAGCGCAGTCGGAGCTTCCGGTCTGCCTCTGTCGGGCGGCGGGAGTAGATGCCGAACCCGTCGTACCCCAGTTTGTTGTACATAAATACGGTAGTGATGTCGCTGAAGCCGACCATCAGGCGAGGGTGCAGCACGAGCCTAGGAGGGACGCTGTACGCCCAGGGCCAGTAATCCTCGGTGCCGATGTCGTCGGTTGCGTTCCACCAGTCATGGAGTGCTTGCTCGTTCTCCGGTGTTGCCGGCCAGCTCCATACGTCATGGGAATATGTTATGCAGTGGGTCTTGTCCTGCCACTGCAATTCCGGGCGCGAGTGGCTGACGATGTGGTGGAACTTGCAGGAACTCAGCAGGGTGCAGAGCAGCAGGAGCTGGATAATTTTATTCATACTTGCGCGCTTCGCGGCGGGCCATGCGCAGGCGGTGGCGTTCATCGTGCGCTCTTTTACCCAGCTTGCTGTTGGGATCGATATCGCGTGCGGTTTCCAGCGCGGCGATGGCCTCCAGCAACTTTGCCTCGGTTGCCGGGGTGTGTGCTCCGGTGTGGCCGATGGCATACTGTTTCATCAGCAGCGGGTACAGGCAGCGCAAGCCGATGAGTTGCTGCAGCTCGCGGGTACAACGTTCATCGCTGAGCAGTTGGCGGCTCTCCTGTACCAATTCTTCGAGCTGTTCGGCGCCCGGGTCGCGTTGCGAGCAAGCGGCAAAGAGCAGGTAAAGGCGAGCCTCAAACTCTCGTTCTGCCGTTTTCTCTTGTCTGTCAGCGGATTTTGCCAGCTCTTCCGCTTTGATAATATCCTGTGTTTTCAATCCCTGTAACAACAGTGTGGCAAAGGGACCCTCGGCATCTGCCAGTACAAGACAGGGCAGGTGGGTCACTCCGGCAGCCATCGCGTCCGCCTGGGCTTCTGCCTGTTCGTCGTTGTTCGGTTTATCATTCAGAACCACGAAGCGGCATTCAGCCTGACCTTCCGCCGGTTTGGGCAATAATTCCGTCACATGTTTGCGCAGGACGGCGTTGTCCCGACCTTCCTGCAGATAGACGGTATACGAAGCAGCCGCAGCAATGGGAAACAGTGCTGCGGCGGTCAGGCAGGTGCTGAGGATGATGCGGCGCATGGGCGGGCTCAGGCTCGGCTGATGGTGATACGCTTAAAGCGCGAATCCGTATCCTCGGATGTGGTGCAGATGCCGGGCATTTTGGCCAGCTCGTTGTGCACCAGTCGGCGTTGGTAGGCGTTGAGCTTTTCCATCATCAGCGGGCGCCCCGTCTGCAAGACACGCTCTGCGCGTGAGCGAGCCCGGCGCAGGAGCTTACCCTCTGCGCGTTCCCGATAGTGGTCGCAATCTACGCGAACGCGCGGGGCATCCTCCCACTCTGCCTGAATCAGGCGATTGACGAGGTACTGCAGGTCATCGAGCTTATCACCCTCATCCCCGATGAGGTAACGGGCATCGGGCCCCTCAATCATGAGGGTTACTCCGTTTTCCTCGCCCTCGGTGGGTTCAGTGCTCAGCGTATAGGTATAGCCCAGTGGCGTCAGGATGGAGTTTGCCACCCTGACGGCCTGTTCTGTGAGTTTCTGCAAGGCGTCCATGCTTGCTTAATCGCGGGCTGCACCCAGGAAACGGAGCAGATAGAGGAAGAGGTTGAGGAAGTCGAGGTAGAGCTGAACGGCGCCCAGAATAGCGCCCTTGCTGCGGTCTACGGAATCCGTCAGGTAGGCACCTTCTGCCAGCAGTCGCTGAGTGTCGTATGCAGTGAAGAGTGCGAATACCACTACACCCACAGCGGAGATGATGAGGTCGGCGGTGCTGTTGCCGAAGAAAATGTTGGCGATACCGGCAATGATGAGACCGAAGAGCAGCATCATGAGTGTGCGCCCCATGCCGGAGAGGTTACGCTTGGTGACGGCTCCGTACAGAGCCATGGCGCCGAACATGCCGGCGGTGCAGGCAAAGGTAAGACCCAGTGACTGCGTGGTGTACAGGCTGAGCAGGGGGCCGAGTGCCAGACCTTCCAGCCCGGAGAAGGCGATGAAGATAACGCCCAATGCGCCGGAGGTGAGCATGTTGCGGCAGAACGCCATAATGAGAATGCTGCCGAGGGTGGCAATCAGCAGTATAATCTGATTATTGGCACTCCAGGTGAGTACGGCGTCTGAGTTCATGGCGTACATGGCCACGCCTGCTGTCACGAGCATCGAGACAGCCATCCAACCGTAAATTTTGTTAAGATAGGCTTTGGCAAGTGCTGCAAGTTGCTCCTGCATGACCTGCACTTGATTGGCATAATTTTGTTCCATGACGGAATCATACCAGTTCACGGTATGATGTCAAGAATAAATGCACTTCAGGACGATGTTTGAAAGTTCTGTTTTCAGTTGGCCCGGCAACGGTGCGATTCCCGTATCTTTCTTTGTGTAAGTTTTTGTATATCAGGTGAAAGTCGGGTGATTAACTCAGTCTCGTATTCCGGATATCGCAGGATGAGTTCGCAGGCGCACCACGCAACTGCCATGTCGGCATAATATGCTCTGCAATTTACCAGACTGAGTAGTTCAGCAACATGAGCTACATACGCGCTGTCATTCAGGTAATGATTGAGCAGCATGACCACGGCAAAGCGAGCCTCATATTCTTCTGTTGAGCCGAGATAGGGCTGCAGAAAATCCATAACTCCTGCCCTGAACTCACGGGCAAAGGTATAGGTCGCACAACATGAGTCGCAGATGCTCCAGTTGCGAATCGTTGGAATGAACGCGGCAAGAGCTCTCAGCCTTTCAGATAGTGTTGCATTCGGGGCATAGCCCGGCAGCATGCCGCGCAACATGACCACTTCCATCAGGCTGTATGTTCCCAGTTCCTGAAAAATTGCCGCCCAATTCTCCTGCCGGACAATCTGCCGAGCAAGTTTGCGCAGCAAGGGCAGCCGCACTCCCAGCAAATCCGCCTCCCCGGGAATGAGCGAGGCCGCAAAATCCCGGTACTTCGGCTCTGCCAGCCCTTGCAACTCGGCAACTATGTCTGCTGTCGTCATGTCAGGAGTCCGCTGTGAACGAAATAGAACAGGTGGACCACGTCGTTGCCTTCCAGCGGGGGCCATCGGCTGCGCCAACAGGGTGTCCCGAGGTCGCCGTGCTCCACCTGCGCCCACATGTTGCCACTAAACGACCCGGATGTCAATCATATTCAGGGGGGGGAGAATAGCTAACGTCGGCCCCAAGGAGTCCGAGAAAACGGCCTGTGAAACGAGTAATTGATTGAAACATACGAAGATATTTTTGCTTTTCCTTGAAGTGGGGGCTTGAAAATGGTAGAATATGCCCATGGCAAAGTGCTCTACGAAGAAAGTGGGTAAAGATGGCTGCTGCCCCGGTTTGAATCTGAGATTCCCTATGAGGGGTGTCTCTCATCCTCGGTACCAATACCGTAATTTTTCCCTTTAATTAAACACCCCTTTTAATAAACACCCCTTTTAAGATACACGTTACCCCATAGGAGACTACATAATGGAGGACGATAAGATTTACCAAGTAGGTACTAATATTCAGGAAAAAGCCACCGTCATCTGGAACGTGGCCAACGCCATATTCGGCATCTTCAAACCGCATGAATACGGCAAGGTCATTCTGCCCATGACCGTGATTAAGCGCTTCCACGACTGCCTTGCGGCCACGCATGCGGAGGTGCTGGCGGCGCATGAAAAGCACGCCAATCTTGCCCCCGGTGCGCTGGATATGATGCTCATGCGTGCATCCGGATACAAGTTCTACAACACCAGCAAGTTCACCTTCGACACCCTGGTGGCCGACCCGAACAATATCGAGGCCAATTTCCGCAACTATCTGGCGGGCTTCTCTCGCAACGTGCAGGATATCCTCACCAAGTTCCGCTTCGAGGATCAGCTCAACACGCTGGTGGAGCACAACGCCCTGTTCCT
>JAFURE010000057.1 GCA_017471985.1 Akkermansia sp. | reverse complement strand
TGAGATATACAGATAATTCCTTTAAATAGAAAAAACAATATGATTTTATACCCTGCCAATTAATTGTCAGGCGAAAATCTACTTTTTTAACTTATTGAATATGCGTACTTAAAACAGGTCTGCTGTATATCTCATTGAAAATGAGATTTTCAAGAGGCGTAGTAAAATGGGGCAGACCGAAGTTTTGCGGGAAAGATGGCGGATTTGTTGTGTTGCAGAGATGTTGGAGAGTTTTGTGGGTAATGATGGTGGCTGAGAAATGTTTTTTTAACCGTTAGAAGTTGTAATATCTGATTGCAATTCAGTGACTATTTTTGATGGTATGTTGCAGAAAAAGCCTCAGAAATGTAAAAATATGCAGATTTTAATGAAAAAATATACATAAAAATGACAAAAAGTATAAAAATATGCTTGTCAAGACACGCTAAAGCGTGTAAACTGAGCCTACCACACAAGGTAGTTGTTTGATATGAAGGAACGTGCAAGTTACACACCGGAGGAGAAATTAGAGATTATTAAGGCTATTTTCTCCAAGAAAGCAAAGATTCAGGATGTTGCCAAGAAAAAGGGCATAGCTCCCACGCTGATTTCGCTGTGGAAGAAGCAGGCAGAAGATGCCATGGAAGCCCGTTTTCAGCCTCAGCCCAAGGGTCGTCGCAAGAGCGTGCCGACTGTGGTTGCCGGCGACAATGACAAAGAGCTGAAGAACGATGCCCGCAAGGCTAAGATTAAGGCCGCCCACCTGGAGGCATCCCTGCGCGAGACCAAGGCTCGTTGCGCCCGTCTTGAGGAGCAGCTCGCTACTCTGGCAGCCACTCTCGGCTATAGAATGGTCAAGGTTCGTACCCCTCGCAAGGGTAAGAAGGCCTGACCTGACTGCTATAACCAATTTTCTATTTGCTCTCGCCATTGCTGACAAAGCATTGGCGAGAGCTTTTTTGAAGTACGAAGGTCGAATTCCGATATACGAATTTCAAACTTCGTCCTTTTCTGAGCAGGTTTTGTGTCATTATGGTTCGATTTAGATAGACATTACGAATAACTCACGTAAAATAGTGCAACAAATCTGCGTGAAGAAACGTCTGTATAGGTACAGATAATCATATATCCCCCTTTTTTTAACACATAACCATGATGATAACCCCCCTCAGCAAGTGGACCCGCTGCCTGAGCACACTGCTTGTCAGTGCGACGGCTGCGCTGGTATCATGCACGTCGGTCAGTCATGCTGCACCCGACTACGATCAGGTAGGCAAGCAGTTTTCGCTTGTGCTGCAGAACGCTCATTTCTCTCGAGCCCGTTTTTCGCAGGATATGTACGAGAAGTTCCTGGAGAGCTACCTGCGCAATGTCGACCCACAAAAGTTGTATTTTACGGCCGAAGATGTAAAGGCTCTGCGCGAACGCTATGCTTCATCCTTCGGTGATTACCTGCTTGCCGGTGAAACCCGTACTCTGGCTGTTGAGCTATACACCGAGTATTCCACCCGTGCGCTGCGCCATATTGAACAGGCTGAGAAGATGCTGCGTGAGTACGAAAAGGCTCTGCCGGCCTTCGATACCGACCGCACTACTCCCCGCAGTCGCCGCAAGGTTGCCCGCGCGGCCAATGATGCTGAGCTGGATCAGGCCTGGCGCGATTTGATTGATGACATGGTGCTTTCCGAGGTGCTGCGCCGTGAGAATGTGGCTCGCATGGCTGCCGAGAAGGGTAAACCCGACCCGAATGCCACCGAGCTGCCCGTGGCCGAAAAGCTGCAGGCTCGCTTTAAGCGCCTGCGCAACGAAGTGCAGGAGGCCGACACCGAGGACATGGTGGCACGCCTGCTCAATGCCGTGGCTCTTTCCTACGACCCGCACAGCGACTACATGGGTGCCCGTGAGGAGCAGCGTTTTAAGGATATGATTAAGGCCTCCATCGTCGGTATCGGTGCCCAGCTGCGCGAGGATGACGATGGCTCTACCCGTATTGAGGGTATTGTGAAGGGTGGCCCCGCCGCCAAGAGCGGCCAGCTGAAACTCGGTGACCGCATCGTGGCGGTGGATACCGACAACTCCGGCAAGTGGACCGACATCATGTACCTGAGCATTGACAAGGTGGTTGACCTTATTCGCGGCAAGCAGGGCGTATCCGTACGTCTGCGTGTGCTCGGGGCCGAGACCGGCGAGCAGAAGGAGGTCGTTATTGTGCGCGATGAGGTGCCCATGTCCGAGTCCCTCGCCAGTGCCAAGATTGTGGACGTACATACTCCCGGCAAAGCTCCCTATCGTGTGGGTATTCTGACCCTGCCGTCCTTCTACATTGACCTCGACAGTGGTGACGTGCGCTGTGCGGCTGATGTGAGGAAGCTGCTGCGCCGCATGATTAAGGAGAACGTGAAGGGGCTTGTCGTTGACCTTCGTTTCAACGGTGGTGGTTCCCTCGATGAGGTGCGCAAGATGGTGGGCTTCTTCACCGGTGCCGGTCCCGTGGTGCAGGTGCGCGACTCCCGCGGCCATGTGGAGCGTCTGACCGTGAGCGGTCGCCCGCTCTTCAAAGGCGAGATGGTGGTGATTACCAACAAGCTCAGTGCTTCGGCCTCCGAGATTTTCGCCGGTGCTATGGCCGATTACGGTCGTGCCGTGATTGTGGGCGATGAGGCAACCTATGGCAAGGGTACCGTGCAGGTTCCCCGCAGCCTGGCCGATTTCCTGCCCTACTTTGCCAGCCGTGAGGGCTGCGGTATGATTAAGGTGACCGTGCAGAAGTTCTACCGCATCAACGGTGCTTCCACCCAGCTGAAGGGTGTGGAGAGCGATATCGTGCTGCCCATGTCGACAGCAGCTCTGCCCATTGGTGAGGGTGAGCAGGATTACGCCATGCCCTACGATGAGATTGCCCCCGCCGGCCGCTATGTGAAGAATGTGCGCATTGCCCGCATTCTGCCCGAGCTGCGCCGTCTGAGTGCTGCCCGTGTGGCTGCTGACAAGGACCTGCAGTACAGCAAGTGGTTTATTGAGTACCGTCGCCGCATGACCGAGCAGAATACCGACTCCCTCAACAAGGAGACCCGCCGCGCCGAGGATGCCCAGCTGCGCGATATTCAGCGCGCCTACAATGAGGAGCGCAAGGCCCGCTATGTCGGCATGGCCGAGGAGGACGCCAAGAACTTTACCATTTATCGCCTGACCCTCGACGATGTGAACAGCGAGCAGCTGCCCATCGCCAGTAAGGATGATGATGAAAAGTATATGGAGTCTGCCGAAGACCCCGAGGAGGCACTCGAGGATGATGTGGATTATCCCTCCAACCTCGACCCCATTCTGCGCGAGTCGCTCTACATCGTTCGCGACATGATGGAGCTTCCCTGATGGTGGCAGTTCATAAGGATAGATGATACATCGGCGGGCACCATGCCCGCCGAACTTTTAACAGCCCGCAAGAGTATCGACCATGACTTCCCCGGCCACATGTCGCCTGACTGATTTGCCCGCAGATTCCCTGCCGCGTGAAAAACTGCTCAAGGAGGGGCGAGCCGCCCTGAGCGATGAGGAGCTACTGGCTATTTTCCTGCGTACGGGATTGCCCGGATGTAACGTGCTGGAGCTGGCCGCACGCATTAAACGCGCCGCCGGCTCACTGGCTGCACTCGGCAGTATGGAGGCAGCGGAACTGGCCGCTCTGCACAAGGGTATGGGGAAGGCCAAGGCTGCTACACTGGCCGCTGTGTTCGAGCTCGGTCAGCGCGCCGCCCGCGAGAATGTGGAGCGGAATGCCATACTCAGCGCGCAGGATGTCTATGACCTGCTGGTGGGTGAGCTGCGCTACGAAACGCAGGAAGTCATGATGTTGCTCCTGCTCGATACCAAGCGCAAGCTCCTGCGCAAGGAGCGTATAGCCGTGGGCACGCTCACGCGCCTGCTGGTGCACCCCCGCAATGTATTCGGCCCGGCGCTGTTGCACAAGGCTGCCCGGGTTATCATAGCCCACAATCACCCCAGCGGTGACTGCCGCCCCAGTAACTGCGACCGCGAGCTTACCGCCGCCCTGCACAAGGCTGCCGAGGTGCTCTGTCTGCCGCTGGCCGACCATGTTATCATAGGTGCGCCGGTGCCCGGGTACCCCCGCCCCTATTACAGCTTTGCCGAGGAAGGCCTGTTGTGAACCGACCTGTTTATATGAAAGATTACCACACTCACCACTACAACCCCGCAGGGGGGAGTATATGCGCCGTGACCATGAATGATTGGGAACGCGTGGCCGCTACTCCCGGCATGATCCCGGCCTTTGGCGTGCACCCCTGGCATGCCGAAGGTACAGATGCCGCCGAACTGGCTTTCGCGCTCGATGACTGGCTGAGTCGCTACCCGGCTGCAGAGGTGGGCGAGACCGGGCTCGATGCCGCCGATTCCCACCGCGACACGCTGGAACAGCAGCGCCTGCTGTTGCATATCCACCTGGGGGCCGCCTTCCGTCACGACCGTCTGGTGCACCTGCATGGCGTGCGCGCCTGGCCCGAGCTGCTGAGCATACTACAGGAGCGCGCCCGCTGCAATACCCTGCCGCGTGTGCTCCTGCATGCCTGGAACGGCTCTCACGAGCTCGCACGTGAGTTCCTGGCCCTCGGCGCCATCTTCAGCGTGGGGTGCCGCGAGCTCTCCCATTCTCGGGCCGCAGAGCGCTACTCCCGCATTCCCGATGGCCGCATTTTCCCCGAGAGCGATGACAACCCAGCCGACTGGCCCCGCACCCTCGCCCTCTTCAACCTGCTCCGAAAGGGTATCTCGCTCTGATTTCCTGACATTTTAAAGAGCAATTTGTGGAAGTAAAAACTAGACATTCCTTCCGGCGACTCGTCGCTCCCTCCGCAAATTGGTAATTACCCGCGAGCGAAGGCGCCTGCCTCGGCGTAGGCGGAGCCGAAGACGGGAGCCTAACCCAGAGCCCGCAGTGCGGGCGATAGAACATTAGCCCCGGGGAAGCGAGCAAAAGCGAGCGCACCCCGGGGAGGGAACGTAAAGAAATGATAACCCCGCAGACTTGCGGGGTGACAGAGGAGCTTTGCTTAAGAATACACTGATGATGTGCACATTAACGCGTAACAATTATATAAAAATCGTATGCGGTTGTAACACGCTTTTCTGTCGCCCCGCACGTCTGCGGGGCTCTGATTATTTTTTTCTCATTACCCAGAGCTGCGCGAGCCTTCGCTCGCTTGCACTGGGCTAATACTCTATCGCCCGCACAAGTGCGGGCTCAAAGTACGGCTCGCCGTAGGCGAGCAAGGGATCAATGCTTTTTAACGGCCTTTGGCCGGGTGAAAAGCGGTCTAAAGCCCGCGGTGAAGAACCGCGCTGCGCACGGTGGTGAAGACTGCGCTGCGCGCAGAGTGAAGACCAAGTCTGACGCCTTGGTGATAGGGGTAAAAACGGAAAGCCCCGCAGCCTGTGACTGCGGGGCTTTCTGCATGAACAATTGGCAGCTTTACAGCTTTTCAGCGTGGGCGATGATGTTGGGCACATTCATGCCGAGCTCGCTGAGCACTACATCGCCGGGGGCGGAGAAACCGAAGTTGTCGATGGAGATGATGCTGCCCTCGGTTCCGACGTAGCGGTACCACAGGTCGCTCTTGCCGGCCTCGACAGCCAGACGGCGGGTGCAGGCGGCGGGCAGCACGCTCTCGCGGTACTCGGCGCTCTGGCGGTTGAAGCGCCACATGGAGGGCATGGAGACCACGCGCACATCGGGGCCGAGTTCTTTGGCTGCCTGCAGGGCGAGAATGACCTCGGAACCGGTGGCAATGATGATGCGGCCGGGCTGGTCAGTGCTCTCCTTGTGGGCAATGTAGGCGCCCTTCAGAGTGCCCTGACGGCGCTGCTCGGCGCTGATGGGAGCCACGGAAGAAAGGCTGGGGATATTCTGGCGGGTGAGGATGAGGGCGGTGGGGCCGTCCTTGCGCTCCATGGCGCACATCCAGGCACCGGCGGCTTCTTCCTCGTCGGCGGGGCGCACCACGTCGAGGTTGGGGATGACGCGCAGACCACTCACGGTCTCCACCGGCTGGTGGGTCGGGCCGTCCTCGCCCACGGCTACGGAGTCGTGCGTAAGCACGTAGGTGACCGGCAGGTGGGAGAGTGCAGCCACGCGGATGGAGGCGCGCATGTAGTCCACGAATACGCAGAAGGTGCCGGCTGATACACGGAACAGGCCATCGTAGGCAATACCGTTGCAGATAGCGGCCATGGCGTGCTCGCGGATACCGAACCAGAAGTTGCGGCCGGCGTAGTTGTCGGCAGCAAAGTCACCGCCGTTCTTCAGGTAATTCTTGTTGGAGGAGAAGAGGTCGGCGCTGGTGGAAAGCAGGGCGGGGCAGGCGTTGCCGATGGCGTTCTGAGCAACGGCGCCGGAGGAGCGGGTGGCTTCCTTACAGCCCTCGGCAAAGGCGGGAATCATGGCGTTGCTCACCTCGGGGGACAGTCCGTTGGCGGCCAGATCCATACCGGCGTCGAGAGCGGCGGCCTTGTCGGGGTTGGCGGCGCGCCAAGCCTCGTAAGTTACTTTCCAGTCGGCGTAGGCGGCCTCGCGCTCAGCCTTCTTGCCGGCCATGTAGGCGCGGACTTCATCGCTCACGTAGTAGCGCTCATCGGTGGGCAGCCCCCAGTTGGCGTGGGCCTCTGCCCACAGCTTGGCGCCGCCCTCGCCGTGGCCCTTGGTTGTCCCCTCGAATCCGGGCACGCCCTTGGCAATGATGGTCTTGGCAATGATGAGCTTGGGGCGGCCGTTCTTCTCAAGAGCGGCGGTACGCAGGGCGGTGCGCACCTGCTGCAGGTCGTTACCGTCGATGGTGACTGCATCCCACCCCTGAGCGGTGAAGGTGGCGGCAATGTCGTCCACCTGAGTTTTCTCGATGGGGGCATCGAGGGTGATGCCGTTGGCATCGTAAATGAGAATGAGGTTGTCGAGCTTCAGGCAGCCGGCAATGGCGGCAGCCTCGCGGGAGATACCTTCTTCAATGCAGCCGTCACCTGCCAGGCAGTAGACGTTCTGGCTGAAAATTTCGTGCTCGGGGGTATTGTAGCAGGCGGCAGCGTGCTTGGCGGAAATGGCAAAACCCACAGCGTTGGCAATACCCTGACCCAGCGGGCCGGTGGTGCACTCCACACCGGGGCAGCAGCCGTACTCGGGGTGGCCGGGGGTGTTGGAACCCTTGGCGCGGAAGGCCTTCACATCGTCCATCGTTACACCGTAGCCGGCCAGGTGCAGCCAACCGTACAGGAACATGGAACCGTGGCCGCCGGAAAGTACAAAGCGGTCGCGGTTGAGCCAGCGGGGCTCAGCGGGGTTGACGTTCAGCAGCTCGCCGTACAGTACGGCACCGATTTCTGCACAGCCGATGGGCAGACCCATGTGACCCGATGCCTTGTCGAAGATGGCATCAATGGCAAGTCCCTTTGCCTCGTTGGCTGCTTTCTGAAGAATATCCGTGTTCATGCGCGTTTATCTTACCACAAATAACGCATTTGTAAAGCAATAAACAGTTTTATAGCCATGCGGAAGGTCAAAAATAAGCGCGATAGCCACAAGGCAGAGCGCCCATCCGCGTCGCAACACGGATGGGCACCCAACTTACTACCTTATGAAACCCAGCCGCCCCAAATGACGGGCCCGTGCTCTCTCCTTCACGAGCAGCCGTCGGCGGCCGGTAATGGTGTGACAAAGCCTGTGCGTATTTTGTTCAAAATTTATTTCAGAATTTTATCAGCACAGGACTTGCCGGGCATGGAGGACGATATTTTGGGGGGCTCAGCAGGTCAGGGCATTGGTCGCCAGGCCGGCCAGAGCTGTCTCCTTGTAGTCGGAGTGCAGGTTGCGGCCGGTTTCATACATGGTGGCAATCACGCTGTCCAGGCTCACATAGTGAGAGCCGTCACCGCGCAGGGCCAGGCGGGTGGCATTCACGGCCTTCACGGCGCCGATGGCATTGCGCTCAATGCAGGGTACCTGCACCAGACCGCAGATGGGGTCGCAGGTCAGGCCCAGATTGTGCTCCATGGCGATTTCGGCGGCATTCTCAATCTGGGCATTGGTGCCGCCCATGGCTGCTGCCAGACCGGCCGCGGCCATCGAGCAGGCCACGCCCACCTCGCCCTGGCAGCCGACTTCGGCACCGGAGATGGAGGCATTTGCCCGGTACAGGCTGCAGATGGCTGAGGCCGTGAGCAGGAATACCTCGCGCCCGCCCTCCAGAGAGAAGGGGGATTCCTTGTGCCCGTAGCGCTCGTAATAGCGCAGCACGGCAGGCAGCACACCCGCGCTGCCCATGGTGGGGGCGGTGACTACGCGCCCGCCTGCGGCGTTCTCTTCGGCCACGGCAAAGGCCCACAGGTTAATCCAGTCGATGATGGTGAGGGCATCTGTCCTGTTGTCGTGGAAGAGCTTTTCGAGGCGCCTGTAAATGATGGGGGCGCGGCGGGTAAGTCGCAATATGCCGGGCAGGGTACCGGGGGTGGATATGCCGCGCTCGATGGCCTCGCTCATGGTTTTGCAGAGGTGGCGCACACGGTGGCTCACCAGCTGGGCCGGGCGCAGGGAGGCTTCGTTACAGCGCACTGCCCCGGCGATGGTGATGTTCTCGCGCTCGCATAACTCCATGAGCTCTGCGCAGGTGCGGAATTGGTAGGGCACGCTCTGTGTGGGGGTGTCGGTGCTTTGCCCCATTTCGCTCCGGCGGCAGATGGCACCGCCGCCAACCGAAAAGAATGTTTCGCTGTACAGCAGTTCCCCCGTGCTGTTCAGCGCCTGCAGACGCATGCCGTTGGCGTGCTCAGGCAGGGTTATGTCCTTGCGCAGGGCAATGTGGCGCTCGGGGCGGAACTCGATGTCGTGCTTGCCGCCCAGGCTCAGGTGGCCGGTGCTGTTGACCCTACCCACATAGTCGATGGCGAGGTTGAGGGTCTCGGCATCCAGCCCCTGCAGGCCGTAAATAACAGCCCCGGGGGTGCCGTGTCCCTCGCCGGTGAGTGCCAGTGAGCCATAGAGCTCGGTCTGTACCTCAGCGGTCTGCTCCAGCAGCCCTCGCTCGCTCAGGTCGGCCACAAAGCGCGCTGCCGCCCGCATGGGCCCCATGGTGTGTGAGCTCGACGGCCCTATGCCGATGGAAAAGACATCAAATAAGCTGGTGTACATGAAGTAAAGAATGCTTATATAAGTTCCGCTCGCTTGCACTCACCGTCAGACGCAGGGAGTGCAGCGAGCGGAAAATTACAAATTCGTATGTCGGAATTCGTATGTCGTACTTCAGATAATGCCGAGTTCCTTGCCGGCCTGAGCGAAGGCGGCAATGGCTCGGTCAAGCTGCTCGATGGTGTGAGCGGCGGAAATCTGAGTGCGGATGCGGGCCTGACCCTTGGGCACCACGGGGTAGAAGAAGCCCATGGCGTACACGCCCAGCTCGAGCAGACGGTTGCTCATGCGCTGAGACAGGGCGGCATCCCCCAGCATGACCGGCACAATGGCGTGACCGGCACCGGCCAGCGTGAAGCCGCACTGCTCCATTCCCTTGCGGAAGTAGGCGGCGTTGCTCTGCACGCGCTCGGTGAGCTCGGTGGAGGCCTCGAGCATGTCGATAACCTTGATGGTGGTGGCGGCGATGGCGGGCATTACGCTGTTGGAGAACAGGTAGGGGCGGGACTTCTGGCGCAGCATGTCCACAATCTCCTTCTTGGCAGAGACGTAGCCGCCGGAGGCACCACCCAGAGCCTTGCCGAAGGTACCGGTGGTGATGTCAATCTTGCCGAACAGACCGCAGTGCTCGTGCGTACCGCGACCGCGGCTGCCCAGTACGCCTGTGGCGTGGGACTCGTCGAAGTGCACCAGCGCACCGTACTTCTCGGCAAGCTCGTGAATCTTGTCCAGGCTGGCCACGATACCGTCCATGGAGAACACACCGTCGGTGGAAATCAGGATGGTGCGGGCGCCGGCAGCCTTGGCCTCCTGCAGCTTGGCCTCGAGGTCAGCCATGTCGTTGTTGGCATAGCGGTAGCGGGCAGCCTTGCACAGACGCACACCGTCGATGATGGAAGCGTGGTTGAGGGAGTCGGAGATGATGGCGTCCTCCTTGGTCAGCAGGGCCTCGAACAGACCGCCGTTGGCGTCGAAGCAGGAACCGAACAGAATGGTGTCCTCTGTGCCGAGGAAGGCGCTCAGGCGCTCCTCGAGCTGCTGGTGCAGGGTCTGGGTACCGCAGATGAAACGCACGGAAGCCATACCGAAGCCCCAGCGGTCGATAGCCTCCTTGGCGGCCTTCTCGAGCTCGGGGTGGTTAGCCAGACCCAGGTAGTTATTGGCGCACATGTTGATGACCTTGCTGCCATCCTTCAGGCCCACCTCAGAGAACTGGGGTGTGGCGATGTAGCGCTCCTGCTTGTAGAGACCGGCCTCCTTCAGTGCGGCCAGGTCGGTGATGATGCGGTTTTTGAAATCTTCGTTGTACATAATCGGTGCTGCTCCGGCGTTTTCGGCGGGCAGGGCATTGTAGTACCATGTGCGCCGAATGTCAACCGCATTTGCTGATTTCCTGCGTCCTAACTGCCCCGAAAACAATACCCGCTGACGAAAAAGGCTCGCTATTTGTGCCGAAATGCGCTACAATTCCGCCCATGAGCGATATTGAGTGGAACAGCGTGACCGTGAGCGATGAGGAAAAACCGCAGGTGAGCATCGATGACCTGCGCGAGCTTGCTGCCGACCTCGACCCCGATGATTTTGACGAACCCGTGCAGGAGTTCCTCGATGAGTTGATGAGCACGGGTGACCTCACCGACCTGCGCCGCGCGGCTACTCTGCTGCTGCAGGATGAAATTGACTTCTCGCCCGAGCTGGCTGAAATGGGAATTGAACCCGATACCGGCTTAATTACCCTGCTGATTGCCACCGGTGCCGATGTGAATGCCCTCAACCCCTACGGGCAGGCCCCGCTGCACTTAGCTGCTCAGTATGGCTACGCACACATTGTGGATATGCTGCTGGCGGCCGGTGCTAAGGTGACGGTGCGCAATCATGCCGGCAAGTTTGCCGCCGATTTGGCGCAGGATGCCGAGTTGAAGGCCAAATTGGCTCCTCCCTCCATCTTTGAGGATGACCTGCCCCTGCCGCCCGAAATTGAGGATGCCGACTATGTGCCCCCGCATGACCATGGCCATGACCACGGGCACGATTGCCAATGCGGGTGCCACAGTTAGAAGTACGAGGGACCCGTCTCCGCGTCTCGCTGCGCTCGCTTGCTACGCCGAGGCAGGCGCCTTTGGCCCGCAGGGGATAAAAAAGGTCTATTAACAGTCTTCGGCCGGGTGAGAAGCGGGCTAAAGCCCGCGGTGAAGAACCGTGCTGCGCCCCGGTGGTGAAGAATGCGCTGCGCGCATGGTGAAGACCAAGGCTAGCGCCTTGAGGATTGAAAATCAATTTTTCTTGTTCTGCTGCTTTTTCATGCGCTTGAGGTCAGCAGGCGTGGGGCGGCGAATGATGGTCTCGCCCTCTTTGGCCATATCGGCGCGGTCGCGTGCCACATTTTCGTAATACTCGGGGTCACTCATCCAAATCACGCGGTCATGAGCCTCTTCTTCCTCCGCCTGAGCTTTTCGGAGCTGGTACTCGGTCTGCTCCTTTTTCAGCTTGAGGTCCTGTAGCTCGAGCATGGGCTGCAGAACCAGCATGGAGCCCAGAAAGGCTACGAAGCCCAGCAGAATGAGCCCACCCACTCCCATCACTCGGCGAATGCCCCGCGTGCGCTGGGAACGAATAGCTTCCAGCTCCTCCAGAGTTGGCTGGGAACGGAAAGTTCGTCGACGGAAGAAGTTCATGGAGGTGTAACAGGGCGCGGGGGTTACTTGACGTTGCGCTCGGCAAAGGGGACAAATCGACCGCGGCGGGCCAGCACAACGGTGTGCATGCGCAGCTGCTTGCCCTTGGAGGATGCGGGAACCGGGGTGGTGCTCACTTCAAACCCGGCACGCATGAGGGTGCTCTCCAGGCGCTTGTCACGCTTTGCCACAGTGATAGCCAGCAGGCTGCCGCCCTTCAGTGCATTGAAATAGGCCTGAGCATCTCCCAGGCTCAGCTCGCAGCGGGCATGGACGTGGCGCAGCAGAATGGCGTGCAGGGAGCCGGTGCGCTTGCGGCACAGCTCGGCGGCGGTGGCAATCTCGGCACTCACACGGCGGTCCTGCCACACCTCCTTTGTTTCGCTGTGGGTGCGGTTCCACTCCACAATGGCGGCTACGGGTTCTGCTACGATAAACTTGGCTTTCTCGCGGGGCAGGCATTCCATGGCCTTGGCCAGACCATAACCCAGTCCCAGCCCGGCAATCATAATGCAGGGTTGTGTGGCGCGAGTGATGGGGGAGGTGGCAATCTCTGCCATAGAGTCCTCACTACCATGGGTGAATGAGGTTGCGCAGGGCAGGCCGTCGTGCTGCAGGCTCAGTTCGCCGTCGCGCTCCCACAGCTCCCACAGGCTGCCGTCTTCCATCTGTTGTTCGCCGAGTTTGGTCAGGGGCTTCATGCCCGGCATTGTAGCAGATATACCCCGCCTATGGCAAGCGCGTATTGCGTGCGTGAGCGAAAAGTGCTCATTTTTGCGGCACTTCTGAGGGGCTGAGATGGCTTTTTGTGATAGAGCGAAAGTTTTATGCTTGACTTTGCTCGAACTATCCGTTACATTGCTCATTGAACAAAGTCATGAAAGACCGTCGAATTGTAATTACTGGTATGGGTGCCCTTTCTCCCCTCGGCAACAGCGTGGAGGAGACGTGGGCTGGTATGAAGGCGGGCCGCTCCGGCATCACCAAGATTGAGAGTATTGACACTGAGGTGTATGCTGTTCATATTGGTGGTGAAGTGAAAAATTTCGATGCTGCTTCCTACTTCAAGAAGGACCCCAAGGGTGCACGCCGTTGCGACCGATTTGAGCTGCTGGCTATGGCTGCAGCCGGTATGGCTATGGAGGACGCCGGGCTGGACCCCGAGAAGGTGAATAAGGATCGCGTGGGCGTGATGATTGGCTCCGGTATCGGTGGCTTGGGTATTCACGGCACCAACTGCGAGATTCTCGTGAAGTCCGGTCCCCGCCGTGTGTCACCCTTCTGCATTCCCTACATGATTACCAACATGGCCTCCGGTCTGGTGAGCATTGAGTATGGTTTCGGCGGCCCCAACATGAGCATTTCCACCGCATGTGCCACCTCCAACCACTGCATTGGCGAGGCCTGGCGTATCATGAAGTTCGGCGATGCCGACGTGATGCTTTGCGGCGGTGCCGAGGCTGCTATCCTGCCCATCGGTATTACCGGTTTCGCCAACATGAAGGCACTCTCCACCCGCAATGATTCCCCCGAGACGGCATCCCGCCCCTACGACGTGGATCGCGATGGTTTCGTGATGAGTGAGGGCGCAGGCGTGATTGTGCTCGAGACTCTGGAGCACGCTCAGGCACGCGGTGCCAAGATTCTGGCTGAGCTTGTGGGCTACGGTCTGAGCTCCGATGCCTACCACTATGCAGCTCCCGCTCCCGAGGGCGAGGGTGCCAGCCGCTGCATGGAGATGGCTCTTGAGCATGCCGGCCTGAAACCCACCGATGTGGACTATGTGAACACGCACGGTACTTCCACCCCCGTGGGCGATATCTGCGAGGTGAAGGCCATTAAGCGCACCTTCGGTGACTACGCCACCAACGGTCTTGTATGCAGCTCCACCAAGTCCATGACCGGTCACCTGCTGGGTGCTGCCGGCGCCATTGAGCTGCTTGCCTGCGTGAAGGCTATTGAGGAGAACTACGTGCCCCCGACCATCAACGTGTTCAACCAGGACCCCCAGTGCGATCTGGATATCTGCGCGAACGAAGGCCGTTCCATGAAGGTGGACGTGGCGCTCAGCAACTCCTTCGGCTTCGGCGGTCACAATGCTTCCCTTATCGTGAAGCGCTTTGTGGACTGAACATCAGTTTGCTGAACAATTTAACGCTTTCATGGCGGCGGCCGGGGGAATACCCCCGCCGCCGCGCTGCGTTCCCGACATGACCGAACCGGATTCCACACCAGCCCCTGCACCTACTGCCCCCCGTCGCTCACGGGTGAGCCTGCTCTGGTGCCGCGTATGTACCCGAGTGAGTGGCGTAACGTTGCACCATCCCACCCCTGACCGAGCAGACATGCTGCTGTTGCGCTGGGGGGTACTCAGTGTTGTGGTGCTGTTGACTACCATGCTGTTGTTGCTGAGCGGTTGTTTTGAGTGTGTTGATGATGCTCAGCTGCGCCTGCTCTGCGGCAATCCCTTTTATCTGGAGGCCGAGGCCACGCAGCACATGGCCCTGAGCCCCGCCGGTATGTTCGGTTGGTGTGTGGCTGTTACGCTGTACCTGAGCATTGTGCTGCTGCTGCGCCGCCGCTTTGCAGAGCGCTTGCAGATTGCGCTGATGGCTGCTGTGGCTGCGGCACTGCCGGGGCTGCTCTGTGTGCTGTGGGATTGTGTCTTTTATGTGGCTCCGCTGGTGTTCTGTGTAATATTCACCTGGGCGCTGGTAGTGACTGTGCCCTTTTTCCGCCGCTCGCGTTCATGAAAGCTCAGGATTACCCCCAGCCCGTTCAGGAACTCATCGCCCGCCTGAAGCGCATGCCCGGTATCGGTACGCGCGGGGCTGAGCGCCATGCGCTCTGGTTCCTGCAGCACGGCCGGGCAGATGCCCGCGCTCTGGCAGCAGCCCTTACCGCTGCGGCAGATGAGGTGACAGCCTGTCCCCGCTGTGGTTTTTTTGCCGCTCGTGGCGAGCTCTGTACTGCCTGCAGCGACCCCGCGCGTGATTCCACTCTGCTCTGTGTGGTGGAGCAACCCACCGATGTGTTGCCTATCGAGCGCTGTGGCTCGTTCCGCGGGCTTTATCACTGCCTGGGCGGTAAGATATCAGCCCTCGACAACGTTATGCCCGAGGATCTGGCCATTACCCAGCTGGTGGAGCGGGTGCGCTCTGTCCCCGGTTGCGAGGTGATACTGGCCATCGGCAGCGATGTGGAGGGCGAGGCCACGGCCCTGTACCTGGCAGAGCTGCTGGGGGCGCTCGATTGCCGCGTGACCCGCCTGGCTCAGGGTATGCCTGCCGGGGCCGGTCTGGGCCAGGCAGATGCCGTCACACTCATGCGTGCCCTCGAGGGACGCAAGAAAATGTGAATGACGCGTTGGAACAATTGTAGGTCCAGACCTATTTTGACAGCCAAATGGGAGCTTGTCGAGCATTTACAATCTACAATCTACAATTTACAAAGTGCAAAACTAGGCGGGCTTTCGCCCGCGGATATGCGTGGCCTATACCACCGTTCACGCCCCCGTCTTCGCGTCTCGCTGCGCTCGCTTGCTTCCGGCTTCTCTGCGATACGCCGAGACGGGGCGCCGTGACAGGCCGCGCTTTCAGGCGCGGGCGGCGGTAAGTGTGATTCCGGCTTCGCTTATCACAGGCGTAAGCCTGCATTCTCCTACATTGTAGATTGTAAATGGTAGATTGTAGATTGTAAATCCCTTTGTTGTCAATATTTCTGCTTTACAACAGGGCGCGCTTGTGTTAGTCTGTCATACAGCAGAAGGGCGGCGTGTGCGGCCTGATTTGCAATCTGTTAACAACCATAATATAATATAGACACCATGTTCAAGTACACCTGTCTTGCTCTGGCACTGGCTCCCGCTGTATGCATGACCGCTCAGGCTAACCCTGAGGTGAATGCCACCACCACCATCCGTGCCGCTATTAGCAATCTGGCCGCTGTTGCAGCCAATTCTCAGACCAAGGATCTGCCCACTGTCATTTCTGAGATTGATGCTCTGCTGTCCCGCTCCACCCCCGAGATTCTGTCAACTCTTGAGCCCCTGACCGATGAGCAGCGCGTGGCCGTTATCACCGCTCTCATGCAGGCTCCCGAGCTTGCTCAGCTCATGGAATCCCTGGAGCCCCTGATGGCCAGCCCGGCTGCCGCTGAGCTCATGCCTGTGATGGCCGGTGAAGCCGACCCTGCTGCCATGGCTGCCGCCCAGCCCATGAAAACTAAGTTTCAGGTTGTCGACATCTGTGCCAACCTGCTGAAAATCAGCATCGCTCTGGGTGTGGACAGCCCGACTGTGCAGGCTGCTCTCGGTAGCATGTTCGCCGGTGAGTAAATCAATTGCTGAACCGATAATTGTAAAAATCCCTCGTAGCTGATTGCTGCGAGGGATTTTTTTTAAGTCAGAACTTCTGCCGATTAAGCTTGCGGGCTGCGTATAAACTCAACAGTAAAGGGGAACATGTAGCTGGTATCGCCCTGACTGGCACGTATCAGGTCTTTGATGATAGCTATAAGCCCGATAATCCCCAGAGCGATGATAAGAATAAACCCTACGAATATATAGCACAGCAATCCGGCTGCCAAGAACCAGAGGGTCCAGGAGATATTGGTGTTGAGCCTGCGGCGAGCGTAGTCAGCCACCAGCGGGTCGGTATCATCTTTCCATATCAGCCAGCAAACTAAAGAGCCTATTATCGGAATGCCGATAAGAAATTCCGGCAGGAACTGTGCCAGACAGATAAACAGAATTCGGGTTTTGGAGTCCATAGGCTCATTCTACTACCAAAAGTCAGTTCTGTCAATGAACAGTGCGGGAAAATCAGCATGCGCCCATTGGGAATAGAACGCGGCTGCAGGGCGTGAACGCTGGAATAGGCCACGCAGCCTGCGGCGCAGCCGCCGAACTCTACACTTTCAACTTTCAAAATTCAACTTCCAACTTTAAATGTCTTTATGATTTTCTGGGGACGTGCGGTTCCAGTGTCTGTTGGCCGGCACGTTCACGGGCGCGAGCATTACGGCGAGCCTGAGCCTGCAGGTGAGCCTGCATGGCGAAGGGTTGCTCGCCCGGCATGCAGAGCACCGGGGTCGAGGTACCGTCGGGGCGAATCTGGCAGGCCTGCATATTGTCGCGGAAGCAGGCGTCGAGCACCCCGAGCACGCGGGCGGCCAAGTCACGATCCTCGATGGGCACCATGAGTTCCACGCGGCGGTTGAGGTTACGGCGCATCCAGTCCGCACTGGCGATGTAGACCAGCGGGCTGCCGCCATTGCCGAAGCTGAATATGCGGGCATGCTCGAGATAGCGGTCTACAATGCTCACAATGCGGGTATGGGCGCGGCCCTCAGCCGTGCTCGGCACCCAGCAGCAGATACCGCGAATGTTCAGGCTGATTTGCACCCCTGCGGCAGATGCCCGCTCCAGAGCCGCCATCATGTCGGGGTCGTTGAGCGAGTTCATCTTGGCGCGGATTTCGGCACGCTCGCCGCGGCGGGCACGTTGTTCCTCGGCGGCAATGAGTTCCAGCAGGCGCTCCTTCATCATGGCCGGGCTGGGGTACAGTCGGCGGAAGCGCATGAGGCGTGTGAGCCCGGTGACGGAGTTGAAGAATTGGGAGGCATCTGCCCCCAGGTGTTCGTTGCAGGTGAGCAGCGACAGGTCGCTGTACAGGCGGGCGGTGTCCTCATTGTAATTGCCGGTTCCCAGGTGGCAATAGCGGCGCAGGGTACCATTCTCGCGGCGCACAACGAGGGTGATTTTGGCGTGGGTCTTAAAGCCCTTCACACCGTAGACCACCTGCACACCGGCGCGCTGCAGGCGCTCGGCCTGCTCGAGGTTGTGGCTTTCATCGAATCGGGCCTTGAGCTCCACCAGAACCGTGACCTGTTTGCCGGCTTCGGCAGCACGGCAGAGGGCTGTGATAAAGCGTGAGTTCTTTGCGGTGCGGTACAGCACCTGCTTAATAGCGAGTACATCGGGGTCGGTTGCGGCTTCCTCCACAAACTTCACGACCGGCTCATAACTTTCAAAGGGATTGTGGATGAGGATGTCTCCCTCGGCAATGTTCTCGAACATGGTCAAGTCGGGGTCAACCCCTGCCGGCCAGGCGGGTACCCAGCTCTCAACCTTCAGGTGCTCATGCCCGGCCTCGGTGGCGAGCTTGCCGAAATCTACCGGGCGCAGCGGCCCCGGTATGCGGTAAGTCGAGAATTCATCTGCCCCCACCAAATCGGCAATGCGGCGGGCAAACTCAGCGCTTGTGTCGGCCGGCAGCTCCAGTCGCACGCAGTCAGAGAACTTGCGGGCCACGAGCACGGCCTCCATTTCGCGGGCAAAGTTGCCGCCTTCCTGCTCGGCCACGGCAATATCGCCATTGCGGGTCACGCGCAGCGGGCTGCTCTGTACAATGCGCTCGCCCGGGAACAGGTGGCCGATGAACTCCGCCACCAAATCCTCCAGCAGCACGTAGCCATCCTTCCCCAACGTGGCAGCATGCACCAGGCGGGGCAGGCACTCCGGCAGTACCACTGCTACAAATCGGGTGTCGCCCGTCGTGGAATCCTGCAGTTCCACCCCCAGCACAATGCTCAGGCTCGGCAGTACCGGCGGGTGCTCCACCTCCATGGCAAGCGGGGTCAGCAGTGGTGCTATGTTGGCCAGAAAGTGGTCCTCGAGCGCGCTGTACTGGGCTTCGCTGAGCTCATCGGGGCTCATGGGAGCCAGACCGGCCTGTTGCAGCAGGGGCAGCAGTTCGTTGTTCAGCAGCATGTACTGGTCGCCAACCATGCGCGAGGCTCGCAACCGTATGAGCTCCAGCTGCTCGCTGGGGGAAAGCTCGGTGAGGTCGGTGCTGCTCTTGCCGCTCTGGCGCAGCAGCATCAACCCGCCCACGCGCACCTGAAAGAACTCGTCGAGATTACTGGCCGTAATAGCCAGAAATTTCACCCGCTCCAACAACGGCAGTTCACGCCTGTAGGCCTGATCCAATACCCGCTGATTGAACTCCAGCCACGATATCTCACGGTTAATGTACATTGTCGCTCACTCCTTTCTGCCCGCGCACCTCGCGCGTTGTTCATACTAGCATAATTCTGACCTGAGAGCAAGCTCTAATTTCAGGCCGGGGGCAGACAAAGAGCAATTTGCCGAGCAGAATCTACAATCTACCATTTACAATCTACAATGTAGGAGAATGCAGGCTTACGCCTGAGTGAAGCGAAGCCGGAATCACACTTACCGCCGCCCGCGCCTGAAAGCGCGGCCTGTCACGGCGACCCGTCTCGGCGTATCGAAGAGAAGCCGGAAGCAAGCGAGTGCAGCGAGACGCGAAGACGGGGGCGTGAACGGTAGCTCCAGCCACGCTGTATGCGACGCAGTCGCCATGCTCAACAACTTGTCTATCGTAATTTGTACCTTGTCTATTCTTCCCGACAAGCTCCAATTTGCAGAGCTGAATGGCGAACCGAAGGTGAGCGGAATTCAAAAGCCCGAGGTACGAGGGCGGTAGCTCAATAGGCAGGGGCGTAAG
>JAFURE010000011.1 GCA_017471985.1 Akkermansia sp. | reverse complement strand
GCCCGCTCCCGCAGTAGAGCCCGCACCTGCCCCCGCTTATCCCGCTCCCGCAGTAGAGCCCGCACCTGCCCCCGCTGAGCCCGCACCTGCAGTAGAGCCCGCACCTGCCCCCGCTGAGCCCGCACCCGCAGTAGAGCCTGCACCTGCCCCCGCTGAGCCCGCACCCGCAGTAGAGCCCGCCCCGGCACCTGCTGAGCCCGCTCCTGCCCAGTAAAGCAGAGACACAGAAGATTACTTCAAGGCCCCTGTTTAAAGCAGGGGCTTTTTTGTTCACTGTTTCAGAAAAAATGCGTTAGTGTAGCACTATGTGCTTGAAGTGAGGGAACGGCTGTGGTAGTCTTTCAGAAAGCTCCTTAAGTCATTTCAGAATTATGCTCGCAATCGTTATTACTGACAGCTCAGGTTACACTCATGTTCATCCGCTAGTGGCAGAGGATGGCCGCAGCTATTCGTTGGGGCGTGCAGAAAATTGTGATTTCAGTTTGCCTAATGAACAGACGCTTTCTGATGTACACTGTTTCCTGTCTGTGGTAGACGGAACTTATGTCTATCTCCAGGATAATGGTTCCACGAATGGTATTTTTGTGGAATCTCAGCCGTTTAGTGCGGATTACATGGCTTTTGAGCGCGAGTATATTCTGGGTAGCTGCAAGCTGATGCTCATATATACAGCCGATGATGCTGCTCAGCCTGCAGCCGCACCGGTCAGAAAGCGAGCCAAACTCAAGCCTAAGGCTGTTGCTGCTCCTGCAGCTGAGCCTCAGCCCGCCGTCGCTCCTGTTGCCGAGCCTCAGACTGTAGCGCCTATGCCGCCTGCTGAACCTGTCAGAAAACGCGCTAAGCTGAAAGCAAAATCAGTTGCGGCGGTTGCTCCTGCTCCGGTGTACGAAGCTCCTGTTCCTGCTTATGTCGAACCGGCAACAGTGTATGAAGAGCCGACCCCTGTGTATGAAGAACCGGTACCTGTTAACGAGGAACCTGTTTCTGCTTATGTAGAGCCTGTCGTAGAGCCTGTCGTAGAGCCTGTTGCCGAGCCTGCCCCTGAGCCTGCTCCCGAGCCTGCCCCTGAGCCTGCCCCTGAGCCTGCTCCCGAGCCTACACCCGAGCCTGCTCCCGAGCCTGCTCCCGAGCCTACACCCGAGCCTACACCCGAGCCTACACCCGAGCCTACACCCGAGCCTACACCCGAGCCTGCTCCCGAGCCTGCTCCCGAGCCTACACCCGAGCCTACACCCGAGCCTACTCCTCAAAAGAGCGAGAAGACAGTTACTGCCAAAAAGTCCAAAAATGCCAAGGTCAAGGTTCGTAGTAAGGCCGGTCGCTCCGCTGCTCGTGCTTATTATGAGCCTGAAGCCCCGCGAGTGGCTGCCCTTGTTGGGTTGCCGCAAGCTTTCGGCCTGAAACTCAGACTGATTAACGACAAGAATCAGCTCACGGTGGGCACACCATTGCGATTTGGGGTGACGGCCGAAACAAATTGCTACGTATACCTGCTTCAGTATGATAGTGAAGGGCAGGCCGGCATGCTAGTGCCCGGCAATGAGGAAATTGCCCATAAGCTATTCAAAGGTGTTGAGACCCAGTTCCCGAGTATCGGCTGCAAGGATTATGAGCTTATGGTTGAGGCTCCGACCGGTCAGGAAACTATCATTGCCCTTGCTTGTGCAGAGGAAGGTAACTTTGCCTCAGTATGGCAGGGAATGGTGGACGCTGCCAATGGTTCACCTGAACTCGGCGTCACTGAGATGCAGGCCATCGGTACCTGTAAGAACTCTCAGGCGGCTTGGGCTTCTTATGTCCTCAATATCACGACTAAACCCTGACGTGGTGTATTCAGATTCCCTTTCAGCCCCGGCTTCGATAGCGTTTGCTTAAAGCAATAAGCTCTCGCTATGCTCGGTCTGTTTTACAGTACGCCTCCCATATCAATCAGTTGGGTGCTTTCACCCTTGCGGAACTGCTCGATGATGTCAGCGATGAAGACGGATTCGTCAGAGCTGAGTCTTTGACTATTGCTGTTGCCATTGATTTTGCGAAGGAAATGTGCAATTTCATATCGTAAGCCGTCTTCTTCAAACTTGATATAGTATTTGCGATTGCGGCGGCTATCTTCGTAGCGGACTTCAAAGTACTCAGTTTTCCACCATGGTGCCGGAACGTAGATGTACCCCATAGTGCCTGTTATACATAAGTCGCCCTCTCTTTTGGCCCCAATGGCCACCGTGGCCGATGCTATGGCGTTTCTATACAAGAGGTTGGCTCGGGTAAAGGTGTCCACGTTGCTATTTTTTTCAATCTCAGCTATAAAGGATACATTGCGGGGGGCGGACCCCAGCAGCCGGGTAATGGCCATCAGGGGGTATGATGCCAATTCTGTAAAGGCTCCACCTGCTTGCCCGGCGTCATATTCTCGCAGACTTTTATCGGTGATAAGTTTTGTGAAAACAGCGTCTACTGCCTTAATTGTACCTATGGTGCCACTTTTGGCTATGCCCAGCAGTTGATTGAATCCCGGGCAATAAGCAGTTTTGATGGCCTCCATTAGAATGAGCCCCCTCGTCTCTGCCAGTTCAAACAGTTCCTTCGCCTGTCGGGAAGAGAGCACGAAAGGTTTTTCACATAGCACATGCTTGCCGGCAAGGAGTGCTTTTCGGGTGTATTCGTAATGAAGATGGTGCGGTACTGCTATGTAGACAGCGTCCACTTTTTCAAGCATCAGCTCATAGTATGCATAGGATTATGCCAGACTGTAATTTTGGGCGAATGTCGCAGCTTTTTCAGCATCTCTTCCACATACCGCGGTTACTTCAAGACCACTGACGAATTTGGATTCCCTAAGAAAGCGGGTGGCAATTCTGCCGTAACCGACCATTCCGATGTGCACAATGGGGACGAGTTTTTGTCTGAGTTCTGTAGAGGATATCCCCTTGGTGCGTTCCAGATAGACTACTTCGCAGTATTCACTCAGATAGTCAAATTTATCAACCCAGTCAGAGCCTATGGTGAAAATATCGACCTCGTATTTCTGAATATCGGTTATTTTCTGCCCCTCTTCTTCTTCGATAATAATTTCGTCAGCAAGCCCTGTTCTGCGTACATTTTCCACGCGCTCTGCCAGAGTTTGAATCACATTGAGCTTACCCCTTGCCTGATCGTACAGGTCGCTTGTAATCCCTACAATAACTTATCACCCAGGGCGCGTGCTCTCTCCAGCAATCTCTGGTGGCCGGTATGAAACAAATCAAAAGTTCCGTAGGTGATGACGGTTTTCATGTTCATTTGCTGTAGGTGTCAATGAATCGGTTTACTGCATCTTCAAAGTGCAGATTTTTGACCATCTGTTCGACGGATGGATGCTTGTAACCGACTGTCTGAGGGTACGCCAGGTAATCACCGTAGAAGAACCGGAGGTAGGCTCTCGTTTTGTTTGGAGCGTTCAGTTCCATACCTTCAAAATTGAGCTTTTGCAGGGGGAATATAGTGTCGTAGCTTAGTACTGTGTTTTTGGTGAAATCAATCGCGGGTGATAGAAAGATGCCCGGGGTTGCATTTTCCGGCAGGGCTGGTTCATTTTGCAGAACTTCAGCGGCAATTTTCTTTTGTACCTGTTCGTCACTCAGGTTGATGCGTGGCGGCTGAAAGACAATTCCTTTTTTAAATCGTGTGAGTCGAGCTTCGACTGCTGCTCTGTTTTCGGTGGTAATTGGCTTTGAAAAAAAATGATAGGGGTATATGTCGATGTTGAGCGGGGTTCCTTCATAGCCAATTTGCAGGAATGCATGCTGTACCCAGCTAAAACCCTCTTCTTTCGGGAAAAACTCCGGCAGTTTCGCTACCAGTTTTTCGTAATCCGGGCGCATCATGCTGACATCCAGATCATCATCCCATGGTATGAAGCCTTTGTGGCGGACGGAGCCTAACAATGTACCGTAGTCCATCCAGTAGCGCAGCCCGTTTTCTTCACATTTCTTCGCAAAATAACTTAGCAGCACCGTATTGCCATCCTGCAGCAGCCTCAGCTTGCCGGTTGTCGGCGGAAGGTTGAATATGGGTGTTTGGTATATCAGTAGGTTGCGGATATCTGTCAGCCTTGCTTCTATTGTGTTGCTCTGCTGATTCCGTTTGTGCTGTAGATAGGCCTTTACTACATGACGAGCGGCATGTGGCAGCATGCGAGCAATTATGAAGCGAATATGAGATAATGAAATCATTTAATCGTTTTAAGCTGGCGCCATTCTTTCGACACTTAGGAAGCCAATTTAAGCCCCCTCTCTTGTGTGCATGTGGCGTATGAGGCTCTTATATCATTCTATACCCCCTGATGTCAAGCCATTTTTGGAGCGATTTTGTAGCGTAGGCATGGTAGCGAGGGCGCGGAGCAAAGCGACGCGAGCCGTGCCGGAGCGGAAAAATCGCGCCAAAAATTCGCCGGCAGGGGGTGGCAAGGTTTTCCCTATACATCAGGGGGCTACAGTTCTTTAGCGCTGAATGTGGCCTTTCTCGGTTATAGTATTCCATCCATTCGGATGTCATTTCTATCGCATCTTCCAGACTCTTAGGCTCTCGGTGCAGGAAGAACTCATGCTTGTAGGTTCTCCAGAAACGCTCCATGATGATATTGTCGTTTACCGTCCATGCTTATTTTTATGCCCTTCTCGAGAATGGCTTCTTTCCAGTCTCCGGACGTATACTGACTTCCCTGATCGGTATTGAAGATTTTGGGGCTGCGCCCACTTTTCAATGCCATGTCTAAGGCATCAAGGCACTGCCTTACATCCATATGCCGCCCCATGCTCCAGCCCAGCACAAAGCGGCTATCCCAATCCATCACTACACAAAGATAGTAGTTGCAACGGTCTATCTGAATGTAGGTGATATCACTGATCCATACCTGATCAACCTCATTGATTTCCATATCTTTAAGCAGATATGGTTCTTTTTCTGCTCGGGGATTCGGTGCACTGGTGTCACGATGGGGATAAAGAGTGCGTAATCCCAGCTTCTTCTTCAGCCGCTGGCATTTCTTCGCTCCTATCTCAATGCCATATCTTCGTTGCAACAGGACCGGCAGACGGCGTCTACCTAAGGTTGCATCTTCCTCGTAAAGCTGCTCTATGGCTCGCTCGGTAGCAGGATTATCCTTCGAGGCGCGCTTCTTATAGTATGTGCTGCTGCGAGCCAATCCCAATAACTCACATTGCCGTTTGCGCGAAGGGGCTTCCCCTCCCATATCCAGGAGTTGGCGACGTTGCGCTACAGTCCCAACTCCTTGGCTTTTTTTGACAGCCAATCCAGTTCAAACTCGCGCTTGCCAAGCAGTCGCTCCAGATTTGCTATTCGCTCATCTTTTTTCTCCATTTCGCTCTTTCGCCCGCCTCGGCGGAAACATTCGCCAAGCATCTCCTTTGCCTGCTTTTTCCAGTCCTTTACTAAATCAGGGCTGATACCGTACTCTGACGCTATCTGTGCGTGCGTCTTGGCGCCTGTGAGCGCTTCCAATGCTACCTTTTCCTTGAACTCGGCGGCGTAGCGACCTCTCTTGTGTATTTTTTCGTTTTGCATGTTTGTGTGTTGGTTGGATTATACACGCTCACAATACTTTGCACAAGAAAAAGGGGGCTTAAACTGTTGTCTTAAAATCAGGCGCCATTATACTTTTGTTGACGCGTTTTAATATACTTATCAAGGAGTTTAGCTCAGACAATCTGTTAAATGGTCGTGAGTTTATTCGCATCGCAGTGCGTGATACAGAGGACAATAATGCACTGATAGCAGCATTTGCACAGATAGCTTGGAGTTGATGAGTATGTAAAATACCAGAAGGCCCGTCGTATGAAAATACGGCAGGCCTTCTGTCTTAGTTAGGTGAGAGGTTATTTTACCTCATGTAGAGCTTGTCTTCAGGTAATTCGGTGAGCTGTTGCAGTGCTCGGCCGAGATAGCGGATAACGAGGAAAAGCGTGGCGAGCAGGGGTACGCCGATGATGAGGTAGCCCATCCATGTCATTTTGCTGACGGCGTAGTTGTACTCCACTGCCTGTTCAGCGGCGGGCAGGTCAGGTACGGGCAGCAGGAAATAGAGGGCAAGCCCGAAGTTCATGGCGGCAGAGAAGAGCAGGGAGCCCGCTGTCATGAGAGCCGCGCGGTTCAGCACGCCGGTGTAACCTGCTTGCAGTCCTTTCTCGCGCACAGTACCCTCAATGCGGCGAATGTCGAAAACGGCATCCGAATACACGCAGGCGCGCAGCAGCGAGCCTTCCTTGCCACCGCCTACCAGCATAGCACCGGCCAGAAGCAGGGCAATGATGGCCTCTTTGGCGGCGTACCACCAGGGGGTGTCGGGGCGTATGGCCAGGGCATCCCCCGTGTTGGCGTAGATGGTCACCACACCGGTCAGGATAGTACCCAGCAGGCCGAAAGCGGTCATGGCCTCCACCCTGCGTTCTGTCACCAGACTGTAAATGCCGCAACCGATGGGCAGGGCAAGAGCCACTACCATGGCCCAGGTGGTGCCCAGGTGCCAGAGCTTATCGCCTGTGGCGGAACAGTTGTCGAGAATGAGAACGGGAGCCAGTACGCTCAGCAGTACGTTGAGCAGGCTTTTAGTCGCTTTGTCCATGGCTGCTCCTCTTATTTCATGCTCGCAACGGCTGCGGCCATGTCGGGAGCTCGGAACGTGCTGCTGCCGGCCACCAGACAATCGGCCCCGGCCTCGGCGCACAGGGGAGCCTGCGCAGCACCGATACCGCCGTCCATCTGAATGATGAAGTTCAGCCCCTGAGCTTTGCGGGCGGCATCCAGCACGCGTACTTTTTCCAGCACTTCACCCATGAAACTCTGACCGCCGAAGCCCGGCACCACGCTCATGACCAGCACCATATCGAGCTCAGTCAGGTAGGGCAGCACCTTTTCCACCGGAGTGGCCGGGTTCACCGCCAGACCGGCATGCGCGCCGCCCTCGCGAATGGCTGCCAGTGTGGCGTGCAGGTCTACATGCCCCTCGCGCTCCACGTGAATGGTAATCATGTTCATACCGGCCTTCAGGAATCGCGGCAGGTAGTGGTCGGGGGCATCTATCATGAGGTGGGCGTCCAGATAGGCATCTGCCGGCACGCTGTTACGGATGGCCGCGCAGATGTCGGGGCCGAAGGAGATGTTGTCCACAAATGAACCGTCCATCACATCGAGGTGCAGCCAGTCAGCACCGGCCGCAAGGGCGCGGGTGGCTTCTTCACCAATGCGGCGGAAATCACAGGCAAGCATGGAAGGGGCGATAAGCATAATCAGGTAAAGTGGTTATCTTCTGTTGCCACTAGCATACCTGCAAGCACTTCATTTGGCAAGTGAATTTTGGTTTGCTGCTTCCATTTTGGCTTGCAATCGATATAAAATGCTGTACAATAACCCGCGTTATGGCAGACCGTACCTATACAGACCCCGTTCGGATGGAAAAAATCGTCAGCCTCTGCAAACGCAAGGGCTTCATCTTTCAGGCCGCTGAGATTTATGGCGGTCTCAACGGTTGCTGGGACTACGGTCCCCTGGGCGTGGAGCTCAAGCGTAATCTGAAGGATTACTGGTGGCGTGTGCACGTGCAGGAGCGCCCCGACATTCTGGGTATGGATGGCTCCATCCTCACCCACAACTCGGTGCTGGTAGCCAGTGGCCACGTGGGTGGTTTCTCTGACCCGCTGTGTGATTGCCTGCTGAGCAAGGAGCGCCTGCGTGCCGACCAGATTCCCGCTCAGAGCGGTGTGGCTATCTGGTGGAAGGGTGCCACCATGAAGGATGGCTCCTGGAGCACCAAGAAGGAGTTCTCCATGCTGACCCCTGAGGGTAGTGAAAAGGAGGTGAAGAACGCCCGCCGCAGCGCCCTGCAGTACTACAGCCAGATTTCCGGCAAGAACCTGCCCGTGGCTGAGCTTGAGCTGCTCGAGGAGAGCACCGAGACTGTGACCGACAGCGTGCGCTACAACCCCGCCAACGGTTCTCTGGTGACCGAGGCTCGCTCCTTCAACCTGATGTTCAAGACTACCATCGGTGCTACGTCCGATGAAAACGACCCCGCCAGCACCGGTTGGCTGCGCCCCGAGACCGCCCAGAGCATCTTCTGCCAGTACAAGAACATTCTCGACTCCTCCCGTACCAAGATTCCCTTCGGTATCGCTCAGATCGGTAAGTCCTTCCGCAATGAGATTAACCCCCGTAACTTCACCTTCCGCTCCCGTGAGTTCGAGCAGATGGAGGTGGAGTACTTCTGCCGCGCGGAGGATGGTTTCCGCCTGACAGACGAGTGGCTCGAGAAGAGCCTGCAGTTCTACGAGAACATCGGTATCGCCCGCGATAAGATTCATATTCTCGATGTGCCTGAGGATGAGCGTGCCTTCTACTCCAAGAAGACCTACGACCTCGAGTACGAGTTCCCCTTCGGTGTGCAGGAGCTTATGGGTATCGCTTACCGTACGGATTACGACCTGGGCCGCCATCAGGAGGGCTCCGGCAAGCCCATGGAGTACTTCGACGAGGTGACTCGCGAGCGCTTCATTCCCCACGTGGTGGAGCCCTCTGCCGGTTGTGACCGCTCCGTGCTCGCCGTTATCTGCGAGGCCTTTGACGAGGAGGAACTGGGCAAGGACGGCAAGAGCGACATCCGCACCGTCATGCGCTTCCACCCCCGCATGGCACCCATCAAGGCTGCTATCTTCCCGCTGCTCAAGAAGAACGCCGAGCAGGTGCGCATCGCCCGCGAGATTGAGGCTGAGCTGCGCCCGTTCATGAACGTATTCTACGACGAGACCGGTGCTGTGGGGCGCCGCTACCGCCGTCAGGACGAAGTGGGTACTCCCTTCTGCATCACGGTTGACTTCGAGACGCTGGGTGAGGAGGGCGATCCCGCCCTGAAGGATACGGTGACCATACGTCACCGTGACTCCATGGAGCAGGAGCGTGTGGCCATTAAGGACCTGCTGCCCTGGCTGCTGAAGAAGATTCACTGATAACCCCTTTACAGCCCGCAGGTGCCCTGAGCGCCTGCGGGCTTTTCTGCAATAAGCTCTATGATATCTCTCGCTTCGCTGCCCGAAAAACTGCATGAACAGGTATGGCGCGCCATGCAACCGGGGGAGGAGCCGGTGCTGGTTGCGCGCCCCAAACTTACTGTGGTGAACCGCGTGTCACTGCCCTACATCTTCTTTCTTGTATTTGCAATTTTCTTTGTCTCTCTGTGGGTTTTTTGCGGCGGTTTTGCAGCGCTTCCTTTTCTGGCGCTGTTTATTGCTTTGCCTGCAGGGGGCGTATGGTATACCTATTGGCAGATGCAGCGCACGGTTTACATCATCACCGAGCGGCGGGCGCTTGTGGTGCGTGCTACCGGCAGAAAAGGCTGGCAGACACTCTCCTGGCCTCTCACCCCCGGGCTGGTGAAGGAGCGTGTGCTGCGGGCGGACGGCAGCGGCGATTTGATACTGGGCTACGAAACATCGCGTGACGCCGAGGGGGATAGCACCACCGTTCCGCAGGGATTTTTCAATCTGCCTGAGCTGCGCCGTGTGGAGCAGTTGCTCCTGGACATTGCGCCTGCCCCCAGAGGGTGAACACTTAATCTCATGAGCGCGAATAAGTGGATTGAACATGAACTTTTGCCCGGAGAGCGGATGCTCTACCTGCATCGGCAGAAAAGGGGGTGGAAATGGTGGCGGCGCTGGGTGACCGATGTGTTTGAGCGTGCGACACCGATATTTTTCTTGTTGTTGCTTCCGCTGGGGTGGTGCTGTTTGCCCCTTGCTCCGGATTTGCTGCTGTTCTGGTTCACTGTTGTGTTGGTGGTATTGGTCTGCCGACTGCTCGGCTATATAGGCGTTCGCATGAGGGAATGGACCTGCCTGGCAGTTACGTCGCATCGCGTTATCTGCATGCAGCGTGCAGATGGGCGAATCAGCCTGACGAGTTACCCGCTGCCAATGCTGACTGCCGTAGCTGACGGGCGAGATGTCAGGTTGGAGGGCTGTTGGTTCGGGGCTGATGTGAGGTTCCGGGGCGTGGCGGCTCCGGCACAGCTCGTGGCCCTCATCGAGCAGGCTCAGACTGCCTATATCCCTTTTCCCCGGCCGGTGCCGCAAGCCGGAACTCACCCCTTGTTACCTGCCGGAGAGCTGTTGTACGGGGCAGGAGTGGAGGTTGCTGAACACCCCTCGCGGAGAGAATGGTGCATTCTTGCGGGGCTGCTCATCTTCTGCTCATCCGTAGTGGTGAGTGCTCTGGCTGAACCGCAGGACGGAGCGTATGTCGGCTTTGGCTGGGTGGTACTCGTGTTGATGGTGGGCCTTGTGATGCTGATGTTGTGGGCCTACGTGCGCAGATTCCGCCGCACTCCCGATTCCTTTGCTATTGGCAGTAGTGGGGTATATATGGCAGGGTGGGAGCCATGTCCGGCAGCTGATTGTTACCCCTTTTCCAAGGATATACTTGCAGACGGTAGTATTCTGCTGTTTTTTCTGCCGGGGAAAGATATAACTCATTTGCCTGCCCTTCACATACGCGACGAGTTCAGACAGGTGGAGGCGCTGCTCATGGCGCTTGCCGCAGTGCATGAGCCACGCTCAGAGCAGGCTCTTAAGCCCCAGAGCAATGAGCAGAAGTCCGGCGATTGATTCCAGCCAACGAGTGGGCAGGTGGTGCAACAGCCGGGCACTGTGGAATGCTGCCAGCGAGCAGACGAAGGTCACGGCGCCGATAATGCTCACATGGGTAAAGAGCCGGGGCAGGCTGAGGTTTGTGCCACCTATGTCGCCCAGAGCCATGGCTACACCCACAGCCAGAGCATCAATCGCCGTCGCTACACCTATCAGGAGCAGGGCAATAAGCCCCAGCGGATTGCAGTCTTTGCTGCAACAATCGCACTCATCCTCATCACCTTTCCACGCGCCATAGATGACGTAAGCGCCCAGCCCGCAGAATACGGCCGCTACGATTCCATCCTGCCATTGAGCTACGATGTCACGCACACCTTCGCCACCCAGATAGCCCAGCAGAGGCATGCCGGCCTGAAAGGCGCCTACCGTCAGCGCCAACCACAGGGAGTTCCTTAACCGACAGCAGCGCAGTACCAAACCGTAGGAAAAGGAGTACACGGTGGCATCCACTGCCAGTGCCAGGGCTATGATGATGATTTCGAGCATGTGATTACAGAAAAAGCAGGCGGACCGAAGCCCGCCGTGCTTTTTCAAAATGCTTTTTACGGATTAATAATGGCCGCCGTTGGGGCCGTTGTGCCACTTCCAGGCTGTCTCCACAATCTGAGTGACATCCTGATACTTGGGAATCCAGCCCAGGATTTCAGCAGCCTTGCGGGAGTCGGCAATCAGGCGGGGCGGGTCTCCCTCACGGCGCGGACCGTACTCCACGGGAGCCTTCATGCCGGTTACCTTCTCAGCGGCATCGATAATCTGCTTTACCGAGAAACCGTTGCCGGTGCCGAGGTTGAACCAGTTGGTGTCGCCACCCTTCATCAGGTAATCCAGAGCGCGCAGGTGAGCGTCGGCCAGGTCGTCTACGTGGATGTAGTCGCGAATGCAGGTGCCGTCCGGGGTGTCGTAGTCGGTGCCGAATACGGTGATACCCGGGCGCTCTCCCTTAATGGCCTGCAGAATGACGGGGATAAGGTGAGACTCGGGCTCGTGGTCTTCGCCGATAAGGCCGTCCACAGAGGCACCGGAGGCGTTGAAGTAGCGCAGGAACACGCTCTTGAGGCCGTAGGCGCGCTCGCAGTCCTTGCAGACCTTCTCGAGCATGAACTTGGAACCGCCGTAGGGATTGATGGGGTCCTGTTTCTCGGTCTCGGGAATCGGAATCTGAGTGGGCTCACCGTAGGTAGCGCAGGTGGAGGAGAACACAAAGCGCTTGCAGCCGCCCAGCATCATAGCACGCAGCAGCACCAGGGGCTTGGCAATGTTGTTCTCATAGTACTTCAGCGGGTCGGTGACAGACTCACCCACCTGAATGAAGGCGGCAAAGTGCACCACGGCATCGAACTTGCCGTTCACCAGCAGGGGGTACACAATGGCGGGGTCACCCAGGTCACCCTTCACGAGCTTAACTTCTTTGTCAACAATAGCGCCGGGGTGGCCATATACCATGCTGTCGAGCACGGTCACATCTGCCCCGGCCTTCACTAACTGGCGTACGGTGTGCGAGCCAATGTAGCCGCAACCGCCTGTAACGAGTACTTTCATGATTTTTTGGTGTATGTGTGTTGGTTAAAATCTTTACAGCATGGCGGCCAGCATAGCCTCCAGCTTGCGGATGTCGGCGGCAAAGCGGCGAATACCGTCGGCGGTCTTCTCGGTAGCCATGGCGTCCTCGTTGAAGAGGAAGCGGAAGCTCTTCTCGTCTGCCGGTATGCGCTCGATGTCGCTGGCCTGGGCGGCCTCCTCATTCAGGCAGGGAGTCACGGGCTCCTCGCTGGCGGCAAGCTCAGCCAGAAGGCCGGGGGAGATTGTCAGCAGGTCACAGCCGGCCAGTGCCAGTACCTCACCCTTGTTGCGGAAGGAGGCACCCATAATCTGCACCGGGTAACCGAACTTCTTGTAGTAATTGTAGATGGTGCGTACGGAAACCACGCCGGGGTCGGTCTCGGCAGTGTACTCCTCCTTGGTGTTGGCCTTGAACCAGTCAAGGATTCGACCCACGAAGGGGGAGATGAGGCGTACGCCTGCCTCGGCACATGCCACTGCCTGTACCAGACTGAAGAGCAGGGTCAGGTTGGTGTGTATGCCCTCCTGCTCCAGCACGCGGGCGGCCTGAATACCCTCCCAGGTGGAGGCTATCTTGATGAGCACACGCTCGCGGGGAATGCCGGCTGCCTCGTACATGCCCATGATGCTGCGGGCACGGGCAACCGTGGCCTCGGTGTCGAAGGAAAGGCGGGCATCCACCTCGCTCGATACGCGACCCGGCACACGCTTGAGAATCTCCAGACCGAAGGCCACAACAACCTTGTCCACAATCTCATCCATCAGCGCAGGGGTGACTTCACGGCCCTTGTAGGGGGCCACGGCTTCCTCCACAATGCTGCGGTACTCGGGCTTGCCGGCTGCTGCGAGAATGAGGGAGGGATTGGTGGTGGCATCCTGCGGGGCGAACTCCTCCATCTGGCGGAAGTCACCGGTATCGGCCACCACGGTGGTGTACTGCTTCAGTTGCTCAAGTTGTGTTGCCATAAGCGTGAGTGATTATCTTGCGCCGCTATCATACCATACAATCCCCCATTGCACAAGCCGCTTTTTGTTGGAAAGAGGATTTTTGAGTTTTTGAATTGGTGGAAAATGGTCTTCTTACGCGCTTTTTGCTGAAATTCTGAGAATTGTGCTTGACAATGGGGGAGTTGTCTGTATAATTCCGGCCGCGCTGCGACGGTAACGCAGCCTGAAAGACTATGAAAGCTGATCTGCATCCCAAGTACAATCCTGTTGTGTTCGTGGACATCACCACGGGCCGCCGCTTCATCACCCGTTCCACCGCTACTTCCGCTAAGAAGGAGGAGATTGACGGTGTTGAGCACTATGTGATTTCCTGCGGTATTACCTCTGACTCCCACCCCTTCTTCACCGGTAAGAACCAGTTCGTGGACACCGAGGGTCGTATCGACAAGTTCCAGAAGCGTTTCGGCGCCGTTCGCCGCGCCAAGAAGCCCACTCTGGGCTAAAGCAAAGGAACCGAAGAGTTTCAACCGCCTGCAGCTCCACGGCTGCAGGCTTTTTTTTGCCTCCCGCGCGCGTAATATGCGCGTATACGAGCGTTTTTTTCTTGCATATTGAGCAAAGTGTGAGATACTGGTGGGAGAAGTTATGCAAGAAGAGCTTGAACATTTTTACAAAGAACCGTCGCGCAAAGAGTGGGCCGGGTTCTGGACGCTGGTGACCGTACAGGCGGTGAATGCGTTCAACGAGAAAGCGGTGCAGTTCCTGCTGATTCCGCTGGGGGTGTGGTTGTGGGGTACGGCCGGCAGCGATTTGGAGTATTTCCTGGGAGCCATTTTCGTGCTGCCCTATATTCTGTTTTCTCCGTTGGTGGGGTGGTTGGCTGACTGTTTCTGCAAGACCCGTATCATTCAGGTGATGAGCCTGCTGCAGATAGTGGTCATGAGTTGCATGCTCTTCTGCTTTTACAAAACAGATATGCGCGGTGCTATTATCTGGTTTGCCGTGTTTGCCACGCAGGCTACGATTTTGAGCCCTGCCAAGAAGGGTATTGTGAAGGACCTTCTGGGCTCGCGCTATATTGGTTTCGGTTCCGGTATCATTGAAATCAGCCTTGTTTTCGTGCTGTTGCTGGCGCAGATTGGCGTGTTCTTCTGGTTCAGTTACCTGTTGGATGCCTACTCCAACGAGTTTGTGGCTCAGTACGGAGCAGGGGCAGATGATCAGGTGTCGGGCTGGCGTGCAGTCAGGTTACCCACGATGATATTCATTGGCATAGCGGCTGTTGTGGCAATATGTTCCTTTGTGTTGCCCCGCTATCCTGTTAAGCCCAACAAGCCCTTTGCCTGGAGCCTGTTCTACGAGCACTTTGTGCAGGTGAAGTACCTGTGGAAGGATCGCGACCTGCGCCTCAGTGAGCTGGGTATTGCATACTTCTGGAGCCTGGCAGGTTCGCTGTTCCTTATTCTCATTCAGATTGCCAAGGAGATGTCCGCCAGTGACCCGACGGTGGACTTCTCGATGCAGTGCGGTATTCTGATGGCCTGGCTTGGCGGTGGCGTGGTGCTGGGTGGCGGTGTGGCCTCTCTGCTCTGCCGTGGCAAGAATGAGCTGGGGCTTATTCCCTTCGGTGCCATTGGTATCACCATCAGCACTTTCATGCTCACGATTCTTGAGGTGGACAGTCTGGCGAGCAACATTTTCCTGACCCTTACCGGTGCATTCGGCGCTGCATATCTGGTGCCGCTCAATGCCTTCCTGCAGGACAACTGCGACCCCGCCAACCGCGGCAACATCATTGCTGCCGGCAACCTCATTGACAACCTCATGGGGCTTGTGGCTGTTATCATCATGTGGCTCATGAACAACTATGGTGCAGGACCACGCGACCAGTTCCTGGTGCTCTTCCTGCTCAGTGCTTTCATCATGGTGACCTCACTGCGCCTCATCCCGCAGGAGTTCATTCGCATGGTGGGTATCTGGTTCATGAAGTTCTTCTATCGCCCGCGCGTCATCAATGCTGACCGTATACCCCCGGTGGGTGGTGCCCTGATTGTGTGCAACCACGTGACCTATGCCGATGCTCTGTTCCTGACCATGGTGTGCCCGCGCCCCATCCGATTTGTGGTGGCAGAGGAGTTCATGGCGGCCAAACTGCTCGGCTGGCTGCTGGAAATCTTCAACTCAGTGCCCATTTCGAGCTCTAACCCGAGGGATGCTATCAACAAGGCAGCCCGCGGTATTGAAAATGGCGACCTCATCTGCATCTTCCCCGAGGGCCAGCTCACCCGTACCGGCTGTCTGACTCCCATCCGCCGTGGCATGGAAATCATTGCCCGCCGCGCCCACGCTCCCATCATCCCCATGTACATGGATGGTGTGTGGGGCAGTATATTCTCTTTCTATCGCAACCGTTTCTTCTATACCTTGCCTTTCAAACTGCCGCGCCATCTTCCCTATAGCTACACCGTGATTGTCGGTGAGCCTATGCATGAGGACTTCAATTCCGCGGCTGTTCTGTCGGCCTTCCGCTCGCTCTCGGCTGAGTGTCTCGATGTTTCTGTCGGTGGCAGTCGCGATGAGCTCCTGCGCCTGCTGGAGCATCGTGGGCGTCGCCCTGTCGTGCACTGGCATGGCGGGTCTCTGAGCGGTTTCCAGGTCGCCGGTGCTATCATCAGCCGTCAGGTGCCCGAGAATTGTCCGGCGTTGCCCGCTAAGTGGCTGGAGAAGTTGATAGAGGCTACTCGCGATTTGGAGCAGCTGCACCGCCTGTGGCTCAATGTTGAGCAGGTGCGTCGCGTCAATGCTCTGAAGGAAGGCCGCCACCGCCTGCTGACCACTGTCGGCCACGGTGAACCGCACGAAACGGTGCTCGCTGTGCTCTGGCCGCTCATCACTCGCACCCCTGTCCATCTCATTGAATCGGTGGATGAGGTGATTGAGAACCGCATTTCCCAGATTGTGGGCAGCACTCACATGCGCCGCATTCTGTTGAAGGCTATTCCCCCGCGCCAGATGCCCTTCTACGATTTCAGCAATGGCCCCGACATTGCCACGCCCAACATGCGCTGGCGTCCCTGCTATGCTACTCCCGGCGGTGTCATCATCTCCATGAGCACGGTTCAGAGTGTCTTCAAGCTGGCCGACGGTACCATTCAGCTCGGTGTGCGCCCCCGTACGCGTGGCTTGTTGCTCCCCTGTTTCCGTGTGCAGGGCAGTGGCGGCGCCGAGGATGGCGTGGTGCTCTCCGGCCCCAGCCTCTCCTCCCCCTACACATGCTCCTCTAAGCTCTATCTCGACGAAATCGGCTTCCTGAAGCAGCTCTTTTAAAGTTGGATGTTGAAAGTTTAAAGTTGAAAGTGAGTAGCTTGGCGGCTGCGCCGCAAATAGCGTGGCCGGAGCTACCGTTCACGCCCCCGGCTTCGCGTCTCGCTGCGCTCGCTTGCTACGCCGCGGCAGGCCGCGCCTTAAAGCGCGGGCAGTCGCTGCGGCTAAGCTCCTCCGGGGGGGCGTAGTAAGCGCAGACACGAAGCCCCCTGTCACCTTGCGGCGTAAGCTGCGGAACATGCCAACTTGTCTATCGAAACTTGTAACTTGTATTTCAACAAATTGCCCTTTTCCCTATTGTTCCAACGCGTCAATAAAGGTGTTTGCTCAATCTGAAAATCTACAATAGAAAAGCCGCCGTTCCTCATCAGAAGAACAGCGGCTTTTTTATTGATGTTGCTTATGCTATCGTTATCTTAGCGGCGACGGCGGCGTGCTGCCAGACCCGCCAGGGCCAGCAGGCTCAGTGTAGCCGTGGTCGGCTCGGGGACGCTAAGGCTGGATACCTCGATGGTCATTACCGGGGCAAAGCCTGTAGAGGCTAAAGATTTCTGACCATTCATCAAGCCCCAGTTGGAGGCATTAGCTCCAGTATAAGAACCGCCAACTGCAGCACAATGTACGCTATAGTATTTGCCGGATCCTATAACTGTCTCTCCTGCTACCCAGCTCTCATATGCCTTATCGCTGGGCTTCCAGAAGTAAGCGTAGTAGGTATTAGCAGTGTTCAATGTGATGGAATCATCGAAAGTGAATACTGCATCATTCGAACCTTCCTGTTTAGTGAAGGTGGAAGAAGCACCAAGGTAAACATTGTTGGCGTCTGTGATGTAAAGAACACGGTCCTCCCAATCATAGCCACCACGTTCGGTGATAGTGATGCTGCACAGTGTAGCCAGTTCGTCCAATGTGCCACCTTCTACTGTGAAACGCTGAGTGTCTGTAGCAGACAAGGTGAAGGCAACACCGGTGTATGAACCACCTTGGTTTCCTGAGTACGCGTCAGTTGTGGACAGCGTCCACTCGTCGGCACCCATTACACAAGCTGCCGTAGCAAGCAAAGTAATAAGAGTTTTCTTCATGATTGTTAAGTGTTGATTAACAGATTATATGATTGAATGTCGGTTGTGCAGACCGCTCATTCCCTAGCGCTATGAGAACAATGCAGACTAGCTACAGTCCAACGAGAGCAGTATACAGCATTGCGAATGCTGTTTCAAGCGAAAATGTTGGAATTATTGATTTTTTTCACTTTCGCATTGCTTCGGCAAAACTTCATTTGAAATGTAGATCTTATTTGAGAAAGCTGATTATTCTTGTGACCTGACAATGAAAGATAAACCGAACCTACAGCATTCGCAATGCTGTATACTGCGCGAAGCGGTCCGAGATGTGTACCCCGGCATTCCATCGCGCGTGGAAACGGGTACCCCTGAACGAGCTGTAACGATACTCATAAACATAAACACAGTCTCATATACAATGAAAAAGACTTGTATTGTTCTGTCATAAACAAGTCTTATACAATCTTTTAGGAATGTTTTTGCAAGTCGCTTGCAATTAGAAATGCAAATTTACGATTTTTGACAATTATCGTAATTTGGGCGAGAACCTAGGGATACG